>CAZTVU010000025.1:0-1637 GCA_964617025.1 uncultured Planctomycetales bacterium | reverse complement strand
AGCCCCTCCTGCGTGGGCCGGTTATAGTACGGCGCGACCTGGAGCGAGCCGGAGGCCCCGGAGTCGCGGGCGTGCCGCGTGAGCTGGATGGCCTCGTCCGTGCTGTTGGAGCCGGTTCCCGCGAGCACGGGGATTCGGCCCCCGGCTCGCTTGACCACCGCCGCGTTGACGCGATCGTGCTCCTCGTGCGAGAGCGTGGGCGACTCCCCGGTCGTCCCGCAGGGCACGAGCACGTCCGTCCCGGCCTCCAGATGGAAGTCGATCAGGGCGTCGAGGGCCTTCCAGTCCACCTGGCCCCCGCGAAACGGGGTGACGAGAGCGACCATGCTTCCGCAAAACGGGTTCGTCATTGTCGGGTCCGGGCTTCGAGCGGATCACTGGGCCGCCGGGGCGGTCGCCGGCCTCGTGGCCGGCGAGGCGGGCGGCTGCAGCGTCAAAGTAAGGTCCTTCAACTGGACGCTGAGGTCAAAGACCTTCGGCGTGCGGGCGATGATCTTCTCGTAGCCCGCGAAGTACTTGTACCAGGCCGCGACGAGCGCTTTCTGGGCATCGACCAGCTCCGGCTCCTTGATCGGCTGAAGCTCCTGATCGCGCCAGGCGTGCACGCGGGTGTAGTTCTTGCGTCGAATGAGATTGGACAGCTCCTGGGCCGCCGGCAGCGACCGCAGAGGCTCAATCACGACGAGGTTCAGCCCCTCGACGACCTGCTGCCGCAGCATCGGCACCTGCCGCGCTCCGTCGGAGATCATCAGGCCGGCCGACTGCTCGGGCAGGTTGTCGATCTTGAGCATGTAGCGGCACATTTTGGCGGCCTCCCAGTCGGTGGCGAACAACTGAAACTGCCCGGAGAACGTCGGCCACGGCAGCGGCAGCCCGGCGACCTTGATCTGGCGGGCTCCGTCGGCGGCCCCGGCGAGCGAGGCCTCGCCCAGACTCGACCGGACGGCGCCGGTCTTCCAATCAAGCGTAATCTCGACGGCGATCGGCTCCGCCTTGAGCGCCTCGAGCACAAGCATGGCGGCAAGCCCGTGCGAACGGGGAGAATGCCGCAGGCCGTCCGGCGAAAAGGCGAAGTTCATCGACGTCTTCAGGGCCTTCTCGCGGGCCGCCACCGACTCGCTGTACCAGTCGATGAACGTTGCGCCGGCGGCCGCCGCGATCTCCTTCTGGGCCACGGTGTACTTGGCGAGCGTGCCGTTGTAGTCCACCTGCTGAAGGGCGGCGGATCCCGGGGTCTGCTCATCCACCGACGGGGGCGACATCACGTACACGCGGCAGTTCGCCTTCTTGAGGGCGCCGACGAGGTTCTTCATTCCGGCCGTGTGCGCATCAAGCAAGCCCTGGTCAAACGCCTTCATGCCGGCCTCCTGCAGACCGAGGCAGATGATCGCCACCGTGGGCTTGAGCGGCATCACGTCGCGCTCGAGGCGCTCCAGCGTGCTCGCCGCCGTCGCATTTGCCATCGACGCGTTGAAGTAGGACACGCGGACGTCCGGGTAGCGAACGGTCAGGAACGACTCGACGAACGTCGGGTATGCGATCCGGTCGGGTCGATTGGCGGCGCTGTACTCCTCGGTCACCTCGTCGCCCAGGAAGACGACCACATCTCCGCTCTTCACCTCGGCCGCAAGGAGCCC
>CAZTVU010000024.1:25974-36937 GCA_964617025.1 uncultured Planctomycetales bacterium | reverse complement strand
CCGGAGATTCACGCCGCCCTGCAAATGGCCGGCGCGGAGGTCGAGCCGATTCGCCTGATCCCCGACGGCGGCTTTCCCACCGGTTCGCCCAACCCGACAAGCCGGGGCAAGATGGACCTCGCCGTCGCGCGAACGGCGGAGCTCGGCTGTCACGCCGCCGTCGGCGTGGACGGCGACGGCGATCGGATCGTCTTCGGCGACCGGCGGGGCCTCCTGAGCGCCGGCTTTGCCGCCGTCCCGATCCTCCGCGCAGCCGCCCGCGCGAACGCACGCGACCGGACGCTGCCCGTGCTCTACGACCCGAAGGTCAGCCCGCTCGCGCTGGTCGAATGGAGCCGGCTCGGCGTGCGACCGGTGCTGTTCCGCAACGGCCATTCGCAGATCAAGGACTACATGCGCCGGATCGACGCCGCCGCCGGCGCCGAGGAATCGGGCCACTATTATCATCGCCTCACGATGGGCGGACTGACCGCCTGCTGCGAAAACTCGCTGCTGACGATCCTGCTCTTTCTCGACGCGGTGCGGGCGCGGCCCGGCCTGCTGGACGAGCTCTGGCGCCTGCAGTCCGGCGTCCGCACGACGGGCGAGGTCAACTACCAGTTCGACGACGACGCCACGCGCGACCGCGCGATGGCGGCCGTCATTCGCCACTTCGTCGACGCCGGAGCCGACGCCGCCACCGCCACGCCCGACGGCGTGGACCTCCAGGGCACCGTCCTGAGCCGCGGGGTCGCGTCGGGGCCCGCCGGCATCGATCTGCGCCCGGGCTGGTTCAGCGGCTATCTCCGCATCGCGACCAACGAGCGGGCGGTGGCACGCTCCTACTTCTCCGCCGGGAACGCCGATGTGCTGGAGGAGACAGCGGCCGCGACCCAACGGATCCTCGGACGCGATTTCGGCGGACGACTGATTGACTGATCGCCGCCGGTTCGGTGCTCAGTACCGCCCCCTGAAATACGGTCCGGAATCGTGGTGCAACGGGCCGCCGGCCTGTGCAAACCAACAGGACAGGTTCGGCGGGCGGGCGTGGGTGGGGTCAGGCGGTTTCCGGCACAGGACCTTGCGCGTCGGGGCCTGGGGCGGGAGCGAACCAGTCCCGAGCGCTCGGGACCGGCTCGTTCCGGCGCTCAACCGGGAAAATGAGTCCTTCAAACCGCGCGGGGCCCGGTTCGGCGAAACGATGCCGGCCGAGCCTGTTCCGTTCCCTGCCCGCACGGTGAACCCTGCCCTGCTCGGCAGGAAAAGCGGCGGCGGGGCCGCCGCAGTCCAAAGGCGCTGCCGATCACGCCGCTCGCGCGGGGTCCGCTCCCCGAATGGGGCCGTCAGCAACCCGGCCATTGCCCTCCGGCTTTTCCCGATGATACCCCCCGATTGCTTGTGCTCCTGACAAGCCTTTTCGACAACGATCCGGCCGCGTCCGGGCGTCTGCGGCGATCCGCTTCACGCAATGCATCGCCCGTCGGGTCTGTGGACTGCGGTGGCAACGCCACCGCTTTGCCTCGGACGGTCTGCCGCACAACAGCGCCCCCGGCACGCGCCTGGAAAAGCGGCGGCGGGGCCGCCGCAGTCCAAAACGCACGGGCCGCACCGTACAAGACGGGCGGGACGACCGCTGTGCGAATCGAGGTCGGGGCAGCGTCTTCCAGCGCAACCGGCCGGCAAGACGGGCATCCTTTTGTTGCGGGCAGCGGATACGCTGGGATTTTTCGCTTTCTCGTTTTTTCGCTTTCCGCAGCCGGCTACGGGGCCCCGGCCGGGCGGGTGTCGGCGTCGGCGGGCGGCAGGGCCCGGGCCCGGATGCGGTTCAGTTTGACGTCGTCCACGTCGATCATTCGCGCGAAGGCGCCTTCGCTGAGCAGCTCGGCGAGGTCCTGGGCGCCGAGGAGCGCCTTGATGCGATAGCGCGTCAGGCCCTCGCCGGTGTCGAAGTTGACCTCCTGCACGCCCTCGATCGCCGCGATGAGCTTCTTGAGCCGGCCGGCCTCGCGGAACCGGAGTCCCTCGACCTCGAGCGAAATCTCGCTGCCGGCGCTGATCGCAGTGACCCACTGCGTCATGATCTGCTCGTAGAGGTCGTTGACCAGCGGCTCGCAGGCATTGGCCAGGGCGGTCTTGGCGGCCTGGGGGCTGTACTCGCTCCGCCCGCGGGCGCCGCCGCGGGTGTTGGGGATCCCCTTGGCGGCCAGCAACGCCCCGGTGTCGGTGTAATAGACCTTGACCTGCGCATCGCAGTTGTAGAAGGCGATCGGCACGCCGTATACCTGTTCGAGGCCCGCGCGGTCGGCGTTGGCCGTGCCGGTGACGAGGATGTGGGCGTCGGCCTCGCGGGCGATCGCCCGCAGGCGCTTGACGTTCCCCTCGGCGGCGGCGTGCTCGCTCTCCCGCCGGCGGATGTCCTCCAGCGCCCGCCGAGCGACCAGGTCGAACCCGCTCTTGAGCAACCGCTCCTCGATACTCGTCTCCAGGATGCCCTGCTCCTCGAGGCGGCCGTCGATCCGCTCCCAGATGCACACGACGATCCGCGGCCGGCCGATCTGGCGCAGCAGGTTCTGGACTTCGCCCCAAGTGCTCGCGAGGACGCTCCGCGAGACCCGCGCGCGGATCCAGACCTTGACCGTGCCGCCGGCCAGGTTCTCCCGCCGCAGGATGGTGTAGTCGTTCACCAGACCCTGGGCGCGCGAGATGATCGTGTCGTGGATGAGCTGGTAGTCGCGCACCTTCGAGTCGGTGAAGATCTCCTGGCGGCCGCCCTTCTCCAGCGCAGCCCGCAGGGCGAACTTGATCGCCTGCTCCTCGGTGACGCCCGCGCCCTCGGCCGCCGCCCCCACGTCGTCCGGCGGCGGCGCCGCGGGCTGCGTGGTCTGAGCAACCGCCCGCGGCGCGCCGACTGAAATCGCGGCGACCACCGCGATCATCCCGATCCTCACCCGATCACCCGCGCACAGCATATCGCCGTATTCTCCCGCCGGGACAGACCCCGAGCCGTCACGCCGAACGGCGCGCCCCATTGTGAGGACACGCGAGAGGGCGTCAAGGATAGTCATGGGCGAACGTCGCCCCGCCGTTGCGCACCACAGCAAGGCGAAAGTGAAAAAGTGGGAAACTGGAAAAGTCAGAAAGGCGCTCGGCACGACCGACTCGGGGCAGCGGCCGACATCGTTCTCTCGCCCTTGCAACGTCCCCGTCAGTGACACCCGCGGGCGCTAGGCACGCGGGAAGATCGGCCGGAGCGTCGCCGCCAGGGCCTTCAGCCGGGCGGTCTCCTCGTCCGTCACCGGCCTGAACCGCATGGCGACGTCCAAGGCCAGCCGGAAAAGCGACTCCTCGCCGGGCGGCACGGCGGCCGTCACCGGCCGGCTGAGCGCGTACCGCAGGCCCAGCTCGGCCTCGCGCGGGTCGATCAGCGGCTGATACCAGCACTTGGAGTACTTCGCGCGGTCGGCATCGGCGGGCCAGAGCTGCCGGGCCATCGCCTTGAGCGCCAGCAGGGTGACGTTCCTGCGGCGGGCGGCCTCGATGACCTTCTCGGAGAAGCGGGAGGATATGTCACAGGCGAAGTTGATCGGGAACAGCACCGAATCGAAGTCGTAGCGGTCGAGGGCGGCCAGGGCCGTCTCGATCGAGTGGGCCGAGAAGCCCAAGTGGCGGACCTTGCCGCTCCTTCGGGCCTGGAGGAGGACCTCCATCGCCCCGTCCTTGCCAAATGCCACGTCCACGTCCTTCTTCATGTCGGCCAGGCCGTGCAACTGGTACAGATCGAAGTGGTCCGTCCTGAGCCGCTGGAGCGAACGGTTCAGCTCCGCCTCCGCCCCCGCCCGGGTCCTCTGCGTGGTCTTACATGCGAGGAAGACCCGCTTGCGGTACGGGGCCAGGGCCGGCCCGAGCTTCAGCTCGCAGTCGCCGTAGGACGGGGCGACGTCGAAGTAGTTTCCCCCCCGCTCGACGAACTCGGCGACGAGCCGGTTGGCCCGGTCCTGCTCCACGCCGCTCAGCAGGATTCCGCCCATCCCGATGATCGACAGCGGCTCACCCTCGCGGCCGTAGGGCCTTCGGGGCAGCACGGCGGGGTTCGTGGAGCGGCTTTTCGCGGATGCGCCGGACTCCGCGGCAAACATCCGTTCGGCGGCAACCGACAGGGCCGCGGTTCTGAGGAAATCGCGCCGTTTCATGGCTCGCAGCTCCTTCCGGCCGGGCCGGCGTGCGGCACGGTTGGGCACCCTATTGTAGCCAAATCACGCGAGATCAAAACAGCAGATGAAAGAGATAATCAAGCCGGCCGCTCATAACCATCTTCCGGCCGGAGAACTTCATGACCTCGCGGATCCGGGCCCGGTAGGTCGGATGGTAGCAGTGGTTGGGGCAGTGCTTGCACGCCGGCTTCGGATCCATCGGGCAGTTCGTTCGCTTGACGAACGCGTGCGCCAGGAGCTTGCGGCACTCGTCGCACAGCGGCACCGGACCGCGGAGCAGGCCTTCCACATCGTGCGTGGCGAGGCGGGCCGGTTCCTTCGGGCGGTCGCCGTGGCGATGCTCGCAGTAGACCGCAATGAACCGCGCCAGCGTCTTGAGATCCCTTCGCAGGTGCCTGTCCATGGTTCACCCGAGTCCATCGTTGCATAACGCAACCACGGAAAAGCGAGAAAACGAGAAAGGGGAAAAGCGGAGAATTGGAGAGTGTAGCAACATTACAGAGTTTTCGCCGTCGCGATCGGCGGATATGGAGCCGCTCTTCGCGTGGTTCGCGTATTTCGCGGTCCCCCAACAGAATCGAACCGCGAAACACGCGGAATACGCGAAAGCCGGCCGGAATACCACGGGATCACTCCGTAATGATGCCACAGTCTCGAGAATTGGCATCTCAGGACCGCATTGACAGCCTATTCGTGATGCCATCGTACGCTCACCGCGTCAACAGATGTTTCTCGTTTTCTCGCTTGCTAGCTTTTTCGCTTTCAGCCTTGCCCGGTGCGACGCCGGGGACGATGCCCCCGAATGTCGTGGCTATTCTGTCACGCGCGACGGCCGCCGAGCTTGACGGCTGTCAAGAAGATCGCGCATGTCGCGATTGTGTGACCCCTGCCGACGGTCCGCGGCGTCAGCGGGAGCCATCCTCCCCCAGCAGGAGGCGCTCCAGCGTGGCGACATCCGAAATGGTCACGTGCCGACCATTCACCTCGATCAGGCCGCGGGATTCGAGGTCGCTCTGGGCCCGGGAGAACGTCTCCGGCGCCATGCCGAGCTGCGAGGCGATGTCCTTTCGCGGCACGGCCAGCTCGACGCGGCAGCGGCCGGTCGACGGCCCGCGCCGCCGAGCCTCGCGAAGCAGGTAACTGGCCAGCTTGGCCCGGGCGTTGAGGAAGGTCTCGTTTTCGAGCTGGTCGAGCAGCCGATGCAGCCACCGGCTCAGCGACTCGAACATCCGAACGGCGCAGTCCGGGTGCTCCCGGAGAATTCGGAGAAACGGCTCGCGATAGACGAGCACCAGGTGCGAATCCTCGATCGCCTCGGCGAAGGCCGGATACGCATCGTCGCCGAACATGGCCGCCTCGGCGAACGAATTGGGCGGGCGGACGATGTGCAGGATCCGCTGGCGGCCGTCCGGCGCGATCTTGTACACGCGCACGGCCCCCTCAAGCACGACATAGAAGCCCTCGCACGGCTGGCCGTCGCGGAACACGAGGTCGCCCGTCCCGAAGCGAATACCTCGCGACGAATTCGCGATTCGCTCGATCTCCAGCGGCGCCAACCGTTCGAACATCGGACATCGGCTGAGCTCGATGGACAGTTTTCCCATGCGTGCGATCATATGCATGCGCCGCCGCGAGGTCACGCCGGGGCGTGCGTCGCCGCTCGACGCGGCAATCGACCGCGGCCCAGCCGCCGGCCGCGACATCGGTAATGCGGGTCCGCCGGGCGATCCGAGCACGGCCGGCCCGCCGGCGGCCTTTCCCGCTTTCGCCCCGTTGCGGCATGCGGGGAGCAAGGATACACTCGCCGTGCAAACAGCCGGGCGAGGGGCCCGGCCGGCCCCTCTCCAGCGAGAAGAGTGAGTTTCGTCGGGGCATAACGCAGCGACGGGAAAGCGAGGAAGCGAAAAGCCGGAAACGCGGAAGAAACGAGCGTGAGGCAACGAAAAGACGCATGCGAAGGCCCGAATCCGCAGCAGACCCGTGATGCGTCCGTGAGTTCGCCACACCGTCAAAGGCTTTTCGTTTTCTCGTTTTTCCGCTTTCCGTCGCTGCCCTGTGCAACGCGGGGGTGAATCAGGTTCATGGCAGTTCAGGTGTGTGTGGGTCGCGCGGGGACGGGAAAGACGGCGATGTGCCTGCGCGAGATTCGCGAGCGGCTGTGCCGCGACGCGGTCGTGGGGCCGCGCCTTATCTTCCTCGTTCCGGAGCAGGCCGCGTTTCAGATGGAACGGGCGCTGATCGAGGCGCCCGACCTGCCCGGCTATCACCGGTGCGATGTGCTGAGCTTTCGGCGACTGGCCCGTCGCGTGCTGAACGAGGCGGGCTTGGGCGCGGCCGCGGCCCGGCCGATGGGACTGATGGGCCGGCTCATGGCGGTGAAGCTGCTGCTCGGCCGTCACGAGCACGAGCTCACCGTGCTCAAGGGCCCCTGCACCCGCGGCGGCGGCCTCCTGAACCACCTGACGAGGGTCCTCGATGAGTGGCTGCAGGAGGAGCTGGAGCCGCAGGAGCTCGACCGGCTGGCCGACGCGGCCGCCGGCGAGGGGGACGACCCTCGCACGATCGGCCGGCTCCGCGACCTGCGCATCCTCTACACGGCCTACCGCGAGTTCCTCGCCGACGGCCGGCTCGACCCGGCGCAGGAGCTGGCCGTCGCCGAGGAACGGCTCGACCAGGTGCCCTGGCTTCGTGATGCGGAGGTCTGGGTCGACGGCTTCGCCGGTTTCACGGCCCTGGAGCGCCGGATGCTCGTGCGGCTGGCCGCCCTGGCCCGGTCCACGGTCATCACGCTGCTGATCGACGCCGAATCGGCGGTGCTGGAGCAGGCGGCGGCGCCGAGCCGCTTCGGCCTCTTCTCGCGGACGGAGCGAACCCTCGTCACACTGCGGGCGGCTGTGCAGGCCGCGGGGCTCGAATGGCTGCCGCCCATCCGGCTGCAGCCCACGTCCCCCCCGCGGTTCGCGGTCGAGGCCCTTCGACAACTGGAGCGAAACGTCTTTCGGTCGGCCGCCGGTGATGCGATCGCCGGCCCGGCTCCGCCGCCTGAGGCATCCCCCGTCCGCATCGTCGCCGCCGCGAACCGGCGAGTCGAGGTCGACGCCGCCATCGCCGAGATCCAGCGGCTGATCCGCGAGTGCCGGCTGCGATATCGCGACATCGCGATCGTCGTTCGCGACCTCGAGCCGTATCACGACCTGCTGTCGGCCGCGCTTTCGGCCCACAAGATCCCGTTCTTCATCGATCGGCGTCGCAGCACGGCCTACCACCCGCTCGTCGAGCTGCTCCGCATGCTCGGGGCGATCGTTCAGCACAACTTCCGCACGGAGGACGTGCGTCTGCTCCTGAAGACCGGTCTGACGCCCCTGACCGATGCCGAGGCCGACGCCCTCGAGAACTACGTGATCGCCCACGGCATCGCGGGGGCCGAGGCCTGGCTCAGCGGGGAACAGTGGAAGTACCGCCGGCTGTTCACGCATCAGACCCCCGAGGAGGAGTTGTCGGACGGGGAGAAAGTCGCACTGGAACGCATCGACGACTGCCGCCGGCGACTGACCGAGCCGCTGCGCGAGTGGATCGTCCTGGGCGCCCCGGAGGCGGCGCCGACGGGACGCGAATGGACGTCGCGTCTGACCGGCGTGTTGCAGTCCCTCCGTGCGGGCGAGACGCTCGAGCGATGGGCCGAGCAGGCCGTCGCGGCGGGCGAGACCAACGAGGCCGACGTCCATCGTCAGGTATGGACCGATGCCACCGCCCTGCTGGAGGACTTCGGGGCCGCCCTGGGCGACACGCCGCTGACGGCGGCGGAGTTCGCCGGCGTGCTCGACGCGGCGATGGCGGAGTTCACCCTGGGCCTCGCGCCGCCGACGCTCGACCAGGTGCTGGTCGGCTCGATCGAACGGAGCCGCCACCCGGAGCTCTCGGCCGTGCTGTTGCTCGGCTTCAACGACGGCCTGTTCCCGCTGACGCCGGCGGAGGACGTGCTCCTGACCGACCGCGAGCGCGAGCGTCTCGAGCAGCGGCGGCCGCCCGTGGGCGCCACCCGCCAGCAGCGGATCCTCGACGAGAAGATGCTCGCCTACATCGCCCTGACGCGGCCGAGCCGCACGCTCTGGATCAGCTACGCGCAGGCGGACGAAGAGGGCAAGAAGCTCCTGCCGTCGCCGTTCCTGAAGGATGTCCGGCGCGCCCTGCCGGGGCTGGAGGTCGAGGAGCGCGAGGACCCGATCGCGAAGCGCGCGATGTGGCCGATCGGCCGTGTGCGGGAGCTCGGGGCACGGCTCGCCCTGGAGATGCAGTCGCGGCCGGAGGATCCCGCGCAGGACCGAGACGTCCGCGGACAGTGGAACGCCGAGCGTGTCGGCGGTCTTGAGGTCCACGATCCCATCGCGCAGGACCGAGACGTCCGCGGACAGTGGAACGCCCTCTATGAGCGGGCGCGGCAGGCCTCCGGCCGATCCTGGCCTCGCTGGCGTATGCGAACGAGGTCGCCCTGGCCCCCGCGGAGGCGGCGGCCCTGCGGCCGGAATCGATGCGGTTCAGCGCCTCGCGGATCGAGACGTTCGCCCAGTGCCCGTTCAGGCACTTCGCACAGTACACGCTGTCGCTCAACCCGCGCGTCGAGTTCGTCATCGAGGCGGTCGATTTCGGCCTGCTGCACCACAAGATCCTGGAGGAGCTGATCGCCGAGCTGATCACCGAAGGCAAAGGCCTCGGGGACCTGTCCCAGGAGGATCTGAGGGATCGGCTCGATCGCCTGTCGGAGCACTGGACGCCCAGGCTCCTGGACGAGGCCATGCTGGATCGGTCGCGAAACGTCTTCCTGGTGGACCGCAGCAACCGGCACCTGGCCGAGGCGGCGGCGCGGCTGCGGAGGATGGCCGCGCTGGGTTCGTTTCGCCCCAGGGCGGTGGAGTGGACGTTCGGCATGCGGGCGCATCCCGACAACCGGCGGCCGTCGGCCGAGGCCCTCACGATCGTCACGCCGAAGAACCGCACGATTCACGTGTGCGGCCGGGTCGACCGCGTCGATCTGCTGGAACTTGAGCAGGAGGTCCTCGGCGTCATCATCGACTACAAACGGGGCGCCGAAAAGAAGATGCCGCTGTGGAAGGTGTATCACGGCATCGATGTGCAGCTCCTGACGTACATGCTCGCCCTGCTGCAGCGGGGCGAGACGCTGGCGGGCCGCCCGATCACGCCGGTCGCCGCGTTCTACGTGCCGCTCAAGTCGCTGCGGCAGTCGCTGAAAGGACCAAGAGATGAGAATCAAACAGACATCCCGGCGGCTCTTCGCTCGCGCGGAATCCTCGATTTCACGGCGGCGCCGGAACTCGACAGGAATCTCGCGCCCGGCACCTCATCGATCGCATATCAGGTGAGGATCAGGAAGGACGGTGCCCTCTCGAACGCGTCCTCCAGCGACGCGTACATGCGCGAAGACCTCACGACCGTTACGGAGTTCGCCCGGCAGAAGATCGGCGAGCTGGCCGACCGCATCCTCGACGGCGAGATCGCCGTTCGGCCGTACCGCAAGAGCTCATGGCTGGTATGCAATCTGTGCGACTTCCGCCCCGTGTGCCGGTTCGACGGCGACATCAACGAGCCGAACGACATCGCCGACCCGGGCCGGGAGGTCCTGCTGTCGAAGATGCGCCAGGCCGTGGGCATCGCCCCGGCGGACGCCCCGGCGGCGAGAGACCGCGGGTCGTCGAGGAGGGACACGCCATGAGCCGCGACGCCTTCACCCCCGACCAGATCCGCGCGGTCCGCACGGTCGATCGAAGCCTGCTCGTGTCGGCGGCGGCGGGATCGGGCAAGACAAGCGTGCTGGCGGAGCGGTGCGCAACACTCATCTGCGAGTCGACCGACGGGCGGCCGTGCACGGCGGCGGAGCTGCTGGTCGTGACGTTCACCGAGGCGGCCGCGTCGGAGATGCGCGAGCGGATCGGGGATGCGCTGCGGAAGCGGGCGGACGACCCGCACCACCCGAATCGGTCGCACATCGAGGAGCAGCTTGCCCTCCTGCCGGCGGCGACGATCAGCACCATCCATAGCTTCTGCCGCGAGTTGATCCGGCGATGGTTCCCCGTGGCGCAGATCGACCCGCAGGCGGATGTGCTCGACGCGGAAGAGGCGTCGCTGCTCCAGCATGAGGTGCTGGAGGCCCTCTTCGAGGAGCTGTATGGGGCCGACTCACCGGAGGCGAAGGGCTTCCGGCAACTGGTTGAAGAGGACTTCAACGGCAACGACGGTCCGCTTGTCGAGATCGTGCTGAAGATGCACGCCGTCTCGCGGTCACAGCCGGACCCCGCGTGCTGGCTGCAGACCGCCTCCGCAAAGTTCGATGAACGCAATGATTCCGCGCTCAGTGATTTCGTCCACAAAGCGCGGCTGCAGCGGCTCACCGAGGAACTGCGGCTGCAGTCGGAGTGGCTGGACCTCTCCCTCGCCGGCACCACGCCCGCCGACGGGGGCCAGTGCCCGCCGCTGCGGGAGATGCGGAAGCTCCGCATGGCGATATCCGATTGGCAGCGCGATCTTGATGCGGCCCAAGCGCCGGCGGACGTCGACCGGATCTGCGAGGCGATTCGCGGCCTAGCCCTGAATGCCCGCGGCGGCCCGCGCAGGAACGGGCCGGACCTGCCGACGATCAAGGCGGCGTATGAGAGAGCCAAGGATCTCCTCCAGGACCGGCTCAAGGATCGCTGCGCGGGGCTGACGCACGAGGATTGCCTGAAAGGTCTGCGGGCGACGGGGCCGAGGCAGCGGACGCT
>CAZTVU010000024.1:0-25902 GCA_964617025.1 uncultured Planctomycetales bacterium | reverse complement strand
ACCTCGAGCACCTCGCGCTGGGCGTGCTGGCGGAGGGCGGCGACCCGCAACGGCCGAGCGACGTGGCACGCCGGTGCCACGAGCGCTACCGCCACGTCCTCGTCGACGAGTTTCAGGATGTCAACCCGGTCCAGGAGGCGATCCTGCGGCTCGTCAGCCGCGAGTCGGCCGAGGGCAGGCGCGGCAACCTCTTCGCCGTCGGCGACGTCAAGCAGTGCATCTATGCCTTCCGGCTGGCGGAGCCGCACCTGTTTCTTCAGCGGGCCGGGCGCCTTGCCGCCGGGCCGGACGGCGCACTCATCCACCTCCGCGAGAACTTCCGCAGCCGCCACGGCGTGCTGGATGCGGTGAACCGCGTGTTCGAGCGGTGCATGACGAGCGAGTTCGCCGACATCCCCTACGACGATGATGCGGCCCTGCGGGCCGGCCTCACATATCCGCCGACCGACGGCGGGCGGGGGCTCGACGGACTGCCCGTCGAGCTGCACCTGCTGAACAAGAAGAGCCCGACCGAAAAGGCAGCGGCTTCCGAGGACGACGGCGGGGACGAAGCGAGCGAATCGGCCCTGGATATGGAGCAGGCCGAGCGCGAGGCGTACCTGATCGCGCAGCGGATTGGCGACCTCATGGGCCGGGAGCCCGGCTGCCCGCCGCGGCGCGTATACGACAAGAAGGCCGGGGCCTATCGTCCGATCACGTACCGCGACATCGTCATCCTGCTTCGCGCCGTGCGTTACAAGGCCGAGCTGATGGTCGAAATGCTGCAGCAGATGAACATCCCCGTGCACGCCGACACGCGCGGCGGCTTCTTCGAGACGGCCGAGCTGCGCGACATGCTCTCGCTGCTGCAACTGCTCGACAACGCCGAACAGGACATCCCGCTGGCGGCGGTGATGCGGTCGCCGCTGGCGGCGCCGGGGCCGTTTACCGCGGGCGACCTGCTGGCGATCCGGACGCACGCACGGGACGTGCCCTTCCACGCGGCGGCCGCCGCCTACGCCCACGACGGCGCGGACCCGGACCTTCGAGGCCGGTTGGGGGAGTTCTACGCCAGGATGGCGCGTTTCCGGCAGTGGGCGCGGCAGCGAAGCCTGGCGGATGTCCTCTGGGACGTGTACGAGGAGACGGGCTACCTGGCGTACGTCGGCGGCCTGCCGCGCGGACGGCAGCGGCGGGCGAATCTGATCGGCCTGCACGACCGCGCCCGGCAGTTCGGGACGTTTCGCCGGCAAGGATTGCGGCGGTTTCTCCGCTTCATCGACCAGCTCCGGAAGCAGGAACAGGATCTGGGCACGCCCTCGGCCGCATCCGAGGCCGACGACGTCGTTCGCATCCTCAGCGTGCACCAGAGCAAGGGCCTCGAGTTCCCCGTGGTGTTCGTCGCGGGCCTCGGGACGCGGTTCAACCTGAGCGATGCCGCCGGACAGGTGGTCCTGCACCGGACCGCGGGGATGGGCATGCGGGTCGTCGAGGCCGAAGCGGGCATCACCTATCCCTCGCTGGCCCATCAGATCGTCGCCGACGAGATCCGCCGGGACGGTCTGGCGGAGGAGCTGCGCATCCTCTATGTGGCGATGACGCGGGCCCGCGAGCACCTGATCCTGGTCGGCACCGCCGACAAGGACGATCTGCTCCATGATTCACTCAGCCCGCAGGGGGCGGCAGGGCCGGTGGACGCGCTGACGCTGACGACGGCGAGCAATGCGATGGACTGGCTGCTGGCAGCGCTGCGGCGGCTGCCGGCGGGCGAGGTGGCGGATTGCGGCGCGTCTTTCCCATCGCCGGCGCCCGGCGCCGGGGCCGTCTTTGCCGTCTATCGCCACGACGCGGATGCCATCAGCCGGCGGCCGATGCCCAAGACCGTCTCCCTCGCCCGGCGAAATGCACTCGCCGGAATCGCCGCGCTCGGACCGCTGCCCGCCGGCGAGCCGCTGCCCCCCGAGGACGCCGAGGCCGCAAAGGTCATGGAGCGGCTTGCGTATCGCTACGAACCCGAGCCGATGACCACGATGCCCTCGCGCCGGACGGTGACCGAGCTGAAGCGGCAGTCGGACCCCTACGCGGAGGCGGAGGAGCGGCCGACGGCCGTCTCGGCGTTCGTGCCGATGTTTGCCCTCCCTCCCGCTCCCCGCGCACCCTCCGCCGAAGGCGACGCCGCCGAGCGCGGCACCCTGACGCACCGTTTCCTGCAATGTATGGACCTCGCCGCCGCGACGGACGCCGCCGCCTGCCGAACGCAGCTCGCGGCGATGGTCGCGTCCGGCCTCCTGCCGCGGGACGCCGAGCGGCTCGTGGATGCCGATGCGGTGGCCGCCTTCCTGGCGACGGACCTGGGCCGCCGAGTGCGAAACGCCGCCGACCGCGTCCAGCGCGAAGTGACGTTCGTCACCCGCATCAGCCCGACGATCTGGGACCCCGACGTTCAGCCGTACGACGACCGCGATGTGATCCTCGTCCGGGGGATGATCGACGCCCTGTTGCCCACGCGCGACGGGTTCGAACTGATCGATTACAAGACCGACGCCGTCAGCCCTGAGCAGGTCGCCGAGCAGGCACACCGCTACCGCACGCAGATCGAGATGTATGTCCGAGCCGTCGAAACAATCTGGCGCCGACCGGTGACGGCCCGCTGGCTGGTCTTCCTCTCGGCGGGGCAGGTCGTCCCGGTGTGATCGGACGGGCATACCCCATGAGCGAGCCGATCCCGACAACCGCCTCGGTTCCGCCGCCGAACCCACCGCCCACGCGGTTCGACACGCTCCGGACCGCGTTGGCGGCTGCGCCGCTGGCGTCGCCGGCCGTCGGCATCGCCCTGGGGATCCTGCTCGACGCCGCGGTCGCCCCGCCGCTGATCGCCTGCGCGGCCCTGTTCATCGCGGGCGGCATCGCGATGATCCTCTGCCGACGGCGTCCGATGGCCTGCGCGGCCCTGCTGCTCGTGCCGGCATGCGGCGCGGGCGCTGCACGGCACCTTGTCGAGTATCGCCGCATCCGCGCCGACCACATCGTCCGCTACTCAAGCGACACCCCGATCGGCGCGTGCGTCACCGGAACGCTGCTGACCGAGCCGTCGCTGTCGCAGCCCGACTACGGCGCATTCAATCAACAGGCCCCCCGACCGCCGCGCACGACCTTCCTCCTGGAGGCGGAGAGCCTCGACGGCATTGGCGGGCCCATCGGCGTCAGCGGACTGGTGCGGGTCACCGTGCGCGAGCCCCTGCCGGGCCTGCAGGCCGGCGATCGCGTGCGGGCGTTCGGGCGGATGTACCGGCCGGTGCCGCCGGCCAACCCCGGCGAACCCGACTGGCCGCGTTACCAGCGCCGCCGGGGCGTGCTTGTCGGGCTGTCGTGTGAACACGCCGCCGCGGTCCCGCGTCTGGCGTCCGCGAAGCCCGGAATGCTTGCCCGGCTTCGACGGCATTGCCGACGGCTGCTCCTCGATGACGTGGGCGTGGACGGCCCGGCCGAGCAGAGCGTTCTCGAGGCGATCATCCTCGGTCAGCGCAGCACGGTCGATCGCGCGATCAACGACGCCTTCGTCGCGACCGGCACGGTGCACATCCTCAGCGTCAGCGGCTCGCACCTGGCCATGCTGGGCGGGGCGGTGTGGTTTCTTTCGGGGCTTGCGGGGCGATCACGCCGGCAGTCCGCGGCGATCGTCCTCGCCGCACTCCTCTCGTACGCCGCGCTGGCCGAACCGAACGCGCCCGTGCTGCGATCGGCGATCATGGCCGCGATGTTCTGCACCGCACTGCTGCTTCGGCGACCGGTGCGCACCGCCAACTGGCTCGCCGGCAGCGCCCTGGCGGTGCTCGCCGTTCGGCCGATGGATCTGTTCGATCCCGGCTTCCAACTGTCGTTCGTCACGCTCGGGGGCGTCCTCTACCTCTCCGGACCGGTCCGCGACCTCGGCCGCCGCATCCTGCGTCCTCGCGCGGAGGAGCTCGCGGAGCTTGCGCCCCCCGGGCCGCCGGCGTCCGCGGTCGTGCGCGCGGCCCGAGCGACGGCCAGGCAGGCCGGGAATCTCCTGGCCGTCGCCGTAGCCGCGTGGATCGCGGGAGCGCCGCTGGGCCTGTACCACTTCGGCCAGATCAGCACATGGGGCTGGCTCAACTCGCTCCTGATCGCCCCCCTCATCGCGATGCTCATGCTCGTCGGCTTCGCCAAGCTGCTGTTGACGGCGATCTGGCCGAGTACCGCCCTGCTGCTCGGACCGCTGCTGGCTCTCCTCACCGAGGCACTCGCCGCTTGGGTCCGCCTGCTGGCGCGCATTCCCGGCGTCACCGCGTTCGCCCCCTCGCCGCCGCTGTGGCTCGTGATCGCCGCCCTGTCGATGTGTGCGGTCTGGGCCGCGCGACGAACCTTCGCCATCCCCGGCCATGCCACGGCGGTCGGGATGCTGGCGTGCCTGACGGCGGGCGTGTTCTGGTGCTTTCCCGGGCGCCCGGCCGACGGCGAGCTTCGGATCCGCGCGGCCGCCGTGGGCGACGGGACGGCGATCTTCATTCGCTTCCCGAACGGCCGCGCTCTGGTCTACGACGTGGGCACGATCCCGCCCTATCCCCTGTACCGCGGCACCCTTCGGCCGCTGCTGGGCGAAGAGGGCATCCGCCGGTTCGACGCCGCCGTCATCAGCCACGCGGACCTCGATCATTTCAGTGGATTGCTCGACTTGCAGGACCACACGTCGATCCGCGAGGTGTGGGGGCCGCCGGACCTCCTGGACGCGAACGGTCCGGGGCAAAGCAAGCCGCCCGTGCGCTTTCTGCTTGACGAGCTCGCGCGCCGCGGAATCCGCACCCGAACGCTCACGGCCGGCGATCGGTTATCCGGCACCGGCGGCGTCGACGTGGACGTGCTCTGGCCGCCGGCGGACGAGCCGTGCGATCGACGCGACACCAACGAATCCTCCGTGGTTCTGCGCCTGCGCTATCGAGGCTTTTCCGTCCTGCTGTGCGGCGACATCGAGGAGGAGCCGCAACGGCGCCTCGCGGCCCGACCCGATGCGCGGGCGGACGTCCTTGTGCTGCCCCATCACGGCAGCGTAAAGCCGTGGACGGACGCCTTCGTGCAGGCCCTGTCGCCGCGGTATGCCATTCGCTCCAGCGGCAAGCGCGGCGAAATCGCCAGTGCTGCCGTGAAAACCCTCGCCCGCCGCAACCGCTACTTCAACACCGCCGACGCCGGCAGCGTCCTCATTCGCATCGGACCGGCCGGTCTCGACGTATCGGCCTACCGGACGCCGGAAACAAACCGAAAACCGACATGAAGGGATCCTCACATGTCGGTCGATGCCGAAGAAGCAGGAGAGTTCCCTTCGTCGTTGCATAACGCAACGACGGAAAAGCGGAAAAGCGAAAAACCGAAACCGCGAAAGAATACGCTCCGAGGGCCGAATCGGAAATACACCTGCGGTGCGGTCGTGAGTGCCCTGCATCATCAGACGTTTTTCGTTTTCTCGCTTTCTCGTTTTTCCGCTTTCCAGCGTTGCCATATGCAACGCTGAGGTTCCCCCTCTTTGCCGGCACCGAACCCACCCCGGGTTCTTCGATCGTCCCTACGGAGCCGTCGTGGCGGCTCGCGACCATGCGGCCCAATCCTGTTTGTACCGGGCAAGCGTGGCGGCCGTCACGACCCGGATCGGCACGGGATACAACCGGCCCCGCTCCTCCGAGGATTGAATGGCACCCTGGCAGAACTGCATCGCCATGAACCCGGCGTCGCCGTAGTCGAACCCCACGACGGCCGGGCACACGTTTGATTCGATGTACGGCCACAGCGCCGGCTCGGCCCCGCATGTGATCAGGACGCAGCCCTCCGGCAGCGGGCTCTTGCGGTCGCCGTCCGGCGACCACGCCCGCACGGGCCACGGTTCGAGCGCAACCCACCCGGACAGTTGCGGAAACCTCACGGCGGCCGACGCGATCTCCGCCCGCGCCCGGACGGGATCACCCCCGCAATCGGCGCTTCCACGACGCTCGATGGACGGCTCCCGCGACAACGCATCGAGGCAGGCGTCGTATCGCTCCCGCATCGCGCGCGAGCGCCGTCCCTCGTGGAGAATCATGATCGTCGGCACCGCCGGCGGCCTGGGCCGCGGGAGGTGCTGCACAACGAGGTTGCCCAACTCGCGACCGATGGCGGCGTCGTCATAGCCGACATGCCCATCCACGGCCGGATGTACCACAGGCCGCATGACCGTGACGATGCGCACGCCGCTCTTGGCCAGCTCGTCAAACACGGGACACAACGGCTCCGGCTCGATCACCTGAATGCACAGCCCCCGGAGCAAAGGTCGGCTCAAGGAACGGATGACCTCAATCTGCTGCCCCGGCGAATCGATCCCCGGCGCGGCATATCGGACCTCGATCGCTCCAAAATCGCGAATAAAGCGCTCCGCGCCGGCCCGGAGGATCGGCCACACCGGGTCGTCCTGGCCGGCCCCGATGAACGCGACATACCCCTGCCCCTTGGGCACGCGACGAACGCCCTGGGGAAACCGGGCGTGTTCGTCGCACCCCGCCAACGGAACCAGAAGGGCAAGGGCCGCTGGAATCAGCGCCGCAGGCCGGCGGAGAACACGCCCGCCGACGCGGCGTCCGAGTTGCAAAGGGCCAGCAGGCATCGTCGACATCGCTTCCCGGCAAAGTTATCGGCAATCTACGCCGGCATCTGCGGGAACGCCAAGCCCGAACGTCCGGTATTCGGCGATTTCCGCGGACCGGCCCTGATGCCCCCACTCCCGCCCAGCGAGCGCCCGCCGGCCAAGTCGACGCACGCGCAGCTCCGCCGTAATCCCGCGCCCGCTCGCAACCGATACCTACGACAAGACGACAGTGAAAACCGGATGCACTCTTTACCTTTGTTGGGAGCCTGCTCCATGACGTCGGCGGATATGCCGGAAGGCGCGTACGAGGCGGGAATGGCCGCGTTCGGCGCCGGCGACTACGAAACTGCGCTGCGGCACCTGGACACGATCGCGTGGGGCGGCTCCGCCCAGGCGACGCTGGCCCGTTTCTATACCGGCCAGGCACACCTGCGGCTGGGCATGCGACGATTCGGCGAGAAGCGATTCGCGGAGGCGGCGGACCATTTCCGTCACGCCGCCAGCGCAAACCCGGTGGCGGGGGGCCTGTGCCGCTACCTGGCGACGTGCTACATCGCGCTCGACCGGCTCGACTTGGCCGCCGCGGAGCTCGGCAAGGCCGTGGAGGCCGACCCCGACGACGTGGAGGCGAGAATCCGCTTCGCCCTGGCCACCTGGAAAAACGGGCAGTCGGCCCGGGCGGAAGAGATCCTCCGCACGGGCCTCGCCCGCCGGCCGAACGACGCGGAGCTCGAGTACCAGCTCGGCACCCTCCTCGGCAGCGAGGGGCGTTTCGACGAGGCGACGGATCTGCTGCGAAGCTGCCTGGAGCACGACCCGTCGCACGCCCGCGCCCACGCGCGGCTGGCCCAGTGTCTGGGCGTGCAGGAACGGCCGGACGAGGCGATGGAGCACCTGCGCGAGGCCCAGCGGCTCGAGCCGAACAACGGCCTGATCGCGTTCCAGTTGAGCCTCCTGTCGGGGCAGGCGCAGGCGCGGATGCCGCTGCCGAACGCCGGGCTGCGACCGCCGGTGGTGTTGGACCTGAACGACCGCCGGGCCGTGGACCGCATGGCAACCATCATCCGGGAGGATCCCGAGTTCCTCGACGCGTTCCTGTCGCTGCCGACCAGCGAGGTGGACCGGGACGTCTTTGCGGCGCTCCTGGCCATCGTGCGGCGGGCCATCGAGGAGTGCCCGCAATACGCGGACCTGCGCCTCCGATGCAGCCAGCTTCTGGCACGGCTCGGCCGGATCGACGAGGCGGTGGATCAGACCCGCGAGGCCCTGCGCATCAACCCGCACTACGTCAACGCCCTGATTCAGCTCGCTCAGCTCTACCAGACGACCCGCCGCGAGGACGAGGCCATCGCAAGGCTCGAGCAGGCGATTCGCCTGGGCGCCAACTACCCGGATGTTCACTACCTGCTGGGGCAACTGTACCAGTCGCGCGGCCGCGTCGTCGAGGCGCGGACCGCGTACGAGCGCGCGGTGAGACTCAACGGGCGCTACGACCCGGCCCGCCGGGCGCTGGCGTCGCTGGTGGCCTGAGGAAGGGATAGACCAGAGCCATGGCGTATCTGCTGGAAGCGTTGGGACGTGGCTGGCTCGGCAAGCTCTCCGACGCGTTTCGAGTGCAGCTCGGCACGCACCACTTCCCGCCCATCGGACGGCTGCTGGAGGCTGCGCAGCGCGAACCCGACAGCCCGGACATCCGGGTGAGGCTGGGGATCCGCTACCTGGCGGACGGCGACCCCGGCCGGGCCTGCGAAGCGCTTCGCGAGGCCCTGCGGCTGGATGCGGAGGATTCCCTGGCGCAAATCGCGATGGCCTGCGCACTGGACGAAGCCGGCCACCCCGACGAAAGCATCGTGCACCTTCGCGTCGCGGCCGACCTGGAACCGGAGGATGCGATGATCCGGTTTGCGACGGGTTTTCTGTATGAGCGCCAGGGAGTGACGGAGCAGGCCGCGGACTGGTACGACCGGGCCCTGGAGGTCGATGGCGAATTTCGCCCGGCGCACGAACGGCTGGCGGCCATCGCCATCCGTCACGGTGATTACGAGACGGCGGTGGAGCATTACGAGCGGCTGGCCGGCGCCGACCCCGGAAGCATCGACACGCTCCTGCTGCTGGCGAACCTGTACCTTCAGGCCGGCAAGCCCGACCGGGCCATGCAGGCGTATGAGAATGCCCTGATTCTCGAGCCGGACAACTGGCAGGCCCGCAACGAGATGGTCGCCTCGCTCGAGAAGGCCGGCCTGTATCACGAGGCCATCCAGAAACTTCACGAGGTCGCGAAGAAGGAGCCCGGATTCGCCGACACCGATCTGAAGCTTGGCGACCTCTACGCAAAGGTGGGCAACAACGAGGCGTCGCTGAAACATTATCGGCGTGCGCTCGACATGCACCCGGACTACCTGGAAGCCACCGTCAAGGTGGGAACGCATTATCTCCGCGCCGGGCGCTACCTGGACGCCGCCGCCTGGTTCAACCGCGCCGTCGAGATCAACGACCGGCTGCTGATCGGCTACGTCGGCCTGGGAATCGCGCAGTATGAAACGGGCCGACACGAAGACGCCCTCGCCACGCTCGACCTCGCCGCCAGCATCGAACCCAACACCACGCTGCTGTTCTCCGAAATGGCGCGCCTCCAGCTCAAGGCCGCGGTGCAGCAGGAGTACGATCGCTACCTCGGCACCCCGTTCGACCCGGACGGCGAAGCCGCCGCGGAGGAACGGGCGACCGCCGTCGGCGACCTCGTCGAACGGCAGATCGAGCGGCACGAGCAGGCGATTGAGCAGCACCCGAACCACGCCGACCTCCACTACCGGCTCGGCCTGCTGCTGCGCCACCAGGGACGGATCGAGGACGCCGTGCGGGAGTTTCGAGAGGCCGTCGCAATCAACCCGATGTACGTCAAGGCCCTGATCAAGCTCGGGCTCGCCCTGCGGGAGCTTGATCAGACGGACGAGGCCATCCGCTTTCTCCAGCGCGCCCTCGAGCTGAAGCCCGAGTATGTCGACCTCCACTACCGCCTCGGATGCCTGTTTGCCGAACGCCGGCACTTCGAGCTCGCCGTCGAGCACTTTGACCGGTGCGTGGCGTCGAATCCGCGGAATCCGGAGTTCCGCGCGAACCTCGCGCTCGCGCTGGAAGGCATGGGGCTGATCGACAAGGCCGCCGCCACCTGGCAGGGGCTCAGCGAGCTGCTCCCGGAGGGCCGGTCCGCGCCCGCCCGCACGGCCGAGTAGTCCCTTACGCCGAAACATGCGCGCATGATGCGCGTGTCTTTTGGTTGTGGCCGGGGGCCGCTTTGGGCCGAACGTCCCCCGTTGAGGAATCGGAGCCGCCCGACGTCCGGGGGATCCGCGCGGCCTGTTGCTTCCGGCCGCCCTGACGTATGATGTCCCCATGCAGACCGACGTAACCGACCTGCGCCTCTACGCGGAGACCCTCGCCCGACAGGCGAGACAGGCCTCATACCGGCTGGCGCGATCCGGCGGGCGGCAGCGCACCGATGCCCTTCGGAGAATGGCCCGTCAGATCCGCGCCGCCGTGCCGCAGCTCCTGGCCGCCAATCGTATCGACCTCGACGCCGCCGCCGAAAACAACCTGACATCCGCGGCGATCGACCGCCTGAAGCTCGACGAAGGCCGCATCGAGAAGATCGCGCTGGCCGTCGAGGAGATCGCCGCCCAGACCGACCCGGTCGGCGAGGTCATCTCGGGCTACGTCCGCCCGAACGGCCTGCGCATCGAAAAGGTCCGTGTTCCGTTGGGAGTCGTGGCCATCATCTACGAGGCGCGGCCGAACGTGACGAGCGACGCCGCCGCCCTGTGCCTCAAGAGCGGCAACGCCTGCATCCTCCGCGGGGGCAAGGAATCGTTTCACACCAACGCCGCCCTCGGGCAGGTCATCGCCGCCGCCCTGCCGGAGTCGGGCCTTGACCCGAACGCCGTCCAGATCGTGCGGACGACCGACCGGAATCTGGTGCCCATCCTGCTGAAGCTCGATCAGTACATTGACGTCGTCATCCCGCGCGGAGGCGAGTCGCTCATCCGCGCCGTCGTCGAGGCATCGACGATTCCGGTCATCAAGCACTACACCGGCAACTGCCACGTGTTCGTCCACAGGGCCGCCGACGCCGCGATGGCGGAGGCCATCGTGCTGAACGCCAAGCTCCAGCGGCCGGGCGTCTGCAACGCAGCCGAGACCATCCTCTTCGACGCCGGAATCGCCGAAACGCTCCTGCCCCGAATCGGCCGAAAGCTCCTCGACGCCCGATGCGAAGTCCGCGGGTGCGAGCGAACGAGGGATGTCCTTCCGGAAGCAAAGCCGGCAACCGAGCAGGACTGGTACACGGAGTACCTCGACAGGATCGTCGCCGTGCGCGTCGTCGACGGTATCGACGCCGCCATCGATCACATCAACACATACGGCTCGCACCATACCGACGCGATCGTCACCAATGACCTCGCGGCCGCGCAGGCCTTCGTGCAGGGGGTGGACTCCTCGAGCGTGATGGTCAATGCCTCCACGCGTTTCAGCGACGGCGGCGAGTACGGGCTCGGCGCCGAGGTGGGCATCAGCACCGACAAGCTCCATGCCCGCGGACCGATGGGCGCCGCAGATCTTACCACCTACAAATACGTAGTGACCGGGTCCGGTCAGGTGCGGGAATGAGTTGAACCGGGACGCCGAAGCATACCGGCCCATCCCAGCCCGCAGGCATGTGGTGACCGGGGCCGGCCAAGTGCTGGAATGAGGACGAGTCTTCAGGCGGGGCGACGAGCTTTTTCCGCCCCGTTCGGTGCCAGCAGCTTTGCGATATGAATTGGTGTGTTTCTTTAACTCGCGCTCTCTAAGCTGGTTATGAACGCGGCTCGGGAAACGCGGGAGACCGAAAAAAAACTTGGAAATCAGCTTGCAACGCCGGGTGGGCCGCGTTATCATAGGGCACAGGCGAGAGTCGTTTGGGAGCGGCTCTCAGTATAGTGTAGTCTAACGCCTTGGAGCAAGGGAGAGAGAGATGGTCAGGTTTACTGCCTTTCTCGCAGTTGTTTCTCTGTTTGCGCTACCGTCCTATTCCGCGATGGTCAACATCAGTTTCGATGATGTTGCGCCGGGCCCGTTGTCCAATCAGTACAAGGACAAGGGCGTGACGTTCAAGACGATCAGCTACAATCCGGCAGTCGCCCCGGGCGGCATCACCATACTCGCCCCCCATGCGGGCGTCGTGAACGATCCCGTCAAGGCGGTGAGCGACGACAATGCGCTCTTCGCCGTCGTCCCCGGAGAGGACCCACCGACCACGATCACGCAAAACGCGATCCTGATTGAGTTCTGGGTGCCGAAGGGTGCCGCGGGCGAGGGTCAGCCCGGCCTCACCAGCATGGTGGGCATCAGCCTCGACATGCTGTACGCAACGGCCAGCCCGCAAGACCCGATGTTTGATTTCCGCGACGATGCCGTCGACCTGTACGCCCTCGATGCGGACGGCAACATCCTCGCCGTTGACGGCGGGTTCGATACGCAGGTGGCGGAGGTTCTCAGTATTACGCGTCCTCAGCCCGACATTGCCAAGGCAGTCATTCTCTTCCGACCGGCTCCGGGGAGCACCGACACCGAGGTCTATGACAATCTGATGTTCGAGTCTCCGATTCCGGAACCGGTGACGTCCCTCCTCCTGGTGGGCGGCGCCGCACTATGGATCGTCCGCCGGCGGCGGACTGCCTGAGCCGCGACCGCGGTGACACCGAGGAGAGGAGACTCCCTTATCAGGGCAAGCGAACGACGGCCGCTCCAGTGACGGGGCGGCCGTTTTCTTGAAATGCGGCGGCCGAACCCCACGATGCCGGCCGATTTCGCTGCGGGCTGAACAACGGGGTGGCGCTTTGAACGGCGTGCGGTGTTTTTCGGGCAAGAGCCCGTCCGCGACCGGCAAGCGCGCGGAGGTGCATGGAGATGCAGTACGAAAAAACGTTTGGATTGGTGACGGTTTCGATCCTGGCCGCTTTTTTGATGGGCCTGGGCTGCCCGACCGACTCGGGCGAACCGTCGGACGGCAACAACGGCACAAACGGCGACAACACCAAGCCGGTGACCACGCCGCAGTTGTTTGAAGAGGTCTGGACGGACTTCAGCAAGAACTATGCGCTGTCCGGGGCGAACGGTGTTGACTGGAACGCCCTCCGCAGCCAATACGAGTCGTTGTTCTCGGGCGAGTTGAGCGCGCAGCAGTTCACAGCGCAGATCGCCGCCATGCTGGCGACATTGAAGGATCCCCGGATCAAGCTCGTCGGCACGGACGGCGGTGTCACCGAGGTGTACACACAGCCGGCGGAACCGAACTACATCGACGCATACGACGACGACTTCAAGGCGAAGTACTTTGAGGGCGGCGTGCTGACGCAGTCCCCCACCTATCCGCTGCGACACGCCTGGATTCCCGTATCCGGGTCCGACCGGCGCGTGGCCTACGTCGCGATCGACAGTTTTGACGGCTGGACGGGCGTGCAGGAGGGCGACATCAATGCGCTCTTCCAGGAATACGCCGACGCGGTCGGCATGATCGTCGACATCCGCAAGAACACCGGCGGCGACGAGGCAGTGGCCCGCATGTTCGCATCGCACTTCACCACGAAGGAAGTTACATACGGGTGGACCCGGTCGCGCGTGTCGGGCGACGATCCCAACGCATTCGGCGATTACGTCCCACGCACGTGGAAGCCCGCGGCGACGGCAAGATTCCTGAAGCCCGTGCGGGTTCTGATCGGCCAGCGGAACATGGGCGCTGCCGAGTGGTTCATCCTCATGATGCTGACGACGGGCCGGACGGACATCGAGGCGATGGGAGACCGAACCGCCGGCATCGCGGGCGACACGAGCCTCTTTTCGCTGCCCAACGGGATGAAGGTCTACATCCCGACCTCGATCGCCTATCGCGCGGACGGCCTGACGAAGGTCGACGGAAACCCGATCGTCCCGTCCGATCAACTGCCCCCGGACGAGACCATCCAGAGCAACACCGACCGCCTGATCGATCGGGCGTTCGGAGTCCTCACACGGTGATGTACCAAGGGCCATTCAGGCGGCCGCCTTCGGGCGGATGGGCCCGTCCGAGCGACCTGTCTGCTCTCTCCCAATGGCCTTAACGACTCACGACGGCCGCTCTCGCTGGAGGGCGGCCGTCGTGCTTTGACCGCCGGCGGCACGCCGAACAGCGCCTCTCCGTGATTTTGGTCGCATGGCAGGCTACCATACCCGCCACGGGCGATCCTTGCCCGGCACGGAGATCTCGATGGGCCATCTGATTCAATGGCTGGACGGCCACGTGCTGTTCTGGCCGGTCTTCATCTTCTGCGCCCGCGTCACGGACGTCTCCATCGGCACGATGCGAACGATCTTCGTCGTCCGCGGATATCGGTGGCTCGCGGCCCTTCTGGGCTTCTTCGAGGTCACGATCTGGGTCACCGCCGTGTCCGGCGTGTTCCGCCACCTGGACAGTTGGCCCACGCTCATCGCCTACGGCACCGGCTTCGCCACGGGCAACGCGGTGGGAATGTGGCTCGAACAGTTCCTGGCCGTTGGAATGCAAGCGGTGCGGATCATCTCCCCCGGGCGCAGCGGGGCCGTCGCCGAGGGTCTGCGGCTGGCCGGCTTCGGCGTGACGGAGCTCAAGGGCCGCGGTTACCACGGTGAAGTGTCCGTCTCGTTCGTCGTCGTCCCGCGTCGGGAGACCCCCACGATCATCCGTCTCGCCCAGTCGATCGACCCCGAAGTGTTTACCACGGTTGAGGACGTCCGGGCAACGACATTTCACAATTACCGCAGCGCAGTGCCCTCCACCGGATGGCGCAGCGCGATGAAGCGGAAGTGACCCCGGTTGACATCGCCGTACCCTGCCGATACTTTTCCCGCTTCGGGACCGAGGCCTCCCCTGCCTTCCGCGGCGCTCATTCGCGCCGGCCGGGTCCTTACGACGGAGTGAGTGGCGTCGCACACGCCGGCACCATGGAGTTGTCGATGACCGATCCTTGCAGATTCGCCCTTGCCGCCCTGGGGCTGGTCTCGGCGGCACTGGCCCAGACAACGGCCCCGGCCGACGAACTGGGGCCCCTGCGAAACCGTACCCCCGGCGATGCCGATCGCCGCGTAATCGCTCAGTGGATCGACAAGCAGGTTCAGGCCGCCGCCACGAATCAGGCCGCGGACCTCAGTGCATTCCGCAAGGCCTTTCTCACCGAGCACCGCTCCGGCGGCAACGAGTTCAAGCAGGCCCTCGCCGACCTGTCGGCGGAGGCGTTTGCCAAGGCGATCGCCGACCCGAATAACGCCCAGGGACGCGGGGGCATCCTGTGCGCCGTCATGATGACCGTGCTGGCAGAGATGAACCGGCCGACGCCGCGCGCCAGCCTTCTGCCGACCGCACTGGCGGGCCTGTTGCACAAGATGGCCGTGGTGCGAGAGCAGGCGGCCCGGGCGCTGGCGAGGACGGTGGACCAGTTGCAGCAGCCGGCGGACATCCAGCGGATCCTGACCGCCGCCCAGACCGCCGCGATGAAGGAAGGCACCGGCCCCGCTCTTCGCGAGATGTACAACGTGCTCGGCGTTCGCGCCCGCGCCGAGGACGGCACCAGGGCCGTGGCCGCCGTGATGAAGGCCCGCCTGCCGGCGTATCAGGAGCGAAACCTCCTGGCGTGCATTGGGGAGGTCGGCGCGGCCGCCGCACTGGAGCGCATGTTCGCCGCCGGCCGCGCGCAGATACAACCCGAAACGCAGCGGCTGGCCGTGCAGCGTCTGGCGGAGATTCTGTCGGCGGCGACGCAGAATTACATTGAGCGAATCCCGGCCGAGGCCGACCCGACCGAGCCCGTCAAGCCGGAGGTTCACGATCTGGAGCTGACCATCGACGCGGTCGAACGCGCGCTGACCGCAATCGTCAAGGCCATGAAGCCCGATGCCAGGACGCCGTCCGTGGCGGTCAAGATGAAGTCGGGCAGCTCGACCCGGGGGGAGGAGATGCGGCTGGAGCTTTCCGGCTGGATCGGCACGCCGCAGACGCCCGGCACCCTGACTCAGGCGCCCTTCAACCTGCCCGTGGGCCTGCCCGATGCGCGGCTTGCCCCGGCCACGGCAACGGCACCGACCACCGCCCCCCGCTAGCCCATGCCGGCGCCGGCCGCCCCCCCCGCTACCCCGCGGTAAGGCGATCGCGGAGATACTCCAAGCATCGCGACTTGTCGATGCGGACCTGCCGGCCCGTGTCACGATCGCGCACGGTGACCGTGTTGTCCTCCTTCGTCTGGCCGTCAATCGTAAAGCAAAACGGCGTGCCGGCCTCGTCCATGCGGGCATAGCGCTTGCCGATTGAGGCCTTCGCGTCGAACTGGGCGGGGTAGTGCCGGCGGATATCCTCGTAGATCGGCCGGGCGATCTCGGGCAGCCCGTCCTTGTTCACCAGCGGGAAGACCGCCGCCTTGATCGGCGCCAGCCGTGGGTGAAACTTCATCAATTCCGGGCTCGGACGCGATTCGTCAACGGTGTACGCCTCGCAGATGAACGCCAGCGTCGCCCGATCGGCGCCCGCCGACGGCTCGATCACATGCGGAATGAACCGCTCCTTGCGCTCATCGTCGAAATACGAGAGGTCCTTGCCGCTGCCCTTGTACTTCGGCTTGCCGTCGGCGTCGGTGTCGAGGACCAGCTTGCCGTCCCGGTTGACCAGCTTGCCTTCCATGTGGCTGCGGAGGTCGAAGTCCCCTCGATGGGCCACGCCCTCGAGCTCGCCGTAGTCGCCGGCCGCCAGGAACGGAAAGGCATACTCGATGTCGGACGTTCCGCAACTGTAGTGCGACAGCTCGTCCTTGCCGTGCTCGCGGAGGCGGAGCTTCTCGCTTCGCAGGCCCAGCTCCGTGTACCACCGGAACCGCAGGTCGCGCCAGTACTCGTACCACCGGTTCGACTCGCTCGGGTGGCAGAAGAACTCGATCTCCATCTGCTCGAACTCGCGCGAGCGGAACGTGAAGTTTCGCGGCGTGATCTCGTTTCGGAAGCTCTTGCCGATCTGCGCGATACCGAACGGGATCTTGATGCGGGTCGTGTCGCAGACGTTCTTGAAATTGACGAAGATGCCCTGTGCCGTCTCGGGCCGGAGGAACGCCTTGTTCTCCTCGTCGATCAGCGCCCCGATATACGTCTCGAACATCAGGTTGAACGGGCGCGGATCGGTCAGGTCGCACTTGTCGTGTTCGCCCGGATGCTTGCTCGGCTTCATGGGGCATTCCAGATCCTTGAGCTGGTCCGCCCGAAAGCGCGCCTTGCATGTCCGGCAGTCGACCATCATGTCGCTGAACAGGTCGAAGTGCCCGCTGCACTTCCACACCTGCGGGTGCATGATGATCGAGCAATCAAGCCCCACCATGTCCTCCCGCGCACGAACCATGTCGTTCCACCAGGCATCCTTGACGTTCCTTTTCAACTCCACGCCCAGCGGACCGTAGTCCCAGAAGCCGTTGATGCCCCCGTAGATCTCGCTGCTCTGAAAAATGAAGCCCCGTCGCTTGCACAGGGCCACAATTCGCTCCATTCGGTCATTCGTGTTGTTACTCATGCCGCATCCGTCGCCTAAGTTATCGCCTGCCCTCGCAACGCCGTCGCAGCGAGGACGTTGAAACTGCACATCATACGACTAGATCCCGCCGCTGCAAAGACTTGCATCCGGCCGCCGAAACACCACAAGGCAGCCCTAGTGCGTTTCATATCTTGAACCATATAACCGACACAGATTGCCCATTCTGATACGCGCCCATCTTCTGATACAACTTCATGTTTTGAAAACACTTACCTGTGTCCAATATGATTCCTCCGCCGCCGACGGCAACGGACAGTCGGTTGCATTCACACATCTCCGGTCACGCGACATCCTGCCCACGGAGGCGGGAGGGGATGATGTACCAGGTTCTCATCTACGAGTTCTTTCGGCGGAAGACGCGGATCCTCGTGCTTACCCTTCTGACCTACGCGGCCCTCTGCTGAGGTCACGCGCCTGATTTCGGACCATTTTTCGAGCCACCATCCGTCGGTGCCAATTCGATCGCAACTCCATTCATTATCTATCTTTACGTATCATTGCAACCCAAACAAGCCCACGCCACGCCGACGCCAGGCATTATCTTTCAGTTTTTTGACTGATTCTGCTTGCAAACTATCAGAAGACGTCGATAATGATAGCGACGGGTCGAGTGCTTGGAATGAACGCGGACGAACGTCGACAACGCGTGATCGAGTTTCTTGCGAAGCGGGGCTTCGTGGACCTTGCGACGCTCACCCAGGAACTCGGCGTCTCGGAATCGACGGTGCGGCGAGATCTGATGCAGCTCGACGAGGAGGGTATCGTCCGCCGTACGCACGGGGGGGCCGTATTCGTCAGTGATCGCTTCAGTGCATTGAGCTTTGCCGCCCGCGAATCGGCCGCGAAGCAGGAGAAGGCCGCGATCGGCCAAGCGGCGGCGGCGCTGGTCGAGGACGGCGAGACGGTGCTCCTCGATGGGGGAACCACGACGTTTCAGGTCGCGCGCCACCTGGCGGGCCGGCGGTTGCAGGTGGTGACCAACTCGCTGCCGATCGCAAACCTCCTGGGCAGCGACGGCGAGATGGAGGTCATCCTGATCGGCGGATACATTTACCCGCGCACGGGCGTCGCCCTCGGGCCGCTGACAACGCAGATGCTGAGCAGTATCCATGCGAACAAGGCCTTCATCAGTCTCGCCGGGATGAACGAGACCGGGCTGTATAACCACAACGTCCTGATGGTCGAGGCGGAACGGCAGATGATGACGTCCGCGGACGAGGTGATCATCGTGGCCGATCACACCAAGTTCGGCCGTCGGGCGCTGGCGCAGCTCGGGACGTGGACGGATGTCGATCGTGTCGTGAGCGACGACGGGTTGGAGGCGGTCTGGCGGTCGACACTGGAGGCGAACGGCGTTACGCTGGTGCTCGCGTCGGTCGGGCAGCCCGCCCGACGGGCTGTGGAGGAGTCGGTATGAGCGTAATGACACGGCCGGCGGTCGATCGCGCGACGGTCGAGCAGATCGTACGTGAGGTGGTGTACGCCCGGTTTGGCCGGGCCGGGCGCGACGGCTACCGGCCGAAGCTCGTGGTGAACATCTCGGCGCGGCACATGCACATCTGCCCGGAGCACATGGACATCCTGTTCGGCCCCGGCTCGCGGTTGACGCCGATGCGGGCGCTGTACCAGGACGGCGAGTTCGCTTCCGAGCAGACGGTTACGATCATCGGCCCTCGTCACCGAATGATCAACAACCTTCGGATCCTCGGGCCGGAGCGGAAGGCGTCGCAGATCGAGCTGGCATTCACCGATGCGATCGCGCTGGGGATCGACGTGCCCGTCCGGGCGTCGGGCAACATCGAAGGCACGCCCGGGTGCATCGTCATGGGGCCGAAGGGCCACATCGAGCTGAAGCAGGGTGTGATCCGTGCGGAACGGCACGTGCACATGAGCACGAAGGACGCCGAGTACTACGGCGTCAAGAACGGGGATCGAATCCGGCTCCGCGTCGAGGGCGACTGCGCGACGACGTTCGAGGACCTGCTCGTCCGCGTGAACCCGGCCTGGAAGCTGGAGGTACACCTGGACACGGACGAGGGGAATGCGTGTAACCTGACGAAGGCGAGGCGCGTCGAGCTGGAAAAGGGAGAAAGTGCGAAAGTGGGAAAGTGAAAAACGGAGGCCGCGCGGCGCAACATGGGCCTCGGCCGGTTTCAGGGCGACATACTCGACCGAACGTTCCGCTTCGGCGTTCGCGTCGTCCGGATGGCGATGGCGTTGCCGCGAAACCCCGCGGTGGCCGTGCTTGTGCGGCAGGACATCGCATCGGGCACATCGCTGGGCGCAAACCTTCGGGAGGCCAACCATGCCCTGACGCGAAAGGCTTTTCTTCATCGGGTCGTGATCGCGGCGGCGGAATGCTGTGAAACGGGGTATTGGCGGGACGTGATTGTGGGGGCGGGCATTGTGGAACGTCGGCTGATGGAGCCCCTGATCGAAGAGTGTCGCGAGATCGAGAGGATTCTGGCGGCGATTGTGAGGCGAACCAAGCGGAAGGCGGGATTGTGAGTTGACCGGAGCCTTTTCCGGTTTTCCACTTTTCCACTTTCTCAGTTTTTCGAATAAGGAGTCGTTATGGCTGCACTGGAAGCATTGGGCATGCTCGAGACCAAGGGTCTCGTGGCGGCGATTGAGGGCAGCGATGCCATGCTCAAGGCCGCGAACGTGACGCTGGTCGGGTATGAGAAGATCGGCCGCGGGCTCGTCACCGCATTTGTGAAGGGGGACGTGGCCGCGGTCAAGGCATCGACGGACGCGGGCGCCGCGGCGGCTAGCAAGGTCGGCGAAGTCGTCAGCGTACACGTCATCCCGAGGCCGCACGAAGACCTGTCCCACATGGTGCCGGGCGGCGCGAAGGCCAAGGGAAAGTGAGGATCGAACATGAGTGATGCGATCGGACTGGTGGAAACCATCGGGTTCGCGGGGCTCGTCGAGGCCTCCGATGCCATGTGCAAGGCGGCCAACGTCGAGCTGGTCAAGCAGATCCCCATCGGCGGCGGCTACGTGACGACGATCGTCCGCGGCGACGTGGGCAGCGTGAAGGCGGCGGTCGACGCCGGCGCCGAGGCGGCCAACCGCGTCGGCGAGCTGGTCAGCGCCCACGTGATCCCGCGGCCGCACGAGGGACTGAACGGCGTCTTCCTGTAGGAAAGTGAAAAAGTGAGAAAATGAGAAAGTGAGAAAGGATTGCGCTCTGTCGGCGACGCCTTTGTTCACTTTTGAGCTTTTCCACTTTCGAACTTTGGTCTTCCATGCTTATTCTCGTCGCCAACATCGGCAGTACGTCGTTCAAGTTCCGGCTCTTCGACATGGCGAAGGGTGAGACGGAGCTCGCGCGCGGCGGGGCCGAGAGGATCGGCAAGGACGATGCCCGGGTGAAGGTCGGGGCGCACGAGTGGACCGGCCGCCTCGCCGACCACGGCGAGGCGATCGACCGGTGCCTTGCGCTGCTGCCCGACTCGAACGCCCGCCTCGATGCGATCGGGTTCAAGGCCGTTCACGGCGGCCCCATCAGCGGCGCCGTACGCGTGACCCCCGAGGTGATCGCGACGATGGAGGAGTTTTCCGACATCGCCCCGGCGCACAACCCCCCGTACGTCGCCGCGATGCGGGCGTTCGCGAAGAGACTGCCGAACGTGCCGCAGGTGGCGGCGTTCGAGACGGCGTTTCACCAGACGATCCCGGCGTCGCGGACGACGTACGGCATCCCCTGGGAATGGACGCAGGCCGGCGTGCGGCGCTACGGCTTCCACGGGGCGAGCCACCGCTACATCGCCGTCCGCACGGCCGAGCTGCTCGGCCGCGCGGACCTGCGGATCATCAGTTGCCACCTCGGCGGCAGCAGCTCCGTCTGCGCCATCCGAAACGGCAGGAGCGAGGCGAACAGCTTCGCGAGCACGCCGCAATCGGGCCTGCCGCACAACAACCGCGTCGGCGACATGGACGCCTACGCGCTGCTCAAGGCGTTGCCGCGGTTCGGGCTGACGTTCGAGCAGGCCCTGGACGTCATGGCGAAGCAGGGCGGGCTTCTGGGCATCAGCGGCGTCAGCAACGACCTCCGCGACATCGAGGAGGCGGCCGGCGGCGGCAACGCGCGGGCGCAGCTCGCGATCGACGTATTCGTCGAGGCCGTGCGGCACTACGTCGGCGCGTACCTGGCCGTGCTGAACGGGGCCGACGTGCTTGTCTTTACCGGCGGCATCGGCGAGAACAGCGCCGTCATGCGCGAGCGGATCTGCCGCGGGTTCGACTATTGCGGCATCGCGCTGGAGGCGAAACGAAACAACGTCCGCGGGCAGGAGGCGACGGTCTCGTCGGACGCCTCCCGCGTGCGGGTGATGACGATACCCACGAACGAGGAACTCATCGTGGCACGTCAGACGATGGACGTGCTGAAAGGAACGTAAGACATGGCACAGCAGGCAATCGGTTTTATCGAAACGCGGAGCATGGTCGCCCTCGTCGAGGCGACCGACGCCGGCCTGAAGGCGGCGAACGTCGAGTACCGAGGCTGGAAGCAGGTCGGCAGCGGGCTCGTCACCGTGTTCTTCGAGGGCGATGTGGCGGCGGTGAAGGCCGCCACCGATGCCGGCGCGGCGTCCGCCGCGAAGGTCGGCGAGGTCGTCTCGGTCAGCGTCATCCCGCGGCCGCACAACGACGTGGCGAAGATCCTGCCGACGAAGTAGGAAGAGCCGGAAAACGGAAAAGTGAAAAAGTGAGAAAATGAGAAAGGGTCACGGCCGCGCGTCGGCCCCTTTCCGCACTTTTCCACTTTCGGACTTTTCCGCTTTCGCACTCCCGCTTCGCGGCCCGGGTTCGCGCGGAGGATCCCCCGTGTTCATCGGCAAAGTGACCGGTAACGTGGTGGCGACGCAGAAGGTACAGAGCGTCACCGGCAAGAAGCTCCTGATGATCGAGGCGTACAACGTCACGACGGATGCGCCGCCGAGGCTGAAGGCAACCGGCCGCGTGGCGATTGCCGTCGATGTCCTCGGGGCCGGCGAGGGCGAATTCGTCCTCGTCACCCAGGGCAGCTCGGCCCGACTCACGGAGGACACGAAGAGCCTGCCCGTCGACGCCGTGGTTGTGGGGATCGTGGATACGGTCGAGGCGGGCGGGGAATGCTTGTACTCGAAACGGGAGGAAAAGTGAGCACGCGCGAGAGTGAGGAAACGGCGGATTCCCCTGTTCCGGCATGTTTCCCGCTTTCGCACTCCCTCACTTTTTCGGATTTCAGACGGAGATCGCAATGAGCGCAACGATAAACGACCAACTGATCCGCGACGTCGTGGCCGAAGTGCTCTCTCGGCTGGGGCCGGGGACGACGTCGGTCCGCCCGTCCGCCAACGGCGGCGGGCCCGACGGGCGCGACGGCGTCTTTGCCGACGTCGATTCCGCCGTTCGCGCCGCCCGTTCGGCGCAGAAGCAGCTCGCCGCCGGCACGCTGGAGCAGCGCCGGGCGGCCGTGCAATGCATCCGTGACATCTGCATCCACCAGGCGGAGGAACTCGGCCGGGCCGAGCTGGCCGAGACGAAGATCGGACGCCTGGATCACAAGATCGAAAAGCTGCTCAACGTCGGCCGGCACGTGCCCGGGATGGAGATGATCACCACCGAATGCGTCAGCGGGGACCACGGCCTGTGTGTGACGGAACACGCGCCCTACGGCGTCATCGGCGTCATCACGCCGGTCACGCACTCGCTGCCGACGCTGGCCTGCAATGCGATCATGATGATCGCGGCCGGCAACTCGCTCGTGTGCAACCCCCACCCGTCGGGCGCGCGGATCGCCGTCGAGGGCGCCCGACGCTTCAACCGCGCGATCCGCGAGAAGGCCGGATTCGACAACCTCATCTGCATCATCGAGAAGCCGACGCTGGAGACGGCCGATCAGATCTTCAAGCACCCGGGGATCGACATGCTGTGCGTGACCGGCGGCCCCGGCGTCGCCAAGGCGGCGATGGCCAGCAGCAAGAAGGCGTGCGTCGCCGGCCCGGGCAATCCGCCGGTGGTTGTCGACGAGACGGCCGACATCGAGCGGGCCGCCGCCGGCATCATCCGCGGCGCCGCCTACGACAACAACCTGCTGTGCATCGGCGAGAAGGAGGTCTTCGTCGTCGCCGGCGTGGCCGACCGCCTGCTCGAGGCCATGGGCCGCCACGGCGGCTACCGGCTGAACGCCCAGCAGATCGAGGCCCTGACAAGAGTGGCCCTGCACAAGGACGAGAAGAGCGGGCACTGGCTGCCCGACAAGAAGTTCGTCGGGCAGGATCCGCCCGTGCTCGCGGCGGCAATCGGCGTGTCGGTGCCCGCGGGCACGCAGTTGCTCTACGGCGAGACGGACGAGCACAATCCGTTCGTCCCGTGCGAGCAGATGATGCCCTTCCTGCCGGTCGTCCGCTGCCGCGACGTGGACGAGGCCATCCGCCTGGCGGTGAAGTACGAGCACGGCTTCGGGCACACGGCGATCATCTGGTCGAAGAACGTCGAGAATATGACGAAGATGGGCAAGGCCGTGGACACCACCATCTTCATCAAGAACGGCCCATGCATGGCCGGCCTGGGCGGCGGCGGCGAGGGTTTCCCCTCGTTCAGCATCGCCACGCCGACCGGCGAGGGCCCGACCAGCCCGCTGACGTTCACGCGGGTACGGCGGTGCGTGATGGTGGATAATTTGAGGATCCTGTAAGCAGCGAGTGGCGTGTGGCGAGTTGCGAGCGGTGAGGCGAATCATGCCGCGGTTTGCAGGCGACGTGGTTGACCGGGCATTCCTGTTCGGCGTGCGCGTGCTAAAGATGGTCGCCCGGTTTCCCGGACGGCCGGGTTTTTATCGCGTGCTCGACCAGATCGCGGCCGCAGGCGCCTCCGTCGCGTCGAACCTCGAAGAGGCTCAGGGTGCGTATTCGCGGGCCGATTTCGCACTGGCGGCCAACGTCGCCCGCAAAGAGGCTCGGGAGTGTTGGGTCCGCATTCGGATGCTTTCGAAATGCGGCGTGCTGCCGGAACGTCAGTTTCGCGAGATCGTGGCCGAGGCCGACGCCTGGGTATCCATCCTGACACGCATCGTGAAGACGACCAGGTCAGGAGACAAACTCGCCACTCGCGACTCGCAACCCGCAGCGTGATCCCTTGGAGGTCCGATGGTCATCGGCCACGTGATCGGTCATGCAACGTCGACGATCAAGCACAAGTCGCTGCAGGGGCAGCGGCTGGTGGTCGTGCTGCCGCACCGGGCGGCGAGCAACGACCCGGTCCTCGCGCTCGATACGCTCGGCTGTGACGTCGGCAACGTGGTCGTCCTGAGCAGCGACGGCATCTACGCCCGCGAAGTGACCCACGATATGCAATCGCCCGCCCGATGGTCCGTGATCGGGCTGGTCGACAACCCGGAGGGTCAACTGGTTTCATGAGCCGTACGGTTGTCACGGCACAGTTGCTCGATGAACTCCACCGCACGCAGCCGGAGATCGTGCTGCCGCGCGGAGCGCTCGTCACGCCCGCGGCCCGCGACTGGCTCAGGGCCCACCGCGTCACGATCCAGTGGGCGGATCCCGACACCGGCGCCACGGGCACCGCCACGCCGGTGGTGATCGACGCCCGGTCCCCCTGGATGCGGTCGATCCTGACGGCAGTCGAACGAGTGCTGGGGGCGGTCGAGGCGATCGATCCGGCGGACAAGGCCGGCGGGCAGGCGGCGGCAATCGGCCGGCTCTGCGCCGCCGTCGCCTCGGGGTCCGCCGCGCACGGGATCATCTTCGCGGACGACGGCGGGCTGCCCGTGTGCCTGGCGAACAAGCACAAGGGCGTGCGGGCGGTCCTGGGCGTCAGTCAGGCGGCCGTCGAGCAGGCGGTGCGGCAGTTTGCCGCGAACGTGCTCGTCATCGAGCCCGGCCACCAGACGATCTACCAGGTGCGGCAGATGGTGCAGCGGTTCATCACGCTCAAGCCGGGCGACGCGGCGAGTGCCGCCGTGACGGCCATACGCTCGGCCGAGGGGGACACGTAATGCGGATCGGCGAGGTGATCGGCCGGGTGGTGCTCTCGCGATGCGATCCGCCGCTGACCAACGGCCGCTTCATGATCGTTCGACCGTTCGACCTCGCCGCCCTGACCGGCGAGGCGCCGCCGACGGCAGAGGCCGTCGTGGCGTACGACGAGCTCGGCGCCGGCCGGGGCATGCGCGTGGGGTTGTCGGAGGGCCGCGAGGCGGCGATGCCCTTCCACCCGACGCCGGTGGCCCTGGATGTGTATGTCGGGTGTCTGCTGGATGAGGTGCGGGTCGAAAGCAGAAAAGCGGGGAAGTGAAAAAGCGGAAAACGGGCGCAGCGGGTGCGCGGAGGCGCGGATGATGCAGATGGGCCTGGCGCATCGCAGAACGGGCGGCGGTAGACGCGGGAGCCTTTCGTCGCTTCGTCCCTTTGTTGCCGCATCGCTTCGCCTCGAAGGAAGCGGCAACCGACCGCAAGACATCGCTGCCAACGGCAGGGGCTCAATATGGTAAACGAATGGAAACTCAAAGAGGAGATCTGCGAGATCGGGCGGCGGGTGTACGCCAAGGGGTTCGCCGCCGCCAACGACGGTAACATCTCCTATCGGCTCGGCGACAACGAGGTCCTCTGCACGCCGACGCAGATCTGCAAGGGCTTCATGAAGCCCGACGACATCTGCAAGGTGGACATGA
>CAZTVU010000023.1:34324-37436 GCA_964617025.1 uncultured Planctomycetales bacterium | reverse complement strand
TCTCCCGAACGTGTTTTTCGGTTTTTCGCTTTCTCGCTTTTCCGTCGTTGCGTGATGCAACGACGGCGTATACGCATCGGCCGGCTGCGTGGGTAATGCGAGGCAACGCTTGTTATCGCGGACCGCCGAGGCGAGACTGACGGCCCGGACCGTGTTGCGAGGCTCCTGCGCCAATGTCCGATCGCGTGATGCGGAAAGACTATCTCGGCCTGAACCGCTCGACGGCGTCGCTGTTGGCGGCGATCGTGCTGATCACGTGCGGGACCGAGTTGTGGGGGCCGGCGCTGCCGAAGGTCATCGACCAGCTCGGCGGCACGATCCTGCTCATCGCCGCCTATGGCTCGTTTCGCGACGCCCTGGAGGCTGTCAACTACTTTGCCGGCGGTGCGATCGCCGGGCGGATCAACACTCGCCGGGGGCTCCTGCTCTTCAACCTCCTGCCGATCGCGGGCCTGCTGATCCTCTTGCTGTGGGTCAGCCCGTATGCGGCGATCGTCGCCGTGCCGTTCGTGTTCGTGTGGGACAGCATCGCGGGGCCGGCGACGCTCGCCGTCGTCGGCCAGACGCTGGATCCCGCGCGGCGGACGATGGCCTTTTCGCTCCAGGCGATCTTCCGGCGCCTCTCGCGGTTCATCGCCTACAGCCTCTCCGCGGCCCTGCTGTGGCTCGGCGGCAGCGAGACGGGCGGCGAAGAGGCGCGGCTGCTGCGCGGCTTTCACGCGAACGTGGTGATCGGCATCGCGACGGTGCTCGCGGCGCTCGGCGTGCAATGGAAGTACATGCGATCGGCGGTCGCGGACCGGGCGACGATCATCCATCGGCCCTGGCAGACGCTCCGCGCGTTTCACCCGGAGCTCAAGCGACTGCTGATCGCGGACATCCTGGCGAGGCTTGCCGAGGGAATGCCGCGCGAGTTGATCATCCTCTTCACAATCGCGACGATCGGGCGTGCGGCACACGAGGGCGCGGCCATCCACTCGTCCCTGCTGCTCAATACTCAGGTCGTCGTGAACATCGTATTGTACATCCTGGTCGGGCCGCTCGCGAGCCGGGCCGGCCTGGCCAAGAAGCCCTTCATCGGGCTGACGTTCATCTTCTTCGCCGCCTTTCCGATGGCCCTGGCGATCCTGGGGCCGACGCTCGGCGTGGCCGGGCTGTGCGCGGCCTATGTAGCCGGCGGCATGCGAGAGATCGGCGAGCCCGCCCGCAAGGCGATGATCACTGAGCTCGTCGACCCGGCGACGAAGACGCAGGCGATCGGCATCTATTGGGGGGTGCGTAGCGCGGCGGTGTGCCTCGCACCGCTGGCGGGGGGCGCGCTGTGGATTCTGGCCGAGCGTGTGCGAGCCGGCAGCGGCCCTTACGTCATGCTGCTAAGCGCATCGGGGCTCGGCTGGCTGGGGGCAGTGTTCTTCTATGGCCGCTTCGGCCGAGCGAAAACGTGAGAAAGGACTCGCACGTTTCGACAACAGAGCCGGGCCGTGTCCGGCCGAAACCCTTTGCAGAGACCCCCGGCTCGACACGAGCCGGCCCTGTTCGACGCGCGACGCCCCAGGGTACTGCCCGGAAAGGCATGCAGCATGAACGGTTGGCTCAACAGCGTTCGCCCGACGGCCCCACGCCGAAACCCGCCACAGTGGCCGGCGCGTTGGTGCGTCGTCTTCCTCGCCGCCGGCGCCATCGGGGTTGCGGCGGAGGAGCGGGGTATACGCCTCCTCGTTGAGGCACCCGATCCCTACGGCTTTCCTCGGCCGGGCGCGGGGCAGACGAACGTCCCGCTGCGAACGAGCTTCTACGTCGCACTGGGCGTCGACAAGGCCGGCCCGCCGGACGCCATTCTGCCCGAGTCCGTCGCGATCAGTCTGCAACCGGCCGGCGGCGAACCGATCGAGATCCTCTCGCCCGGCCGGCGATTTGCGGCCGGTTACACCGGGCGATTCATCGCCCTTGCCGCCGACGGGCAGAGCGCCGGGGGCGTGGCCGTGTACGTGGACTCCGATCGGCCGCTGCGGCCCGCGACCGCCTACACGGTCCGCGTGGTCGCGAAGACCCGCGGCGGGGCAAAACTCGCGCCGAAGGACGGCGCCTGGACCTTCACGACGGAGGCCGCGCCGCTGGTGCACGACCTCTCCTTCTCCCTCGATCTGGAGGCGGACCCGGTCCGCTGGCACGGCGCGTTCTTCACCGGCTTTTGCAAGCCGAGCTTCTGCACGAGCGCGGCCCACCTGGTCGAGACGTACGAGCTGATGGACGCCGCCCGCCGCCGCACCCCGAGGGCCTGGAGCCTCCAGCGCGACTTCTGGATGACCGGCCTGGAGCTTCGGCCGACGTTCCTGTCGCCTGCGCTGCCGAATGTCGTGCGGGAGCGCGAAACGCGCCGCATCACGGCGATCGAGGATCGGCCCGGCGGCACGCGGCTGCTCGTCGAGGACTTCTTCGGGCACGAGCAGTACGGCATCCCGTCCGGCCGGCCGGTCAGCGAGGACTATCACGCCGGGGACGAGGTCCTCATCGCCGACGGCATCCACGACGCCCGGGCCAAGGTCATCGCCGTCGACGATGCCGCGCGCGAGGTCCTCGTAACCCCCGTGCCGACGCCCGGCGGCGGGTGGAAGATCGCGTACGACGGCCCGCTGCCGACACGCGAGGACCCCAACGCCCCCGGCCTGTTCCCGCCGGGCGGGTGCTACCTGCTCAAGTATCGCCCGCACGGCACTCCCTGCTACTTCTGGGGCCGGCTCGATCGCGAGTTCGACATCGCGCACCGACGGTTCGGCCGCCGGCTCTCGCCGAACTTCGCCGACGCCCCCGGCGACCTCGCCGTCGACGGCCGCAACTGGACGACGGCCAAGGATTACGCCGAGTTGCACGAAGTGGTGCGGGCGATGACCGGCCACCTGATCGACCGCTACGGCGACGCCTGCCTTGACTTCGTCTGGAGCGTCTTCAACGAGCCCGACCTCGGCCGACTGTTCTGGCGGTCGGACTGGACGGAGCTTCAGCGGTTCTACGACTACGCGACCGACGCGATTCTTCGCGCGTTCGAGGACCGCGGCCGCGACTCCGCCCGCGTGTTCATCGGCGGGCTGGAGCTGGGGGCCATCTTCGGGAC
>CAZTVU010000023.1:32447-34304 GCA_964617025.1 uncultured Planctomycetales bacterium | reverse complement strand
TCGCCCATTGCTCGCCGCGCGGCCGGGCGCCCGGGGCGCTGCCGGAAAACGCGGCCTTTGCCGACCGCCGGCTGGACGGCCGGCGATCCCGGCGGGTCGAGGATTTGTGCCGGGCCCACGGCGGCCGCGGCAGCCCGTGCGACTTCATCTCGATCCACGCCTACAACCGCTCCGAAGTCATGGCCGCCAAGCTCGCCCGGGCGAAGGAGATCGCCCTGGAGATCGACGCCGAGTATTACGCGCAGCTCTGGGTGAACTCGCACGAGGCGTGCCCCTCCTGGAACCCGCCGCCGGACCCGGCCGCCGCCGACAGCTACCTCGGCAACGGCTACTACCCCACCTGGTGTGCGGACGTCGCCCGACGGCAACTGGCTCGGGCGGCGAAGGACCCGCGGTTCGCGTACGGCGAGACGATTCTCACGTTCTGGCCGTGGCCGAACGACAACTTCGGCGGCAACACGGCGTGCACCCGGCGAATCCGCATCGACGACGACGGCGACGGCCGGGCCGATCGGTCGGTCGTCGTGCCGATGCCGATCTTTCACTTCCTCGCGCTGCTGGCCGGCATGGACGGCGCGTACCAGACGCTGCCGGAGCGGGTCCAAGGCGGTCACGTCGTCAGCGGGTTCGCGTCGCGGGGCGACCGGCGGGTCTGCGTCCTGCTCTACGCGCACCACGCGCTCGATACCGAGTCGCGATCGGACCGCGCCTTTCGGCTCTCGCTCGATGTGGCCGGCGTGCCGTGGCCGCGCGTGCGGGTGGACGGGTATCGCTTCGGCCGCGACCACAACTCCTTCTACCGGCTCGGTCGGCGGCTTCGCGACCGCGCGGTCGGCGAACCGGCCGCCGTCGACGCCATCGTACGCGACCTCCAGGGCGGCGACCGTGCGGCCCGCCTGGCCGCGTTGAAGAAGCTGGCATCGCTGGGGCCGGCCGCCCATCCGGCCTCGGCATCGGTTGTGGCGATCCTCGGCGGCGAGGCCGACGACGAGATGAAGGCCGCGGCGCTGGCGACGCTGCAGCAGATCGGCGCCGCCGCGGTCGGTTACAGCCCCGCGGAGGTCGGCGAAGTGCAGGCGTTGTCGGCGCTGCGGGTGACGACGAGCACCGAGGCTTCGGCCGACGTCTCCCGGCGCGTCAGGCTCACGGCGGAGTTGCAGGGCAACGAGGCAGCGTTCCTGATGATCGAGCCCGGCTAGGTCGGTCTTCGAAACCCGCCATCTCATCCGATCGGAAACCGGCAGCCCTTCCCGTAGGGCCGGTGCCCTCACCGGCCACGTTTCCCTCGCGCGCGCCTCGAAGAGGCAATCACAAGCACCCGGCCCCGCGCCGCGCACGATACGACCGTGCCGAGAACGGCCCTACGTCACAGCGGCGGCGATCGCGCGAACCAGGCCGGGGATCGTGTGTACTTCCGCCTCAACGGCCGGGGCGAAGCCGGCGTCGCGCATCGTCCTGGACGTGATCGGGCCGATGCTGGCCAGTCGCGTGCGCGAGACGATCGCCCTGAGCCGATCGGCGCCGAACAGGTCGACGAAGTTCGTGAACGTGCTGCTGCTGGTGAACGTGATCCAGTCGACGCCGCCCTCCGTCAGACGCTCGACGACCGCATCCGGAAGCGACGCCGGCCGCACCGTCCGGTAGATCGCCACGTCCTCGCAGGCCGCGCCGCACCGCGCGAGCGCCTCTCGAAGCGCCGGCCGCGCGATGTCCGCGCGAAGCATCAGCACGCGCTTGCCGCGCAGATCGAACCGCCCCAACGCGGCCGCCAGGGCCTCCGCGACGAACTCCTCCGGAACGACCTCGGGTATCAGAAAGTGCTCGCCCAGCCGCTGCGCCGTCGCCGAGCCGATCGCC
>CAZTVU010000023.1:19015-32431 GCA_964617025.1 uncultured Planctomycetales bacterium | reverse complement strand
CCGCCCAGCGCCCGCGCATCGAGGCCCTGCTCCCGCATCCGCCGCACCATCGCATCGACGCCGTTGACGCTCGTGAGCACCAGCCAGTCGTACGTCCCGATCCGCCCGATCGCCGCGTCGACGGCCGCCGGATCATCCGGCGGGCCCAGCTCGATCGTCGGCGCCTCCAGGACGGCCGCCCCGAGCGCCCGCAACTGCGACGACAGCGCGGACGCCTGGTCGCGGGTCCGCGTGACCACGACCGTCCGCCCGAAGAGCGGCCGCGCCTCGAACCAGTTGAGCCGGTCGCGCAGGCCGACCACGCGGCCGATGATCGTCATCGCCGGCGGCGTGATGCCCGCGGCGGCCGCTCGGTCGGCGATGTCGGCGACCGTGCCGACGACCGTTCGCTGATCCTCGCGCGTCCCGTTGCGGATGACGGCCGCGGGCGTGTCCGGGGCGAGACCGTGATCGATCAGCCGCCGGCAGTTCGCGGCGAGGTTCTTGACGCCCATGTAGAACGCGACCGTGCCGATCCGGGCCAGGGCCGCGAAGTCGATGTTCGACTCGGCCTTGGTCGGGTCCTCGTGGCCGGTCACGAGGGCGAATGTCGCCGTCCAGTCGCGGTGCGTCACGGGAATGCCGGCATACGCCGGCGCCGCGACGGCCGCCGTGATGCCCGGGATGACCTCGAACCGGATGCCGGCCGCCGCGAGGGCCTCGCACTCCTCGCCCCCGCGGCCGAAGACGAACGGATCACCGCCCTTGAGCCGCACGACGCGCCGCCCGGCCCGGGCCAGCTCCGCGAGCTTCTCGTTGAGCCGGTCCTGCGGGATGGCGTGCAGCCCGGCCTTCTTGCCGACATAGATTCGCTCGGCGGCGTCGGGCACCAGATCGAGAAGGCCCGGGTTCGCGAGCTGGTCATAGAGCACGGTATCGCATTGCGTGAGCCGCGCGGCGGCCTTGACCGATACAAGGCCGATGTCGCCCGGCCCCGCGCCGGCCAGCACGACCGTGCCCGGCTCGAACGGCCCGGCGAACTCCGCCCAACCTGCCGCCGACGTCCTGGTCATGTCACTCGATGACGGCGTCGTCGAGGGCGGAGAGGCTGATCGCCGCATGCCGCAGCACAAACGCCCTCCGGCGATTCACCCGTACGCCGTGAAGCCTCGATTCGACGATGTATTGCTCGCGTGTGGCGTGACCCTCGTCGCAGTTGCGAACATCGGCCTCCGCGAGCCAGAAGCCCTCCGGGCCCACGCTTTGAAGCGTGCCGATGTAGACAACCGGACCGCCCGTGTCGATCACGACGGCCCGCCCGATCAGTTCATCGAGCGGCGAGGGGCCGCCGCCCGCAGGCGGCGCGGCGTGGTTGTCGGTATCCATGGCTCTCCGTATAGTATTGACGGCGTTCACGTCGGGTCAAGTGAGTTGCACAACGGGAACCGTCGGATGGGATGCTCAACACGGGTTGCGCTTGCGGGGTTGGCCGTGACGGTCGCGTGCGTGGTTCCGCCTGCCTGGGCGCAGACCGCGTCCGGCCCGGCGACCACCCGGGCTGCGGATGAGGTCGCCGACGTGGAAGCCGCCTATCGGCAGCGGCTCGCTTCGCTGGGCGACCGGGACATCGACGGCCACTATGCCCTGGCCGAGTGGTGCCGCCGGCAGGGGCGCTACGACCTGGTGCTCGCCGAGGCGAAGAAGATCCTCGCCATCGACCCGCGGCACGAGAACGCCGCCATCCTGCGAAAACTGGCGGAGCGCAAGCTCCGCGAAGCCCGGGCCGCGACCACCCGCAAGGCCGGGCGCGCCGCCACCGATCTCGTTCGCGAGGCCGACATTCAGCGGCTCCGTCTCGCGGAGTTCCTGACCGACCGCGGGGAGGAAACCGTCCGCGTGGAGTTCGCCAAGGGCTTCCTCGACCGGTTCGCCCGCGATTATGCGGGGGAGCTCGAGCTGGACCGCCGCCCCATCCGCGAGCAGGATTTCCTTCGGCAGCTCACGGCGAGCCAGAAGCTCCGGGTGGTCCTCAAGGTCAGCGAAGCAAGGAACATCCCCTTTTCCCGCTATGTCGGCCAGGTGCGCATCCTCGAAGATCCGTATGTCTTCAACGAGTTCCGCCGCGTCATCCTTCCCGAGATCGTCAAGGGCTGTGGTTCGTCCGCGTGCCACGGCGGCGCCACGACCCGGAGCTTCCGGCTGGTCAACGACCGGCTCCTGCCCCTTCAGTCGCTCTACACCAACTTTGTCGTCCTCGACGCCGCGACCGACCGGCTCGGCCGTCCGCTGATCGATCGCGACCGCCCTGAAGAAAGCCTCCTGCTTGCATACGGCCTGCCGCCGGAGGAGGTCAAAGCGCCCCGGCCGGGCGAGCCGCGGCCCGTACACCCGCCGACGCCGACGCCGTTGAAGCCCATGTTCCGCAGCCGACAGGACCGGCTGTACCGGGAGATCCGCGACTGGATGAGCATGCTCCGCCTGCCGCGCCCGGACTACGGCATCCACGTCGAGTCGCTCGGGCTCCTGGGTCCGGCCAACCGCCTCCCGGCGGACCGCGCGGGTGAGGGCCCCTGAGCGTGTGGCGCATCCCGCTCGGAATTGCCCTGGCCCTCCTGACCGTCATCGCGTGGTGGCGGCGGCATCGGGAGACCGCAAGCCTGCGCCGATGCGCTCAGACCCGCCGCCTCCGATTCGCCCGATACGATGTACTCGATGTCCACCGCCGCTATTTCGGGCGCGTCCTGATGCGCGTCGGACATTCCCCGCGATCGCGGAACCTCCTGCACGGCACGCTCGAACAGGGCGCGTGGCTCGGCTTCGTTGATTCACTCGAGGTCGGCTTCGGGGCGGACCGCATCCCCCTCTGCCGCTGCATCGCCGCCGTGGAGATGCCCGTGGGCGTCGAGGCGGTCTGGGTCCCGACCGACGCGGCCGGCGGCGCGGACCTCCTGCGGACGGCCATGGGCTACCTGAAGTACACGCCGGCGGGCAACGGCCGCGGAGATCGTGCCCACACCCTCTGGGTCCGCCGTCCCTCGGCGGCCGAGAGCGCGGCCGTTCGGTCGCTCAGCGAGGCAATCGCGGCATACCCGGCGCACTGGACCTGGGAGGCCGGCGAGGACGTGCTGCTGGCGGCGCGGCTGATGCGCCCCGGCGAGGCGGAGTCCGACGCGCTGGGGGCGATGCTGGATGCCGTGGCGGTCGTCGCAAGCCGGCTCATCCGCGTCGAAGTCCGCTCACAGCAGTGAGACGGGGTCCACGTCGATCATGAACTGCTTGACCGTCGGGCGGAACCCCGGCCCGTGTCGCAGCCGCCGCATCGCGTCGGCGAGCCGCGCGGCATCGTCGGCGCGCAGCAGAAGCTCGTACCGATACAGGTTCCGCAGGCGGCCGAGCGGGCAGGCGTTGGGCCCCCAGCACTCGATCGGCAGCCGGCGCCGGGCCGCCTGCTCGCGCACGAACGCGGCGAGGCCGTCCGCCGCCGCCCGGACCCTCGAGTGCCGCCGGTCGGCCAGCACGAGACGGACCAGTCGCCCATACGGCGGCAGGCGCAACTGGCGGCGGACCGCAAGCTCGGCGGCCGCGAAGTTCTCGAAATCGTGATCAATGGCGAACCGCAGGGCGCGCGAGTCCCGGGCGAACGTCTGCACCACCACGCGGCCGGGCAGCCCGGCGCGGCCCGCACGGCCGGCCACTTGCGTGACGAGCTGGAACGTCCGCTCCGAGGCGCGGAAGTCGGGGATCGAAAGCCCCGTGTCCGCGCTGATCACGCCGACGAACGAAACGAACGGGAAGTCGAGCCCCTTGGCGATCATCTGCGTTCCGACGAGCACGTCCAGCTCGCGCTGTTCGAATCGCGTGACGATCGCCTCGTACTGCTCCGCCCGCGCCATCGTGTCGCTGTCCACCCGCTCCACGCGGGCCCGGGGGAACTTGACCCGCAACTCCTCTTCCACACGCTGCGTGCCCATGCCGAACCAGACCAGCCGGTGCCGGCACGTCTCGTTCGGGCAGCGGTTGGGCACAGGTATCCGGGCGCGGCAGTAGTGGCACTGCGCCATGCCCGTCGTCTGGTGGAAGATCATGTTCGTCTCGCAGTTCGGGCAGACGATCCGCTGCCGGCAGCTCGGGCAGAAGAGGTAGCTCGCATACCCGCGACGGTTCAGCAGGAGCACCGCCTGCTCGCCCCGCGACAGGGCCTCGCCGAGGAGCTGTTCCATCAGGCGGCTCAGCAGGTGGATGCCCCGGCGGGCGCCGTGCTCCTCGGCCATGTCCACGACGTCCACCTTCGGCAGCGGCAGCCCGGCCACGCGATGTGGAATCCGCAGCAGCTCGAAGTGCTCCAGCCGCGTGCAGTTCGCCCACGTCTCCAGCGACGGCGTGGCCGACCCGAGAACAACCGGAACGGATTCGATCTGCGCCCGCTTGATCGCCGCGTCGCGGCTGTGGAATCGCGGCGACTGCTGGTTCTTGAAACTGGGCTCCTGCTCCTCGTCGACGACGATGAGGCCCAGCCGCGGGCACGGGGCAAAGACCGCGCTCCGCGTGCCGATGATCACCCGCTTGAGCCCGCGGCGGATCTCGGACCAGATGAGCGACCGCTGGGCCTCGGTCAGGCCGCTGTGCAGGACCACCACGTCCCGAAAGCGGGCCGCCAGACGGTGCGTGGTCTGGGCCGTCAGCGCGATCTCGGGAACCAGCAGGATCGCCTGCCGCCCCAAATCAATCACGCGCCGGATCGAGCGGACGTATACCTCCGTCTTCCCGCTGCCGCTGACGCCGAAAAGCACGCCCACCCGGAACACGGGCGGCTCCAGCCACGTCTCGATCCGCGCGACGGCCGCCGCCTGGTCGGCGTTCAGCTCATACGCCGGCTCGACGGCCGGCCGGTCGAAGACCATCGCCGCACGGGGCTCCCGACATGTCTCCTCCACGACCAGCCCCGCGGCCACGAGGGCCTTCAGGGCACCGGCCGACGCAAGCCCCGCACCTCGCAGCTCCGCGACCTCCACCGCGCCCCCCGCCTGCCGCAGGTACGCAAGGATCGCCCGCCGCCGAGCCGTGAGTCGGACGCTTCCGTCCGCCCCTGCGTCTCCGGGCTCGCCGGGGCCCTGCGATGCGCTCTCGCCCGCCGACGTGAGACGGAACCGCCGCACTCGCCGAAAGCCGCTCTGCCGCCGCACCGACGCGGGCACCATCGCCTCCAGCGTCCGCCCGAGCGGCGCGCAGTAATAGTCTGCCAGCCATCGCCCCAGCTCCAGCAGCGGCGCCGACAGCAACGGCTCCTCATCCCAAACGCCCGACACCGGCCGAAGCGTGGTCGTCCACGCCTCCTCCGCCACCGACAGGCAGAACCCCACGCGCGGCCGCCCCGTCCGACCGAAAGGCACCTCCACACGGACGCCCGGCCGCACGCGGTCCTGCAGCTCGGGCGGGACCGAATAGCTGTACAGTTTGTCGAACGCCGCCACCGGCGCAACGAGGGCCACCGGCCCGACGCGCTGCGTCGGCGCCTCGGCCCACAGGCTGCCTTGTTGGGGACCGGCGGGTTCAGGCATGGTCCACTCCAGCCGCCCGATGCGGGTAACGGCCACGCCCGATGCCAGACGACCGCGCCCGGTCCCGCAAGGCGTTCGACGGCCGGTTCGCCCCTCGGGCCCGACATCCGGTATGATGGCCCCCGCAATGCCCAAGAGCATCATCATCCTGCGTGCCGCCGGGATCAACTGCGACGAGGAGACCGCCTATGCGTGGGAGCTCGCCGGGGCGACCGCCGAACGCGTCCACGTGCAGCGGATCATCGAGTCGCCCTCGCTGCTCGACCGCTACGACGGCCTGACGATCCCGGGAGGCTTCAGCTACGGCGACGACATCGCCGCCGGAAAGATCCTGGCCAACCAGCTCATCCTCCACCTCGGCGACGCCCTCCGGCGCTTCGTCGAGCGGGGCCGCCCGATCCTCGGCATCTGCAACGGCTTTCAGGTCCTCGCGCGGACCGGCCTGTTGCCGGGCATCGACGGCGACCGCCGCCAGACGGTGACACTGGCCAACAACGACTCCGGCCGGTTCGAGGACCGCTGGATCCATCTGAAGACGTGCACCGACCGCTGCGTCTTTCTGCCCGCGGGGACGCGGCTGCCGCTGCCCATCGCCCACGGCGAGGGCAAGCTCGTGCCGATGGACGACGCCACGCTCGCCGCGATGCGCGACGGCGGCCATGTGGCCCTCCGCTACTGCGACGAGGCGGGCAACCCCGGCCCGTTCCCGGTCAACCCCAACGGCAGCGTCGACGACATCGCCGGACTGACCGACCGCACGGGCCTGATCCTCGGCCTCATGCCCCATCCCGAACGGTATACGCACGCCACGCACCACCCGGCGTGGAGCGCAAGCGGCCTCGGCGCCGCCGTCACAACAGGCCGCGTGATCTTCGAGTCGGCGATGCGGTATCTCAACAAGGACGCCTGACCCCGCGAGCCGGGGGGGCCGACCGTCCCTGCGATGCGTATCCGACCCGTGGCTGACGAGACTTGCCGTCGATTTCGCGCGTTCGCGGCAATTCGCTTCGCGCCATCCGTCGTCCGTCGGCCCTTGTGGACTGCGGGTGGCAACGCCACCGCTTTGGCGCGGACGGTCTGCCGCACGCCGGACGTCACAGCACGCCCCCCGGAAAAGCGGCGTCATGGCCGCCGCACTCCAAACTACGCGGGCCGCGCCGCGCGGAACGGGCGGGGCAATCGGTGGCCGAGTCGACCGCGCGAAAGCCGTCCGCCGAAACAGGGGCGCAAGACCCGCGCATCTTTGTATTGCGACCATGCGCTGCGCCGGGCCCCTTCGGGGCGAGAACTTACGACCTTGGCCATTGCCACATCTCCGGCTTGCCGAGGCCACTTCATCGAGGCTTCGCAAGAATAACCCTGACCCCGCGAGCCGACCGGGCTTGCCCGGCCGGACGGCTTGCCCTACCATGTCCCTGCTGTGGGAATCATGCCAAAGACCCGAAACGCCAAGGGCACCCGCCTGGCATTGCTCGGAGCGGCCCTGATCCTCTGCGGATGTCGAAATGAGCCGCCCCCGACACCCGGCGAACAGATCTCCGAGGAGCAGCGCGACCCCATCTCCGTTCGCGGGACCGAGGCGCCGAAGGTCGAGTTTCCGCTGGAGCAGCGAAGCGGCGACGCCGCCCTCGATGAGTTCATCGACCGGACGTTGAATGCGTGCGTCCGGGGCGAGTACGGCATCTACCGCATGGCGGTCGGCAGCCAGTACGAGCCGCTGCCGCGCCGCAGCTTCGAGCGGGCCTGGCGCGCCGTCAAGGAGGTCCGCATCCGCAGGCTCATGCTCGTCCACGACCCCGACACGCAGGCGGCCGACACGCAGCGCACGGACATGCGCCCCGAGCTCAAGGGCCGCGTCTATTGCGCCCACGCGACGATCACGCTTCGCGACCCCCGCCGCAGCCGACCCGTTCGCGAGATCGTCGTCCTGCTCATCCAGGAGAACGGCGAGTGGAAACTCGGGCCCCCGGCCCCGCTGGCCCTCAAGTACCGCATCATGGGCATCGAAGCGCCGGCCGAGGACCTCGTCGGAGCCGACGAATCGCCCGACACCGCCCCCGCGGCCGAGTAGCCGTACGCGAACGACGACGGTAATGAGGGATATGAGGAGCAAGGTCCATGTCCGGGAACACGATTGGTTGTGTGGCCGGCGGTCTTCTATCCGTGTGTCTTGCGGGGACGGTTCACGCCGCCGACCTGAAGGACCACGTCAGCCAGGCCGGCCTCTGGAACGGCGTCGGGATCCTGGACCACTTCCTCGACCCGAACCCCGGCTGGTCGGCCGCCGGGGCCGCGGCGATCATCGGCAACGGAGAGGAACTCAGCAAGGTGGGGATCGTCTGGGCCCATGCCTCGGCCGTCAACGGAACGCCCAACGGAGGGGACATTCACGAACTCCAGTGGGTCTTCCGCTTCTTCCCCGACACTGCGAGCTTCTCGCTGGCGGCGATGGTCTCGCCGCCGGCCCAACCGAATTGGGGCGCCACGTTCGCCGCGCCGTCCAACGGCGACTGGCAAACGGTGATCGGATCGTTCCTCCCGTTCGACCTCCGATATGCCGAGGTCGACGTCAGCGGCCTGCACGTGCGGACGACGGCCGGGGCCCTGCACCTCGTCGCCCTGGTGCCGCAGAGCAAGCTGGAAACGCCCGGCATCATCACGGCCGTCGCCATGAGCACCGGCGGAGCGGGGGCGGTCGGCGCCGAGTCCGACTGGTATCACCGCGGCAGCCTGCTCGGGGCCGAGGGGCCGGGGCCGCTCGCCCAGCTTGGCGAGAACGAGTCGTACGTCGCGTATCGGGTCACCACGGTCGATGCCGGGCTCGGCGACTTCGACGACGACGGCGATGTCGACCTGACGGACTTCGCGGGCTTTCAGGCGTGTTTCAACGGCCCCAACCGCGAGCCGGCCCGGCCCGACTGCGGCTCGGCGGACTTCGACGATGACAACGACGTCGATCTGACCGACTTCGCGAGCTTTCAGTCCTGTTTCAACGGCCCCAACCGGCCGGCGGCGTGCGAATGAAGCTGTGAACCCGGGCGGGTAGCGGGTGGGAGTCGCGAGTTGGGCGCGCCGAGCCCCGTGCGCGAGTCGGGGATTGTGGCGGAGGTAACCCCGGGCTGGTGCCTGGGGCTTGGTTTGTGTCCGCCGCTGTCGCGGTATCCCCCTGGATTGCTCTTTCTTCCAATGAGTTTTTCGCAAGACGACCCGGTCGCGTTCGGTCGCTTGCGGCGATCCGTTCTGCGCCGTCCATCGTCCGTCGGTGCTCTTGGACCGCGGTAGCCACGCCACCGCTTTGGCTCGAACGGTCTGCCGCACGCCGGTGTCTCACCACCTGCTCCACGGAAAGCGGCGGCACGGCCGCCGCAGTCCAAAACGCGCGGGCCGCGCCGTGCAGGACGGGCGGGGCGACCGCCGCCCGCGTCGAGATCAGGTCGGAGTCTTCTGGCGCAACCGGCGCATCGGACACAAACATCCTTCGCCTGCGGCCGAAGGCTGCATTGGACTATTCGCCGTAGTTCCCCTCGCGGCGCCACACGTCCAGGATCCGCTCGTAACGCTCCAGCCGCATGCCCGTGTAGATGCAGTTGCTCGTCGAAAAAATGTACCGCCCGCCGGGCATGCCGTGCCGCAGGGCATAGCGGGCCGACTCGACGCACTCCGCCTCCGTGCCGGTGTCCAACAGCCCGCAGTTCACGTTGCCGATCAGGCACACGCGGTCGCCGACCCGGCGCTTGACCTCCGCCATGTCCACGCCCCCCTGCGGATCGAGCGAGTGCAGCCCGTGCGGCCCGCCCAGCAGCAACCGATCGAGGATGGGCATGATATTGCCGTCCGTGTGCTTGATGACGTACCAGCCTTGGGCGCGATAGCCACGAATCAGGTCCGCCAGATACGGCGTGATGAAGTCGTCGAACCAGTCCAGGCTGAAGAACGGCCCCGTGTTGAAGCAGTAGTCGTCGCACAGCGCCCAGCCGTCCAGCCCGCCGTGCCGCCGAAACCGCTCCCCGCGGACCAGAGCCGCCTCGACGCGCCGCCGGGCGTTGTCGCGGGCGGCCTGTGGGTCCTCGGCGATTCGACCGCACATCTCCATCATGTCCGTGCCCGTCGGGATGGCCCAGGTCGCGTCGCCGTGCATCATCAGGAAGAACTCGTCCCCGGACTGACGCCGGACCTCGTCGATCAGCCGAAACTCGTTCTCCTCGCCCGCCGCCGGAAACCCGTGCAGAAAGATCGCCGAGTGCTCGAACCGCCGGGCGGTCTGAATGTACAGGTCGGCGATGTCGCGAAGGTGCAGGTCCTGCTCCGCCCGCGTCATCTGGTCCCATTGGTCGTAGCGGCGATGGAGCGGGTGCACCCGGCCGAAGGCCTCCATGGTGAGGAAGAAGACCAGTTCGAAATGCGGAACTCGTCCGCGGGGCGGCCGGCCCTCCAATGCGGCGACGAACCTCTCCCGATGGGTCATGTCATTCCTTTGCAGACCTGGCGGCTGCCGTGGAGCGAACCTGAAACCGCGCAGCCTCGAAAACCGATAAACAGAATCGGGTCCGTATGGCAGTCTTGCCGGGTCGTCGGCGTTCTCCAACGGTCAGTCGGGCCGTTGCACCCATGAAGCGGCCCGCGACCAAGATTATACCGGCCCTCGTGACCCCAAAAACAAGAAAAGCGGTCTTGTGGAATCCGAAAATGACGCGAATTCGCCTTCCTCCGGGGCCGCCCTCGACGCCACGTAAGCGACCGCTATCATATCCGGCCATGCGCATTGGGAACGACGACGCCTCCGTTGAAGACCCCGCGCGAGCGAGGGGTGAGGAAGCCGCCGCTTGCAGCGGTCCCTACGCCACCGCCGACGGCCGACGAAGGCCGCAGGCCGCTTTGCGATCGGATAACGCCCGCGGGGGGGGCCTTTCTCACCTTTCCACTTTTCCATTTTCTCACTTTCCTGCCGTGGGGCCATGCAAGGCCCGGCTGTCCGCCGCCGGAGGCATTCTGCGGCTGGCGATGCTCCTGGCGCTGGCGCTCGTGACAGCCCCCGGCTGCACGCATCCCGGCCGCTACAACGTCCGCGTGCCCCAGGGGGTCGCGGTGCCCGAGCGTTGCGGGGTGTTGCTCTTCGTCGACGGGTTGGATCCGGACGTCTTTCACGACATGGCGGCTCGTGGCGAGCTGCCGGGCATCCAACAGTACCTCGTGCGGCGCGGCACGATCGTGGAGAACGCCTTTTCCACCATCCCGTCGATCACCTACGCCAACAAGGTGACGTTCCTGACGGGTCTGTACCCGGGCCACCACGGCGTCCTGGGAAACAAGTGGTTCGACCGCACGACCCTGGTGTGGAAGACGTATAACACGAGCGAAACCTATCGCTCGGTCGATCAGGACTACACCGCGCCGACGATCCACGAGGTCCTTCACGACCGCTTCACGGTCAATTTCCAGGGCGCGGCCCGGCGCGGCGTCGACGAGACCGTCGACAACTGGGCCGAGTCGGGCGTCTGCTGGTTCTTCGGCTGGCACCTGGCGATGGACCGCTGGGTCGGCAGCAACTTCCAGCATTTGGAGCGACTGGCCCGCAAGCACGGCCGCTGGCCGGCTTTCGTGCATGCGTACTTTCCGGGGTGCGACACCCGCGCCCACCAGGCGGGCAGCAACTCGCCCGGCTATCGCCAGGCCCTCCGCAATCTCGACACCGAGATCGCCAAGGTCGGCGATGCCCTCGACCGGGCGGGCGTGCTGGAGCGGACGTACCTCATCCTTGTGAGCGACCACGGCCACACGCCCTGCCCGCGTGAGAACTTCGTCGACGTGTCGAAGTGGTTGCGCCGGCGGTACGGCTGGCGGATCCACGAGCGTCTGTACGAGGGCGGGGCCCTCGAGGAGCGGCAACGCCACTTCGCCCGCGTGGACGCCGCGGCCATCAACGGCGGCAACCGGCAATACTTCCTGCACCTGCCCGGGCCCGGCGGCTGGTTCACACGGCCTGCGTTTGACCGGTGTCGGGAGATCCTGACGTTCGGCGAGCCGCCGCTGGCCCTGCTGCCGGCGGTCTTCGTGGGTGTCTGCAAGAGCGGCCCGAACCAGGTGTGGATCTACGGCCGGGACGGCGAGGCGACGGTGACCCGCCGCGGGCATGACAGCGAATGTGAATACCGGTATGATGTCGTCTCGGGGGATCCGCTTGGTTATCTGGCCGATGCCCCGCTGGCGGAGTTTGTCCGGGCCGGCTGGCACGATTCGCGGTCGTGGCTGAAGGCGACGGCCCGTGCCCGGTGCCCCGACACGCCGCCGCAGATCACGGAGCTGTTCGACTCGGTCCGCTCGCCCGACATCGCCCTGTTCGCGGCGGACGGTTGGGACTTCGCCCCCGAGAACGTCGGGGGGCACGGGTCGATCCTCCGGCGGGACATGTGGGTGCCGATGATGTTCGCCGGGCCGGGAATTCCGGCGGGCAAGACGCTGCCGACGGCACGGACGTGCGATGTGGCGCCGACGGTTGTGGAACTCCTGGCGGGTCCGGAACGTCTGAAGGAGTTGGGACGGATCGACGGCATCAGCCTCGTCCCGCAATTGATGGGAACCGACTCGATCGCGCAAAGACCATGACTCGACCCGCGTGGCTCCTCGTTGCCCTGGCCGTGCCCACCGCGGCATGGTTCCTGTTCGGCCATCATCTGGTACAGACGGCGGCCAAGCCCCCGGCGCGGACCCCCCGCGTGTACGACCCCGTGCCGACGCAGGCCCCGCTGCACGGCATGTCCGTCTCGGTGACCTACGTCTACGACCTCCCGAACCGCACCCGCAAGCTCGTCGCCGAGATCGCCGACCTCGGCGCCGACACGGTCATGTTCAGCGCGGCCCGCTACCAGGAACACGCCGCCTCGCCGGCGATCTACAACGACCCGGAGCGGATGCCGACGGACGAGCAATGGCGCGAGATGATCCGCGCCGCTCACGAGCATAACCTCCGCGTCGTGCTGATGCCGATCGTCCTGCTGGCCGAGCCGCGCGGGACGGAGTGGCGCGGTGAGATCAAGCCGCCGAACTGGGACGTCTGGTGGCGGTCGTACGACGACTACATCCTGCACATGGCCCGCATCGCCGAGGCCAACCGCGTCGAGGTGATGACCGTCGGCTCCGAGCTCGTCAGCACGGAGAAGTACACCGACCGCTGGAAGCGGCTCATCCGCGAGGTGCGCAAGATTTACAAGGGGAAGCTTTCGTACTCGGCCAACTGGGACCACTACCGCAACATCGAGTACTGGGTCGACCTCGACTACGTCGGGATGACCACCTACTACCAGCTCTCCGACAAGGCCGGCCCCACCCTCGAAAAGCTGTTGGATGCCTGGCGGCCCATCAAGGAGAACATCCTGTCCTGGCAGAAAACCATCGGCAAGCCGATCATCTTCACCGAGGTCGGATGGTGCAGCCAGGAAGGGGCCTCCGTCGAGGCGTGGAACTACTACCACAAGCAGATGGCCACCCCCGCCGGCCACGAGGAGCAGCTTCGCTGCTACCTCGCATTCATGAAGACCTGGCAGGACGTCCCGCAGGTCGGCGGCGTGATCTGGTGGGAGTGGAACGACTCCCCCGGCGGCGACAACGACTACAACTACACGCCGCGGGGCAAACCCGCCGAGCGCGAGCTTCGCCGGTGGTTCCAGGACCGGCGGGAGTGGGCTCGGCGAAACCTTCCCCCGGCCAGTCAGCGCGTCGGCCAGGGGCCCGACCACGAGGCATCCGGCCGCCGGGGCGGATAGACGCCGTCGATGCACAACGCAACGACGGCGGACACTCTCAAGAACGCTTTCGGTGGGCCGTATCGGGAGCACACCCGTGGCGTGATCGTGAGTTCGCCAAGCGCTCCGGCGTTTTTCGG
>CAZTVU010000023.1:13761-18983 GCA_964617025.1 uncultured Planctomycetales bacterium | reverse complement strand
GACGATCCGGCCGCGTTCGGGCGTTTGCGGCAATTCGCTTCGCGCCATCCGTCGTCCGTCGGCCCTTGTGGACTGCGGTGGCAACGCCACCGCTTTGACTCGGACGGTCTGCCGCACGCCGGCGCACCACCGCGCGCTCCAGGGAAAGCGGCGGCAAGGCCGCCGCAATCCAAGACGCACGGGCCGCGCCGTACAAGACGGGCGGGGCGCCGGTCGCCCGCGTCGAGGTCGGGACAGAGCCTCCCGACGCAACCGTCGCTTCTGATGCACGCATCCTTGGATTGCGGCCAAGGGCTGCGGTGGGGTTTCTCGCTTTTTCTTTATGTTGCGGCATGCAACGCCGGGAGGAAAACCTCCCACCGAAACATGCGCACAAGCGTCCCGACCCTCATGGTTGCGATCGAAAACCGTATTGCGGATCGGCCCGCGATGATCCGATGTTCGGCCGCGAAGATTCGGCGACCCGCCGCGTGCCCCCGGTGTCGCGGCGCGCAACGCCCGCGTCAGTACGACAGCGCGTAGAGAACGATGTTCGCCGCCAGCCGCTTCGCGTCCTCGGGCTCGAGACCCCGGCAACCGTGGCACGCGTGGCCGTCGATTGGGCAGCCGATGCTGTACGGGCTGTAGACGAGCACCGTACGGCCCTCCCGCGTGATCCCCTCGAGGACCGGCGTGCGGAGGTTCGGCTGCTCCGCCGTAACCGCCGGCCGATACCTCACGCGATCGACCTTGAATCCCAGCTCGCCCGAAAGGATCGGGTGCCCCGGCGGCAGGGACTCCAGCTTGCCGTCCGGGAAGAGCGCCGCAGCCAGCGCGCGGAACGACGCATCGAACGCGTTGCGACCGCAGCAGGCGTCCGCAAAGAGAAAGCCCCCGCGGCTCAGATACGTGCGCAGCGACTCGACGGCCGCCGGCGACAAGGCGAACTCGTAGTGCCCCGTCATGAACGCGATCGGGTGCCGGCGCAGCGCCTCATCCGTCGGCTGAAGCGGGATGCCCTGCGGCACGACATCGACGCCCGCCTGGCCGTGCAGGAACTCCGCCAACACGCCGAGGACCTTCGGGTCGGGCCGCCAGTCGCCGTTGTGCATCAGTTGCGCGATGTATAGCGCCGACGTCGGGATCGCCGCACCGCCCGCCTCCGTTTTCACGACGTGCACGGCATCCAGCTTGTCCCGCAGCTTCTGGCGGCCGACGAAATACGCCGCGATGTTCGTTCCAAGCGCGAACGCCTGCCTGCTCAGGACCGGCACGTCGGCCTGCTCCCACAGGCACGACACGTCGCGCGGGAGAAACACGATGCTCGTGCGGCATCCGACGTCGATCCCGTACACCTCGGTCTCCGCCGGGATCTCCGAGTCCGCGTGGAAGATCGGGTGATCCGGCCCCAGCCGCCGCAGCGGCGCCTCCGGGAAGACCCGCGCCGCGAATGCCTCGAACCCCGCGCGAAACTCGCGGCTGCTGCAGCACGCCTCCGCCAGCACGGCCCCGCCCTGCCGCACGTACTCCGCGAACTGCTTGCCCTCCCGGACGCTGAACGACGGGAACGTGTGGCCGTTGAAGTACAGGATCGGCGCCGACAGCCACTCCTCCAGCCGGTCCTCGACCCCGACCACCTGCCAGCTTACCGGCTCGCCGAGTTTGTCGCCGATCGCCGCGATCAGGTTCGCAATGTCGTTGCGGTCCTGGTTCCACGCGTCGTCGGGCGACCACCGCAGCTTGTTGATCAGCAGCGAGCGGTGCCCCTTCCCCAGAAACAGCAGCGCGAACGACGTGTCGACGACGTCGTGGATCTCTCGCCACGATCCCCCCGGCGACTGCAGCGGCACCAGCGCGGCCGCGCCCTCCCGATACCAGTCGTGGCCGCCGATGTACCGCAGCCCGAGCAGGATGCCCACCCGCTCGAGGCCGTACATGTAGTAATAATAGAACCCGCCGCTGCCCGGATTGCTCCGAACGCTGAAGTGCCGGCCCAGCCACTCCACCCCGCGGGCAACGGCCCGGTTCTGCGAATACCGGCCGCAGTCCGGCGCCGCCCCCGCCGCCGTGTATCCGTGTTCGTGTCCCACCGTGAGCCGGTCGCCGACGATGTGCAGGCTGGCCACACCGGCGGTCGTCATGCTGCCCGTCCCGACATCGCCCCGGCCGACGTAGCTCCAGGCACCGTCGCGATGCTGCGTGCGGACCCAGTCCGCCTCGGCCCGCCGCCACACGTTCTCCGGCACCTTCGCGCCGGCGCGGGCCGCCTCGTGAAGACCCAGCAACGCGAACTGCGAGTTCGAGTGGTCCGGCCGGCTGTCGTCCAGCCTATAGCCCCAGCCGCCGTTCTCGCGCTGCGCCGCCACCAGCCAGTTCGCCGCGGACTGTATCTCCTGGCGGTATTTCACCGGGTCCACGGCCGCAAGCGCCTGGATTTTTACGGCGACGACGTAGGTCCACTCGTTGGGTACCCGTCGAAGGCATTCGACCCCGCGGCGGATGTCCGGGTCATCCGTCGGCAGGCCCGCCGTCCGCAGTGCCAGGATGGCCAGCGCCGTCGTGCCGCCTTCGCGCCCGAATTCCGGCCAACTGCCGTTGGGAAGTTGCCGCGAGCCGAGATACAGGATGCCCTTCCGAATCGCCTGCTTCACCTGATCGCCGGTCACGTCGGCCGCGGAGATCGGGGGACACACCGCGAGGAGGATGACGGCGACGCCGGCCGGGAGTCGTCTCCCACGGGCGCTGCCAGCGGCACGGTCACACATGACAGGCATTATACCCGCCCGCATAATGCATCGTTACGATGCAAAGCCCGCGGAGATCACGCCATGCTTGTCGCACAAACCATGACGCGCGAACAGGTGCGCCGCTTCGACCGGATCGCGATCGAACAGTACGGCATCCCCGGGATCGTGCTCATGGAGAACGCCGGGCGAAACGCCGCCCGCGTCATCCGCCGCGAGGCCCTGCCTCGCCCCGACACGGGATCCGTCGCCATCGTGTGCGGCGGCGGCAACAACGGCGGCGACGGGTTCGTCATCGCCCGCCACCTGACGAACTGCGGCGTGGAGGCCGTTATCTTCCTCGCCGCCGATCCCGCAAGGCTGACGGGTGACGCCCTCACCAACCACCGCATCTGCGAAAAGATGCGAATCCCCATCGCCGACCTGCGGACCCCGGAACAGATCGCCCATGCGGCCGCTCGCTGGCGGGAGTGCGACGTGTTGGTGGACGCCCTGCTCGGCACGGGCTTCGAGGGCAGCGTGCGAACGCCGATGGACCTCATCATACGGGCCATGAACCGGCTACGAGCGAGCCGCACGGATCGGCCGGCAACCGTGTCCGCCCCCGTCGTGGTCGCAATCGACCTCCCCAGCGGCCTGGACGCCGACACGGGCCGGCCCGCCAACGCGACCGTCGAGGCCGACCTCACGATCACGATGGTCGCCCGAAAGGCCGGCTTCGACGCTCCGGGGGCGGAACGGTTCACCGGGCGGGTGATTGTCGTCGATATCGGAGCGCCGCCGCAGTGCGCTCACTCCCTGTAGGCGTCCACAAGCTGGCTGGTCGTCACAAAGACGCCCTTGGTCTTCGCCTCGTCGAGAAAGTCGATGAACGGCTGCCAGTAGTGATACTGGGCGTCGTCGCCCGTGATGATGCCGTGCACGAGAATCACCAATGGCTCCTTGTTCGCCACCGCCCGATCAAGCCCCATGCGAAGGATCTCCAGCCATTGCTCCGGCGTGAGCTTGTCCGCCTTCGCACAAGACATATCGCACAGATAAATCCGCTTGCCGGCGTACTCGACCGTGCTGATCGGAACGGCGTAGAACTGGTGTCCCTCCGCCCGGTACGGGGCAACGTCCTGCTCATGTCCCGGCAGGGCCAGCAGACCGGCCTTGAAGCCGCTGTTGTGCGTAAACCCCAGCTCGTCCAGGACGCTGTAGGTATCCTCGTTCTGGCTGAAGAACTGGGGACGGAAGCCCGTAACCGGAATGGTCATTCCGCAGCCGGCGCAGCCCTCGATCGCCGCTTTGGCACTCGAAATGAGCCTCTTCTGCTCATCACGGCTTTTCTGGGCAAGCTGCTCTCCGGTGTTCGTGCCGTGGCAGGCGATCTCGTAGCCTTGGCCGCAACATTCATAAACAACATTCCACCAACGACTTGCAAAGTCCCCCGTAACATAGACCGTTCCTGTCAGGCCGCGCTCGTTCATCGCGTTGAGCATCTTCTTAACGACTTCGGCATCCTCGCCCTCGGCGTCGATCTGCACGCTGATCCGCACGTTTGGGTCGACCGTCGACGGCGTCCCCTGGGGCGCAAAGTCAAGCCACGGACAGCCGAGAATCGCAACGGCAACGACTGACAGGACGAGGGTACACAGGGAACGCATCAACATGATCATCTCCTCGGAAAGCGACACGAACGCGTGTCGCAGGCAGTCTGGCCGCACCTGACCAAGATGTCAAGGCGTCGCGCGTTGACGGACCGGCCGCCGACCCCTACGATCGAATGGTGATACCGAATTCCTTACATTCTCCCCGGGAATACTGAACTCCGCATGAGCACATTGAACACTGACACAACGACCTTCGCCGCGCGATTCGTGAACCGCGCCCAGGCCGAGCGCTATCGCGACCGCTACAAGACCGGCCGCCACCGGAAGGTGGATCAGCGGGAGCGCGCCGCCCTTCGCGAACTGCTCGGGCACGTCGGCAGATTGAGCAGCGTCATGGACCTGCCAAGCGGCGTGGGCCGATTGACGCCGGTCCTCGCGGAGGTGGCCGACCGCGTCATCCTCGCGGACAGTTCGCCGATCATGCTCGAGTTGGCTCGCGAGGAGATGAAGGACCGGCTGGCCGAGTACCGGGAGCTCGACGCCGAGAGCATCGCGATGCCCGATGGCAGCGTCGATCTGATCTTTTCGCACCGCTTCATCCACCACATCCACAACGCCGAATCACGGATGCGCATCATTCGGGAAATCGCTCGCGTCACACGCCGTTATGTCATCTTCTCGTACTATCCCCCCGGCATCCGCAGCATGCTTCGGCGAGGGGCCCGGCGCCTGATGGGAAAGAACGACAAGGACCGCCCGGCGACGCTCGCGGGCTTCGTCGCGGAGGTGGCCACCGCCGGGCTGCGTCTCGTGCACCGGCAGACGCTGCGGAGGATACCGCCGGGCGCCTTCTTTCTCTTCGAACGCGTCGATCCCATCGGGACAACAGCCGGCAGATCCGCGT
>CAZTVU010000023.1:9682-13751 GCA_964617025.1 uncultured Planctomycetales bacterium | reverse complement strand
GAGGATGGCGTAGGTGCGGGGCCGACGCGATTGCGCTAGCCCGAGGGCGCGAGCGACACCATCGCCTTCGCAAACAGTTGGCCAAGCCCGTCCGTCACGCGGTAAGCTATCCCGTCGTGAGTGCCGGATGGGCATGCGTTTCGACGGAGATCCAATATCATGGCAATTCAACCACCTTCCCCGGACCGGCCGACCAGTAGCGGCCCCTCTCCGGCTGATGCCGGGGACACGCCTGTGCATCCGAAGCGGCGATCGCGCGTTCGCCGGCTCCTGCGATGGGCCGGTATCGCTCTGCTGGTCCTGGTGCTGCTCATCGCCGCGACGCCGTATATCGTCTCCACCCGCCCCTGCACGACATGGATCCTGTCGCTGGTGAACGGCCGGATCTTCGGCAGGATCAGCGTCGATCGGCTCTCGTTCTCTTGGTCGGGGCCCACGACGATCAGCCGGCTCCAGGTCGCCGACCCGGCCGGCCGCACAGTAATCGCCGTCGACAAGGTCACCTGGGCCGGCGGCGCGTGGCGCGCCGTCACGGCCCCGGCAAAGGTGGGTGAGGTACGGATCGACGCCCCGCGGGTCGACCTCTACGTCGACGAGCACGGCAACCTTTCGCTCATCGAGGCCTTCCAGCCGCGCAAGCCCGGCCCGCCCGGCGAGCCGCTGCAACTGCCGCCCCTGACCGGCACGCTCAACCTGAACGGCGGCGGCGTTCGGGTCGTACACGCCGACGGCCGGACCCTCCACGTGCCCGACGTCGGCGGCCATTTCAACCTGGACAGGCTCAACGACCTGAAGGGCACCCTCACGCTCACGCTCGCGGACGGCCAGACGGTCACCGCACAGACACACGTCGAGAAGTTCAGCTCCGACGGCGTGATTCAGCCGGAGAAGGCCGCCGGATTCATCCAGCTCACCGCCGGCGAACGCCTGGAACTGGCCGGCCTCGTGGCCGTCGCCACGCGAGGAGTACAAGTGGCGGGCACCGCGAACCTGAACCTCAACGCCACGTTCCGGCCCGGCGAGGCCGGCCTGGTGCTCACGGCCCGGGCAGCCGGCCTGAAGCTGGCGCGTGCCGGCAAGGTCGACATCAATCCAACGGACCTGTCGCTGTCGGCAAAGGCAAAGATGGCCGGCGATGCCCTCACGGCCGACGCGAACCTGGCGGGGCAGATCGGCAACGTCGAGGCGCGCCTGGCCTGGACGATGTCAAACAACGCCCCGGCCGTCTCCGCGGAGGACATCCTCGCCGCCGTCCTCCAGGGCAAATCCATCGCGATGCCGGACCTCACGCTGGATGTCTCCTCGAACGTCAACCTCGCGGCGGCAACGGCAACAGCCCCGGGCCTCCTGTCCGTACGAAAGGGCGTGCAGGTCACTGGCGGCACGCTCAAGGTCGAGGGCCTCTCCCTCCGAGGCGGCGCCCGGCCGGCGATCAAGGGTACGGTGGCCCTCGCGGACCTCACCGCCACCGCCGAGAATCGACCGATCCGCTGGGAGCCCATCTCGTTGAACGCCGACGTGGCGATCGAGCCCGGCACCGGCCTGCGGATTCAGAAGGCCCAGGTCCGATCCGCCGTCGCCGCCCTCGCCGCCACCGGCAGCAGCGCCAAGCTTCACGCCGACATCCAGGCCGACCTCGCCAGGCTGCAACAGCAGATCGGCCAGATCGTCGACCTTGGGCCCATCGACCTGGCGGGCACCATCGCCGGCACGCTCGATCTCGAGGGCCTCGACGCAAAGCTCGACTCCGGCAAGGCGGCCGGCACGCTCAAGGCGCAGGCGACCGGCCTTCGGCTTGCGCGAGCGGGCAGGACGACCGTCAACCCCACGGACCTGACGATCGCCGCGAGCGCCCGGCTCGGCAAGGACACGCTCGCCGCCGAAGCCGATATCCGGGGCTCGATCGGGACGGCAAAGGCCTCGCTTGCGTATCCGCGATCGGAGGGCCTTCCGACGGTCAAGACGGACGACCTGGTCGCCGCCGTCCTCGACGGCAAGCCCCTCTCGCTGCCGGCCTTCACGCTGGACGCGAGCTCCTCGCTGGACCTCCCCGCTCTCGTAAAGGCCGTGCCCGAGCTCCTCGCGATCCGAAAGAACGTCCAGGTAAGCGCCGGCAAACTCGCAATGGACAAGCTCTCGGTCCGTGGAGGGGCGCAGCCCTCGCTCACGGCCTCGGTCGCCCTGACCGATTTCGTCGGCACCGCCGACAACCGCCCGATCCGCTGGGATCCGATCGCCCTGAGCGCCGACGCCGCCATCGAGCCCGGCACCGGCCTCCACATCCGGAAGGCCGACGTTCGTTCCGGATTCGCCAACCTCACGGCCAACGGAACGAGCGCCCGGCTCCATGCGGATCTCCAGGCGGACCTCGCGAAGTTGCAGCGGCAGATCGGCCAGGTCGTCGAGCTCGGCTCTCTCGACCTGTCGGGCACGATCGCGGCGAAGACCGACCTCGCCCGCGCGTCCAAGGATCGGATCGACGTGGCCGGCGACTACACGGCCACCGGCCTGCGCGTCCGCACCGGACAGGGACAGACCGATGTCGCGAACGCATCCCTCAAGCAGGCCGTGCGGATCACTCTGGCCGACTCCGTCGTCCGCAAGCTCGATATCGCGAAGATCGATCTCGACGTGGACGGCAAGGCCCGCGCGAGCGGCTCCGGCTCGTTCGATCCGAAGACCGGGGTCTTCCAGGCCACGGCGGATCTCAACGCCGCGGACCTGGCCTACGTCGGAGCGATGGCCGGCGCGTTCGGCGTTGCCGAACTCGCGCGCTACGCCGGGACCGCCTCGGCGAACCTCCAGGCGAGCCGTGACGCCCCCGACGGTCCGCTGGCCCTGAACGGGCAAGTGGTCGTCCGCAACGCCGCCGTCGACAAGTCCCCCCTCTCGGAGCGCGACATCACGCTCCGCCTGGCGGATGTGCGGCTCTCGCCGGACGGCCGCGACATCGGCGCCGCCGGCGTCCAGCTCGACAGCGACGCCGCGAAGGCCGAAGCAAAGGCCCTCCGAGTGCGCCTGGGCGACGATCTTTCCGTCAACGGGTCGGTCAGCGCTGAGGCGGACGTGGCGAAGTGCATGGCGATCGTCGGGCGGATCGCAAAATGGAAGGAACCGCCGCGTCTGGCCGGCCGGCTGACGCTGACGAGCGCCGGCACCACCGCCGGCGACACCACCGCCCTGACCGGCCAGGTCCGCGTCGACGCCCTGGAGATCGGCACCGGCAAACAGGCCGTCCGTGAGGATCGCGTCGACCTCACGTACGAAGCCGCCATTGCCGCGAAGCAGGCATCCGTCTCGCTCAAACGGTTCGAACTCGCCTCACGGCTGCTCAAGGCCCAAATCACCGGCGACGTGCGGAACTACGCCACCACCTGCGATCTCGACCTGACCGGCCGCTACGAAGGCTCATGGGACGCCATTACCGCCCTGATCCACGAGTTCGCCCCCGCCACGCGGGACACGCTCGCCTTCGCCGGCACGACCGCCGGGCCGATCCGCGCGAAGGGCCCGCTGCGCCAGCCGCAGGTGACGCCCGCGTTTCTCGGCCTCGATTCGGGCCTCGACGCCGGCTGGGCCTCGGCCGATGCGTACGGCACGTCGCTCGGAAAGGCCGCCCTCGCCCCCGTGCTGCGTGACGGCCGGCTCACCGTGCCCGTCGCCACCGTGCCCGCATCCGGCGGACAGGCACGCATCGGCGGCGTCATCGACCTTCGACCGGCAACGCCCACCTACGGCCTGGCCGGCACCGTCCAGGTGCTGGAGAAGGTTCAGATCACGCCCAAACTCGGCCAACAGATCCTCAGCCGGCTGAATCCCATCTTCGCGGCCCTGGTCAGAACCGAGGGCACCGTCTCCCTGCAGCTCCAGGACGTCCTCGTGCCGCTTGGCGAGGAGATCAAGCGGACCGGCTCGGGGCGCGGTCGCCTGGACCTGCACGACTTCAAGGTGCAGCCGGGCGGGCTGCTCAGCCTGCTGCTCGAGTACGGGGCGTTGGGCGCGTCGGATCTGTGTGCGGTCCAGTTCAGCGGCGTCGACTTCGTGCTCAAGGACGGCCGCATCCGGTACG
>CAZTVU010000023.1:0-9667 GCA_964617025.1 uncultured Planctomycetales bacterium | reverse complement strand
GAGAACTTCACGATGACCTTCCCCGACGGGTTCGATCTTCGATTTCGCGGGTCCGTCGGCTTCGATGACCGCCTGGAACTGTGGGTTTCGCTACCCGTAAGACCCGCCCTGCTCGAAAAGCTGGGCGTCAAAGGCCCTCTGCAGGACTACGCCAAGGTCCTCGTGGGCAGCCGCGTGGAAATCCCGCTCGCCGGAACGCGGCTGCAACCTCGGCTCGACCTCTCCAAGGTGGACGTGAAGCCCCTGATCGAAAAGGCCGCCAAGTCCCTCGCGACGGAGAAGGGCGGCCAGCTCCTCGACTCGCTGCTCAAGCAGCCCCAGAAACAGGGCAAGTAGCCATGACATCCATCACCGAAGCGCGCCAATGGATTGAGCGGCTCCTGACACAGCCGGGCAAAGAGATGGGCCGGTGGGCCCGCTTTCTCCGCTTCCAGATGCAGCTCTGGCGGTTTTGTGCCCGGCGGCTCTGGGCGAACAACGTCACGGCCATGAGCGCCGCCCTCTCCTTTCGCACGATCTTCGCCATGATCCCCGCGCTGGTGCTCACCTTTCTGGTCCTCAAGTCGGTCGGCGTCCTCGAGGACGGCAAGCAGGCGATGCATCGCTTCCTCGAGGCATCCGGCTTCGGCCAGATCGCCCTCGTGCACGAGGGCGGCCCCGACTCCGCCCCGGCATCCGAAGACACCCAAACCCGGCCCGCCAGGGTGATCAACGTCGCGGAGGAGATTGAAGCCGTCGTCGCCCGCGTCGAGGACAAGCTGACCATCGGCCGGCTGGGTCCGGTCGGCGTGGTCCTTCTGATCTGGACGGCGATCACGCTCCTGACCGAGATGGAGCAATCGCTCAACCGCGTCTTCGGCGCCAAGCGCGGGCGGTCGGCCGTCCGACGGCTGCTGCTCTACTGGTCGGCCATGACGCTCGGGCCCATCATCCTCGCCGCGGCGGCCTTCATGGGGCGCCGCGCCGCCGGGGCCGTCGAGCACGCCACCGGGCTCTCCTGGCTGCTCGCCGGCGTCGGCTGGATCGGCCCGTTCGCATTGGGCGTCCTGGTCGTCGCCGCCCTTTACAAGCTCCTCTCGAACGCCGACGTCGGCTTCCACGCAGCCGTCGGCGGTGCACTCGTCGCCGTACCTCTCTGGCTCATCGCCAAGTGGGGTTTCTCGCTGTATGTGCAGCGATTCGTCGTCAGCGGCAACCTGTACGGCAGCCTCGGGCTGCTGCCCCTCTTCCTGATCTGGCTCAACGTATCCTGGCTCATCTTCCTGTTTGGGGCCGAGCTCTCCCACACCGCCGCCAACCTGACCGAACTGCAGTCCGCCGAGACGGCCGAGCAGACCGCGCTCGGCCCTGCCGACCTGTTCGCCGCTGCCGTGGCCGTTGCGCAACCTTATCTCGCCGGTCAGGGCCCCGTCGACATCGACCGGATCCGCTCGCACATCAGGCTGCCCATGGAATCCGTCCGGGCCCTTCTCGACCGGCTCGTGTCGCTCGGCCTGGTGTGTCCAGTCCAAGGATCGCATCGACCGGCATACGTCCTTGCCCGGCCCGCGAACGGGATCTCCGTGGCCGATTTACTGGACCTGCGGCAGGCGCCCCTGCCGGACGCCGCATCCCGCTATGACGGCGAGGTCGCCGCGGCCGTGGCCCATCTGTGCAGCCAGACCCGGGCCGCCATCGGCAGCCTGACCCTCGACCGCTTCGCGACCGGTCCCAGGCCGCAGTGCTGACCCCGTATCCCACCCATCGCCCCAGCGACCCGACGGCCGTCCGTCGATGGCGCGCAAAAACCTTCAAGAGCCGAACCGCTGCCGGTCGATAACTCATTCTGCCCGCGTGGGCCGGGGGGTACGGTCACGGACGGATCCGTGCCGATCAGGTTGCGACGCCGTCCGACCCGGAAGAATTGTCGGCGGTCCCGGGTTCGAACTCGGTATCAGGAGGTATTGTTATGTGCCCGTTCTCAATCATCGGCTGGCTTGTGGCGATCCTTGCCGCACTCTTCGGTGCCGGCACCATTCCGCAGTAGCCGCCGGATCGTGGCCCGTCCCCGCGTTTTTGCGGAGCACCGCCAGGATCCGAACCATTGAAAGCCTCTTGAGGGCACTGGGGATCTCGAATACCGCCCAGTGCCCTCGCTCTTTCCCCGCCGGCCACTGATCGACGCCTGCGACACAACGCAGCCCCACAAACAGCCACCGGCCCGCGAAACGTCTCTCGGCTCCGCCAGTCGCAATTCGGAACCTCCCCTGCGCGAGGCAACATGGTCCGCCCGGTCTCGCCGGGTACCGCCCCGAGCCCATTCGTCTACGCCCCGCCAGCCAAAGCGTGGACTCTGGAACCGGATGACAGCAACGTACGAGCCGATCCAGCCGGTCGCATGACCCGAAATACAAAGAAAGACAGACACCCCCCCTTGACGCGAGCTACCGCGTCAGGGAGGAGCGTCTGCCTTTATCCCTATCAGACTGCTCCTGTCCTGCACCCGAGACGCTGCCGAGCGTCACCGAAGCGGAAAGCCAAGATGCCCCGCCTGGCCGCCGGGCCGCAGGACCGATGACGGGCTGATCGTCAAGGCACCCGTCGCGCCCCGGTTAGCTACTTCTTAAGGCCGAGGGCCTTCTGCAGCGCCGTCCAGTCCAACCGCAGGAAGCTCTGTCCGCCGTTGTAGTGGGCCGGCGTGCAGGTAAGGTACTGGAACATGAAAGCGGCAGTAAGGACCGCCAACGCCAATCTGGAAACTCGAGCCATTGAAAGACCTCCTTGGTCAGTATAGCGCCATTGACCGCGACGTGTCATCGGCCCTTCCACTGGAAGGACCCTTAAGCTGTCTCCACACGCCGCTTCGGCCACGCGTCCCTGGGGCAAATCCCCAAGGCGGCCGACACACGCCAAAAACAACCTCGTGACGCCGCCGCGCCTTGGTCCGGACGGTCCCGAGCGATTGCCGCCCGAGTGCTCGCCGGTACCTGGTCGCTCGACTGCTGCCGTCGGCGACTTAGCCGAAGATATCCTCATTCAGCGCCAGGTATCCGAGCCGGAACAGCTCGCACGGCTTCGGAATACCGCACAGAGGAACGCAGCCGCAACCAAACAACGCGCCGCCCGCCAGGGCGAGGAAGTACGCAAGATACTTGACTTTCTTCAACATCGTTATGAATCTCCTTGAAACGGGACCGCCTTCGCCCCGCACAGGCTAACCCAAACACCGGAAACCTGCACCGAGCCAGGCAACCCTATGCTCCGAAACCGATCGCCCGCCGGCGAACCGGCCGTTCCACATTCGACAGACTAGTTCACCCAACGGAGGATGAGTTCATCGACCGCCCACTGGGCAATGCAGCCACCAAGGGCGCCAAGCTGCATCAGGAACGCCCCACCGGCAAACAGAAGGGCCATTTTGGTCCACTTGCTCGTCATCGTCTTATTCTCCTAACAGCAGTTCTCGACACTTCCCGGGGTCGATCGCATCGACCGCCCCACCTACCCTCAGCACATCACATCGGAGAACCCGAAACACGCGAATCCGGATCCTCCGCCAGAACACTTCGCAGCGTCGATCAGTCGAACAGGTTCGCCATCACGACCGCTTCGAGAATGTTCTTCGGGCTGAGCGGGCATCCGGTCTTGCACGGGATACCGATGCTGCACGGGCTGCAACCGCACGCATAGAGCGTCGCACCCGTGGCGAGCAGGAACCCCATCCCGCGGATGATCCACTTGGAGATTTTGGACATTACATGCCTCCTTTAAAGGGAACAGATCGGCCTTTCACATGAAGGCCACGTCCACTTGTCCGTCAGCCGTGGCGCCTGGGCCCAACCGCAGCGCCGCTGACCTAAACCGGCGCGGCCTATACAAACCCCGCCACACAAACAGGGACACCGTAGATTGGCCGCGCCTCCAATCTTCGGGGCGAAAGTGTACTGCGCTTTCCGACGTTTGCAAGACCCTACCCGAAAAAAACCTTGATTTTCTCGGCGGTCACCGGTTCGATCACACCGGCCTCCGTAATGATCCCTCGGATCAACGAGGCCGGCGTCACATCGAACGCCGGATTCCAGCAGCGCACTCTCTCGGGAGCTGTCGGTCTCCCAAACCCGTTACGTATCTCGTCCTCCGACCGCTGCTCGATCGGTATATCCGATCCGCTCGCGATTGACAAGTCAAACGTCGACCGCGGAGCCGCAACATAAAACTCGATCCCATGATAACCGGCCAACACAGCCAGGCCATACGTCCCGATCTTGTTCGCCGTATCACCGTTCGCGGCAATCCGGTCCGCGCCAACAATCACCAGATCGACGCGCCCCTCCTTCATCAATTGCCCTGCCATACTATCGCATATTATCGTCACGTCAAGACCCGCCCGCGACAATTCCCACGCGGTCAGCCGCGAGCCCTGCAATAACGGACGCGTCTCGTCCGCATATATGCGGAAGCGTTTGCCCCGCTCGTGCGCCGCATAGAGGACTGACAGGGCCGTGCCGTACTCCGCTGTCGCCAGCGAGCCCGCGTTGCAGTGCGTCAATACACCGCAACCATCGCGAATCAGGTACTCGCCGTTTCTTCCGATCCGGCGACACGTCGCGGCATCCTCATCGCGGATCGCCTTGGCCTCCGACAGAAGCGCAGCCTTTGTCTCGGATAAACTAAGTCCGCGACAGGCCTCCGCACGGGCTCGCATCCTGTCAAGCGCCCAAAAAAGATTCACTGCCGTCGGCCTCGAACCGGCCAAATATCGGCAGGAATATTCCAATCTGTCAAAGAGCTCTTCCTTGTCACGAGCGTCGCGGATTCCAAGGACCACGCCCATCGCCGCAGCGATGCCGATCGCCGGTGCACCCCGAACCCGCAGAGAACGTATCGCCTCGTGAACGACCTCTATGTCTTTGCAAACCAGCAGCTTAAGGTCGACAGGCAGAAGCGTCTGGTCAATCATCTCGACGTACCCGTCCAGGTCGCCGATCCACTGGATCGTCCTGGGGGGCAGACCTTCAGCCACCGGCTAGACGCTCCCGCAAAGCTTGGTTCTTCTTATCGACCATCTCTGCCTGGTTTCTTTTGAACTTTTTTATCGCTGCATCTAAATCAGGATCATGGAGGGCCAGTATTTGCGCCGCCAGAATGGCCGCATTCCGGGCGCCGGCCGAACCGATTCCGACCGTCGCAACCGGCACGCCCGGCGGCATCTGGACCGTGCTGAGCAAGGCGTCGACGCCCCGCAGCGGACCGGCATCCATCGGGACGCCGATCACCGGCAGCGTCGTCTGCGACGCCAGCACGCCCGCCAGATGCGCCGCCATACCCGCCGCCGCAATTACGACCTGAATACCCTCCGCCTGAGCCGTACGGCAGAACTCCTGCACTCGTTCAGGCGTCCTGTGAGCGGACATCACCTCGACGCGGCACCCCACGCCGAACTCCTGGAGCTGCTTGTAGCAGGCCTCCATAGCCGACCAATCCGAATCGCTGCCGATAATGATCGCCGCTCGAACCATCAGCAAGCTCCGCCGTCGCGGTGTCTTATAACGCGCGGGGACCACGGCTTCAAGCATTGGCAACCCGCGTTTTGTCCGCAATGGGGGCGGGCGTATACTTTGGTCAGAGAGTAACCGTGTGAACCCGTACCCGGCACCGAAGCCCCGCCATGGCCAAAGCGCACGTTGATCCCGCCGAGCTGAGGCGATTCGCCCAGGACCTCAGCCGCTTCAATGCCGAGATGCAGACGCTGATGGCCGGCCTGCACGGCCGGATGCGAAACCTCGAAAGCTCCTGGCGCGACCAGGAACACCGCAAGTTCGCCGATGCCTTCGAGCAGACCATGAAGGTGCTCGCCGGGTTCCTGGAGGCGTCTCAGGAGCATGCCTCCTTCCTTGTGAAAAAGGCGACCGCCATCGAGGAGTACCTCAAGCAGCGATGAACCCCGCGAACGTCCAGTCCATCGACGCCCTCAAGGAGTTCCGGCTGGCCCTGTGGAAGTTCGCGGAGCTCGCCGGCCGGGCCCTCATGGACGCCGAAGGGGAGATTCAGCGCACTCAGATCTGGCTGGAGACCGAGCAGGACTCGTACTGGCGGGGGCAGATTCAGCGGCGAACCGAACTGGTCACGCGGGCTCGAAACGCCCTCCTGGAGAAGAAGCTTTACAAGAGCACCGATGGCGGCCGCCCGTCGGCCGTGGACGAGGAGAAGGCATTCAAGCTGGCCGTCGCACGCCTCGACGAGGCCAACCAAAAAATGCAGAGCGTCCGTCGGTTCATTCGCGTGTTGCAGCGAGAGGTCCTCCTGTATCGGGGCCAGGTTCAGCCGCTCTCGAACGCCCTGCAACAGGAAATCCCCACGGCGGCGGAGCGACTCGAAAGCCTCGTGGCCTCGCTCGAGAAATACGCGACCGGCGGGGAAGCGGAGCTGACGGCCGCCGCCGCCTGGCAGGCCTTCGAGCCCCCGACGCCCTCGATGGCACGGGCCGAGCCTCCGGCGCCGCCACCCGAACCTTCCGGCGACCCGGCACGGGGCGATCCCGCGCCCCCGCCGTTGACGGATCCGGGCCCTTCGCCCGACGGAGGCGGCAATGGCCATCCATGAGGGCGCGGGACAACTCGCGAAGGCGATGAAGACCCTTCTCCAGCACTGGGAAGAAACCCGGCTGGCGTGGGATGATGCAGTCAGCCGATCCTTCGAGGAGAGGTTCCTCGAGCCGCTGCGAGCGGACACGCAGAAGGCCGCCGAGGCCATGAGCGCCATGGCAACGCTGCTGGAGCAGATTCGCCGGGAGTGCTCGTAGACATCTGCGGGCATCTCCCTGCTCGTGCCCCGGCGTGCATGCGAAGTTGCGGAGATAAACGGTCGCCGATGAGTGCCACCCCGGGTTCATCCTGCGAATCTTCCAACCGCGAAGCCGCCGAAGGCCCGACCCCGCGGCCCGACCTGCAACGGACCGCCCTGCAAGAGCTTGTCGCCCTCTCGGCCGAGTGCGCGGCGATTGAGGCGCAAATCGAACATAGCCGCACCACCGCGTCCGAAGTCGCCCGCAGACACCACGAGCACGCCCTTGCCGACATCGAAAAGCGATACCAGGAGCTCAAGGCCGACATCCAGCAGCGATACGACGAATACCTGGCGAAGATCCGGGCCCAGTACGAAGCCGACCTTGAGACCCTCGGTACGACCGAACGGGCGAAGATCGAACGCGTCAACCAGGAAAGCGCCGCAATTGAGCAGGAGGTCAAGAAGAAGCTCCAGCACGAGCTCTGGCTTGCGGAAAGCGTGTATGAGGGCACGCGCAATCAGCTTCGCGAAGAGGCCAAGAACACCCAGAAGGACTTTAGCGCCCGACGGCAGCGACTGGACGAGCTTGAACATCAGGTTGCCGGTCTGATGCAGGCCTACGGGCACCGCTGGCCGATGGATGACGATGCCGACGAGGGGCCGGAGGACGACGAGCCGGCGGCGACCTTTGATTCCCGCTTTGAGGCCGCGGAAGCAGAGCTCGCCCGGCTGTCTGCGATGCGAGTTCCTCGGCTTTTCGTCGGGGCTCTGCCGTTCGTGCTGACGCTGCTGTTGTGCTTTGCGGCCGCCGCCGTCGCGCAGGTCTTCAGCAGCCTGACATCCTTACAGTGGAAGCCGATGGTCTTCGCCGCCGGCGGCATGCTCGTCGCGATCATCGTCGCGGGCGCCGTCCTCTGGCGGATCGCCCGCGACCAGGTCGCCCAGGCGGGCCGCCAGCTTCAGGGCTTGCTGGCGTCAACCCGCCGATGCCTGACCCGCGAATACGAGCTGTCGGAAAAGGCGCGGCAGCAACGACTGGCGGATGCGGCGAGCCGCCGCGACCAGGACGTAAAGGACGCCAAGGCCCGCTTCGCCCCGCTCGTGAGCAAGGCGGCCGAGACCCTGCACGCCGCCCTGCGGGCCGTGCAGGAGGAGCGGGAGCACCTCGCCCCGAGGATCGAGGCGCAGCGGGAGGCCGCCCTCGCCGAAACCGAGGCCTGGCACCGCCGCAGCCTCTGCGAGCTTGAGGAAGGGCACGACCGCGAGCTGGAGGCCGCTCGACGCCGCAACGACGCCCGCACCGCCGAGATCGAAGCCCGCTACGCCCGGGACCGTCAGGCCCTGGAGCAACGGTGGTCTGAAGGGCTCGCCCGAATCCAGCAGCCCGTGGCCGAGGGCAGCGCCGCCGACCACCGGTTGTCGCGCGGCTGGGACGACCCGGCGTGGCAGACATGGACCCCGCCGTCGCGGTTCGCCCCGGCCGTCCGATTCGGCGAGCTGCGGTGCGACCTTCCCCGCATCACCGACAAGGTTCCCCGCACGCTCCGCCTGCCGGAGATGTTCTCCGTGCCGGCCCTCCTGGCCTTCCCGCGGCAGGCGTCCCTGCTGATCCACGCCGACCACGGCGGCCGCATCGAGGCCATCCGCACGCTCCAGGCCGCGATGGTCCGGCTGCTCACGTCGATGCCCGCCGGCCGCGTGCGGTTCACGATCATCGACCCCGTCGGCCTCGGCCAGAACTTCGCCGGCTTCATGCACCTCGCCGACTACGACGAGGCCCTCGTCGGCAACCGCATCTGGACGGAGGGCGAGCACATCGAGCAGCGGCTCGCCGACCTGACCGAGCACATGGAGACGGTCATCCAGAAGTACCTGCGAAACGAGTTCGAGACCATCGACGACTACAACGCCCAGGCCGGCGAGTTGGCCGAGCCGTACCGCTTCCTCGTGATCGCCGACTTCCCCGTGAACTTTTCCGACACCGCCGTCCACCGGCTCAACAGCATCGCCAGCACCGGCGCCCGCTGCGGCGTCTATACGCTGGTCGCGCGGGACACGCGGCTGTCGCTGCCGTCCGGCGCCCACCTCGACGAGCTGGAGTCGCACAGCATCAACCTTGTCCGCGAGGGCGGTCGGTTCGTCTGGCGCGACGAGGTCTTTCGCCGGTTCCCCCTTTCGCTCGATGCGCCGCCGAGCGAAGACTTCCTGACGCGCATTCTTCACGTCGTCGGCCGCTCCGCGAAGGAGTCGAAGCGGGTCGAAGTCCCGTTCCGGACCATCGCGCCCGACGCCGACTCGCTCTGGACGCGGAGCAGCGCCGCCGACATCGACGTCCCCATCGGCCGCATGGGGGCCACGCGTCTGCAGACCTTCCGGCTCGGGCGCGGCGTCGCCCAGCACGCCCTCGTCGCCGGCAAGACCGGCTCGGGAAAGTCCACCCTGCTGCACGTGCTCGTGACGAACCTCGCCCTGTGGTACAGCCCGGACGAGGTCGAGTTCTATCTGGTCGACTTCAAGAAGGGCGTTGAATTCAAGGCGTACGTCACCCACGCCCTGCCGCACGCCCGCGCGATCGCCGTCGAGAGCGACCGCGAGTTCGGCCTCAGCGTCCTGCAGCGCGTCGACGCCGAGCTCGGCCGACGCGGCGCGGCATTCCGCAACGCCGGCGTCCCGGACCTGCCCGCCTACCGCGAGGCGACGGGGCGGCCGCTGCCCCGCGTGCTCCTGATCATCGACGAGTTCCAGGAGTTCTTCTCCGAGGACGACAAGCTGGCCCAGGACGCCGGCCTGCTGCTCGACCGCCTTGTCCGCCAGGGCCGGGCGTTCGGCATCCACGTCCTCCTCGGCTCGCAGACGATCGGCGGCACGTCCGGCCTGGCCCGCAGCACGATCGGCCAGATGG
>CAZTVU010000022.1:0-37618 GCA_964617025.1 uncultured Planctomycetales bacterium | reverse complement strand
AAGGCCCGGTTGGACGTGTGGCGCCATCGGCTGTCCGCCCGGCGGCCGGCCGGGCACCAGCCGCCGCACGGGATTCCCTTCGCGAGGGCAAACTCGAGAGCCGCCCGGTCAACCCCCGTCTGTCCACCCGAAATGATCCGGCCGATCGGGAACAGGTCCATGGCCGCCACCTCCCTTCGGTCCTGACCGGCACGAGGTCGGAAGAGCCCCCTGGCCGCCGCTGATGGCGGCCCGCCACGCCGGTTTCGCGCCCCGCCAAGGGGCCTTCCTGATTCTGCCACGCCCTGGCCGGAAACAGAACCCCGGGGCAGGGCGGGCTTCGGGGCAAAGATCGGAACGCGGCCTCAGGCTGGCGGGAGAGCCATTCCCCGGCAGGCCGGCCCGGGGATCGGGGGCCTGGGCGCCACCGGGGTCATGGGGCAGGCGCTGGCCGCGAACTCGCCCCAGGGGGCGGGCGTTGCCGGGAAAGCCAGGGGGGGATTCCCTTCGGCGGCCGAACGATAGGGCCGAATGTCTCCGGGCCATTCGCCGGGGTCGAGAGGCGCCAGTTCGGCCCGTTCGAACACCTCGTTCAGCAGGTAGAGAGCCGCGGAGTGGCAGGCCGTGAGCCGGTTCCACAGGTCACGCCGGATTTCGGCGGGGGCGGACCGGAAGAGCTCACCCAGGTAGTGGGCCTGGCGGTCTTCGACGAGGGTGTCGAGGGTGTGGTGGACCGTATCGAGGGCGAGCTCGTCCTCTTCGGCGATGGCGGCCAGGACGTAGGCATCCTGGCGGCAGAGGCTGAGAGCCGTCCGCTGGGGGCAGTCGTGACAACACCGGTCGCGACAGGCCTCGCCGACCGAGGCGTTCGGGCGCGGGCACCGGGGGGAGCGGCAAAAGAACACTTCGCCCCAGGGACCGGCCCCGAGAGCGGATTCAGGGACGGCGGCATAGTTGGCCCGGTTGAAGGGACACGCGGAACAGCACATCATGGATCTGGTCTCCTTTCGCCTGCTGGGGGCGGGAAGCGGAGGCTTCTGCCCGGATGAGCGGCCGGGTCGCCCCCGCGCCGCCTTTCGTCAGGGAATCGCCCGCCAACCCCCGGCGGGGAAAAAAAAGTTTTTGCGGCCGGCGGCCAACCCGGCGACCCCAGGCCAAGCAGGCGATGGACGGCTCAAACGGCCGTGGCCGGTGCCTTTCCCCTTCCCCGCGAGGCGCGGCGCGTGAACAGCCCCCGGACCAGGGCTGGGGCATTTCCTCTTCATCCCGCCTGGGCGCAAGACCACGGGCTCCTGCCAGGTCCTGGTGAAGGCCGGAGCGCCCGCCAGGTGACGGTCTGCCGCGGGAGGCTGGCCTGGCGCGGGCCATGGGCAGGAACGGAACACCTTGCCCGGTTGCCAGCCGCCTCCGGAGCGACTGAGCAAAATGGCATGGCGGCGCCCTCCTCCGGCGTTCTTGTGGGAGACGCGCGTTTCGTGCTATCAGAAGGGGAATCTTCCACCTGGAGGCCGCGCGTGCAATCCGGAACCACCTGGGACCTGACCCCCTTCTTCCCCGCGTTCGACGGGCCGGAGATGAAAACCTTCCGGCAGGAGATCGAGAAGGATCTCGCCGACCTGACCACCATGGCGGGCGGCCTCGATCCCCTGACCAACCGCAACCAGATCCCCTGGGAGGAGGTCTTCGTCCGCACCGAGAAACTCCTGTCGCGGCTGGTGCATTACGGTGTGTTCGTCTCCTGCCTGGCTTCGGCCGACGCCCGCAACGAAGCCTACCAGGCGGCCAACGCGGCGATGGCGGGCCTCGAAGCCCAGTTCGCCAAGCTCGACGTCGAGATGAAGCGGGGTCTGAAAACGGCCAAGGACAAGGATTTCGACAAGTTCATCGCCCGCAAAGAACTGTCGACCATCGCCTATTTCCTGCGCCGGGTGCGGGAGGAAGCCCAGAAGACGATGGCCCCCGAGCTCGAGATCCTCACCGCCGACCTCGGAATCGACGGCATCTCGGCCTGGGGCCGCCTCTATAACACGGTGGCGGGCAAGCTCGAGTTCGACATGACCTTCCCCGACGGCCGCCGGGAGCGGCTTCCCATGTCACAGCGCCGCTCCCTGATGGAGGACGTCGACCGGCGGGTGCGGCAGGCGGCCTTCCGTCAGGGCAACGAGGCCTGGGAGACCATGGCCGACGTCACCGCCGCCGCCCTCAACCACATCGCCGGCACCCGCCTGCTCCTGAACAAGCGCCGCGGGATCGACCATTTCCTCGACGTGGCCCTCTTCCAGGCCCGCATCAGCCGAGGCACCCTCGAGGCCATGTTCCAAGCCATCGAGACCAGCAGGCCCCTCATCCAGCGCATCGGCCGGGCCAAAGCCAAGGCCCTCGGACTGCCGGCCCTTGCCTGGTATGACCTCGACGCGCCCCTTCCCCTGCCCGATTCCCGCCGCTTCACCTGGGAGGAAGGGGTCAGGCTGGTGGAAGGGGCCTTCCAGCGCAGTTTCCCCGAGCTGGCCGAGTATTTCCGCACCGCCCTCGCCAAGCGGTGGATCGAGTCGGAACCGCGCCCCGGCAAGCGGCCCGGCGCCTACTGCACGGGCTCGACCCTCATCGAGCAGTCCCGCGTGTTCATGACCTTCACCGGCAGTCTGGGCGACGTCCAGACCCTGGCCCACGAGATCGGCCACGCCTTCCACAGCCACGTCATGCAGGGCCAGCGGGAGTTCGCCCGCGGCTACCCGATGACCCTGGCCGAATCGGCCTCGACCTTCGCCGAGATGATCCTCACCGACGGCATCCTGGCCGACCCGACCATCCCCGACGCCCAGAAGGCCAACGTGCTCAGCACCACGCTCAGCCACGCCCTGGCCTTCCTGTGCGATATCCCGGTGCGGTTCCAGTTCGAGAAGGCCTTCCACGAGGAGCGCCAGCAGGGCGAGGTGAGCGTCACCCGCCTGAAGGAGCTGATGGCGGGAACCCAGCGCCGGGTGTTCGGCGACCTGCTGGCCCCCGGCGGCGAGGATCCGCTGTTCTGGGCCTCAAAACTGCATTTCTACATCACCGAGGTCACCTTCTACAACTTCCCCTACACCTTTGGGTTCCTGCTCAGCCGCGGGCTGTACTCCCTGTTCCGGAAACAGGGTGGCGCCTTCCTCGACAAGTACAAGAGCTTCCTGCGTTTCTCGGGGAACGCCGCCGCCGAGGAGGTGGCCCGCGCCTCGATCGGGGTCGATCTCACGCGCCCCGCCTTCTGGGTGGAATCGATCAGGAGCCTCGAACCCGACCTGGTCCAGTTCGAGGAACTCCTGCCCCGCGTCCTGCCCGCCAGCCGCTGACCGCTTTCCCCGCCTCATGACCGCCCCCCCCGCCCCCGCTGGCGCCGTCTTGGCGGCTGAATCCATCCGGAAGATGGGTGACGCCGGCCTCGTGGTCACCCCCGACCTGGTCGGCCATGCCGGCATCCCCCGGCGGGACAACATCGAACCGTGCCTGCCCCCCGTCTGAACAGCCCCGAGGCCCAGCAGGCCCTGGCGGCCTTGCTGGCGGCCCAGGGCGCCGGACGGTGGAACCCCTCCTGCTGGCCTGCCGGGAGTTCGTGCTGGTGCAGGCCGCCGCCTGGCGGCAGGCCGGGATGGCTCTGCAGGACCGGTGCCGCGAGATCCTGTCCGAGATGTTCCTTCTGCTGATGGAGGAGGTGGACGGCGGCCGCCTGCCCCGCCCCGACTCTCTGCTGGCCTACCTGGCCCTGCGCCTGCGGCGCCTCACCCGCCCCAAATCCGGGCGGGTGACGGCCTTCGGCCTCGAGCCGGACCTGCCTGAGGTCGGGCGGTGTGAGCTGACCCCCTTCCGCCGCGACCTGATGCGGGAGATCGTGCGGGCCGTGCGGCTGGCCCTGATTGGCGAGGCCCGCGAGGACACCCGGACGCTGGAGTTCCTGTTCATTCACGTGCGCCCCGAACTGGCCTGGGCCTCGCGCCAGCTGGCCCGCCGGGAGGGGAAGGATCCCGAGGCCCGGCAGGAATCGGACAAGAAGCGGCACCAGGCCTTCCACCGGGGCATCCGGGAGCGGTTCGACGACCTGCGCTCCGGGGACTGGCGCGAGGTGGCCGGCTGGTCGGCAGGGGAACGCAGTCACCTGGCCTGGAGCATCATCGACCTGGCGGCCGAGGAGGCCCGGCACCTCGGCGAATCGGCTTACCAGGCGCTGGAATCCTGGCGTGACGACGCGGCCGGCGCCAACGACGACCCCGGCCTCGTCGCCGACCTGCCGCCGGCCCGCGTCGCGCACTCGCCCGGTCGACCCCGCGCGCCGCCGACCGCATAACCCCATCTCCGCGTTCGTCTCCGCCGACCCCGCCTCTCAGGCAACGGTCGGCGCAGGCGTCTTGATTCAAACGGTTTCCCGAGAACCCGGGAGCGCCCGCGGTGATCATGATGCGTCACCGCGACGCGCGTCTGGTCTTGCGGCATCGACTGTTCCCCCGAGGTGCATTCGTGAAACGGCACGCATTCACGCTGATTGAACTGCTGGTGGTCGTGGCGGTCGTCGCGCTGCTGGTGGCGATCCTCCTGCCGTCGCTGGCCAAGGGCCGCGAGCAGGGCCGGGCCGCCGTCTGCATGAGCAACATGCGCGGACTGGGCATCGCCGTCCAGATGTACGCGATGAATCACAAGGGCTACCTGGTCAACTTCGGCCTGTCGCACGGCGGGTCGGTCGATGAGCAGGAGACGTGGCTCAACACGCTCCGGCGCGAGTACCGCGACAAACTCATCGCCCGTTGCCCGTCGGACGAAAGCCCGTACTGGAACGGGCCGCATCCGGTGACCCGGCAGCCTCGTCGCACCAGCTACGGCGTGAACGACTATCTAGCGGGCCGCGTCGATGAATACGAGGATTACCGCCGGCTTGACCGCATTCGACGGCCGGCGGCAACGATCATGTTCGTCGAGCTCAACGAAACCAGCGACTATGCGTCGTCGGATCATGTCCATCCGCCGAACTGGGCGGTCCAGGAAAAGGACGCCGCCCGCAAGGAGATGGAGCTGGAGCAGCACCTCGCCAAGGCGAATTACGCGTTTGTCGACGGCCACGCGGATCGGTTCAGCTTCGAGCGCACGTACAAGAAACGCGGCGTGAAGAAGCAGGGCAACCGGTTCGTGATCGACTGGCTGCACAACCTGTACGATCCGAAAGTGGCCTGGTAGTGCCCGGCTTTCCGGCGGACGAAAGAGGTTTGTCCGCACAAGAAACTCAAGACGGAGGTCGAAAGTGTTCCGGTACCGATTCCCTGTCCTGGCGTCGTTGAAGCTTCTGGTCGCGTTCGCGGCCCCCGTGTGGGCGCAGCACCAGCACGAGGGAGACATCATCATCGGCCGGTCGTCCGGCGGCGTGCTGAAGATCGAGGCCGATCTCGACGAATGCCGGCTCGTTCAGCCCGTCAGCGGATTGCTCAATGGCTGGGCCGGCGACGAACCCGGTTTTGAGGCCATCATGGAAGACGAGCCCGGCGAAGACCTGTTCCGGTTGGACGCCGGTGCGCAAATCTGGCTGGAGGCCCTTTCGCTCGATCCGGCCTTCAAGGTTCGGAATCCCCTGAATCCGTTGCAGGTCATTGACGCCCCCGGCGAACGCCTGCTGCTGGGCAGGCACGACCTGCATGATCACGTCATCTGGCACGTGGATTCCGCCGACGTCGGCCACAACCCGCTCGAGACGGAGTGGCATGGCACATTCCGACTCCTGGACCTTGGCACAACGGCCTATGGGGCGTCGGAGCCGTTCACGGTCTGCGTAACGAACGTGCCGGAACCCGTCTCGCTGGCGATGCTGGCGCCGGGCGTGGTCATCCTGGCCGCCCGGCGCGTCGGCCGCCGGATGCCCCGCGCGGGCCGGAGGTCTACATGATCAGATTCAGGTACGGCATGGCGGCCCTTGCGTGTGCGTGCGGGGGCGCGGCGGTCTCGCCGTCGTATGCCCAACACATGGGCGACGTCTGGATCGGCCGGTCCTCCGACGCAACGGGCCGACAGCTCAAGGTCGCTACCGCGATCGGGGGGTTCGACCCGTACGACCCGGGCACCAATCTCGTGGTGTTGGAGCCGACGGAACCGGGAGGCTTCTTCGAAGGCTGGAGCAGCGACAGCCCCGGCTTTGACGCCATCCGCACGGAAGCGCCGGCCGCCGACACGTTCAAGCTGGGCGAGGGAGTACTTGTCTGGCTGGACGTCGTGTCGATTGACCCGGGGCTGGTCGTGGCGGTCCCGCCGAACTACGACATCCTTACCGCTCCGGGGCAGTCCGCGCGGCTCGGCGACCGCCACCTTCACAAGCACCTGATCTGGCTGATCGACAGCACGGATCCGAGCTTCGATCCGCGCCGATGTGTCTGGCGCGCGACGTTCCGATTGCGTGACAGCGGAAGCACGCAGTACGCCGCATCCGCGCCGTTTACGATCCGGTTTGCGAACGCCCCGGTCGCGATCGCGGACTTCGACTGCGATGGCGACGTCGATCTGGCCGACTTCACACGATTCCAGGAGTGTTTCAACGGTCCCAATCGCCCGTCCGCGACGAGCGATTGCGGCGGTCCCGACCTGGACCTCGATGACGACGTCGACCTGGGAGACTTCTCCCTGTTCCAGACCTGTTTCAATGGTCCGAACCGCACCCCGGCATGTCCGTAGGGCACGGAAGCAGCCGGCCACACCGGGCCCGCGCCGGATCGAACACAACGAACGATCCGGCGCGGGCGTTCCGCTTTATCGCCTGATATCATGCCACCGTGCGGATCGCCCTGATCAATCCCAACCGACTCCGCAAGCCGCCGGTGATCCCGGTGGGGCTGGAGTACCTCGCGCATGCCCTGCGCCGCGCCGGGCATGAGGCCACCGTACTCGACCTCTGCTTTGTGGACGACCTCCCGTCGGCGATGGACGGGTTTCTGTCCGACCTCCGCCCCGACGCCGTCTTCCTCAGCATCCGCAACGTGGACAGCGCGGTCCGGCCGGAGGGCAGTTTCTATCTGGACGAACATCGCACAATCGCCGAACGCATCACCGGCGCGGGCTATCGGCTCGTCGTGGGCGGCGCCGGGGTGACGGCGATGCCGGCGGCGGTGGCCCGCCACCTCGGCGCGGAGGCGGTCGTCACAGGCCCCGGCGAGGCCGTCGCCGTCAAGATCGCGGACATGCTCATCAGCGGACGACCGCTGCCGCCGGTCCTCGATGGCTTCGCCTATCCGCCCGACTCCGCGGGAATACCCGAGCGATGCATCGACGTCGACTACGCTCGCTACTACCGGGAGAACGGCATCGCGGGGTTCGCCTCATCTTACGGGTGCCCATGCACATGCCCGTTCTGCGTCGAGGCCGGGACGCGCGTCCGCTTCCGGCGACCGGAGGCCGTGGCGGCGGAGGTCCGCACGCTCGTGGAAAAGGGTTGGTCGCGGCTGCACCTGTGCGATGCCGAGATGAACGTTTCGCTGGGACACGCCGTAGCTCTTTGCGAGGCCTTGGCCGGCCTCGGCGCCGTATGGATCACATATATGCGTCACAAGCCAATCAGCGCCGCCCTCGCAGCAGCCATGCGGCAGAGCGGCTGCGAAATGGCCACCGTCACCGTGAACAGCGCAGCCGACAACCCGACCGAAGCGGCTGCGTGCGTGCGGCTCCTGAAGAATCACGACATTCGGGTGGCCATTGACCTGTCCTGCGGCCTGCCGGGCGAGACCCCGCAGCAGGCCCGCGCGATGATTGACGCTCTCCGCAAAGCGGAACCGCAACGCGTCGGCGTGAACACGCAGTTTCGCGTATACCCCGGCGCCCCACTGGCCGCCATCATTCAACGCAACCCGAACGAGCGAAAATGGCTCACGGGCGACCCGACCCTCTTCCGGCCGGCTGTCTATTGCCGCTTCGACCCCGTGGACGTGCAGCGATGGATCGACGGCCTGCCCGGGTTCGCCTTGGACGTCGGCGAGGCGGTGAACTACCAACGCCTCGGGCAGTCCCAACGGCGCGAGCCGTAGCCGCGCGACGCCGTCTCCCGCCAGCCACCCATCCGGCCACGTCCGCCGCCACCCTGCCACCCATAACCGTCGCCCCACCCGCCGCCGGAGCTGCGGCCGGCACCCCATCCGTCGCCCCGCGGACACAGGCGACCGCAGTATGGGCACTCGCGACCGAACGGGCGCCCGTCCCTGTCCCGCCAACGGCGCGTCTCCACGGGTCGACGGTCGGCCGCTCTGCCGCCGTCCGAAGGGACGAGTGGGCAGTCGGCGACGCAGGATCCATCGCGAGCCCGTTCGCGTATTCCCCCGCCGCCCGCCGGTCCGCGCCATTCGGCATGGGCGACATCGGCCGCAAACCACAATCCCATCACGACCATGATCAAACGCTTCATGACATCACCTCTGCGAGTTGTCCTCTCGCCATGGCGGACCCTTGCCACCCGGCCCCCGACCGCCGCCCTGACCCCGACCACCGCCACCCGGCGGGCCGCCGTAGCCGTATCCCCGGCCCTGCCGCACATGTTCCGCGGAGACATCCAGCAACCGCCGCCGTTGCTCCGGCGTCAGGATACTCCGGACCCTGAGCAGGTGTTGTGTCGCCCGTCGCTCGAGTCGCGTATGGACGTCGATCGTCTTCTCGACAGCCCTGCGGATCTCCTCGTCCGAAGCGGAGTCTGTCGCCAGAAGCCGCGCCAACGACTCCCGGGCCGCGTCGAGCTCGGCCCGAAGCCGCGACGAATCGTCCGGGAAGGTCGGATCGGCCGCCTCCACCCGCCGTTGCTGCTCCCTGCTGAGCCCGAGCCAGCCCGCCAGGCCACGCCCGGCCGATGCCGTCGCCCGCGCGGCCGAGGGACGCTGGCCGAAGGAGACCGTGGCCCAGTATGAACCCACCCCTGCCGCCACAGTCGCCAGAGCCACTCCCAGCGTGAATCGAGCCGTCATGAGTTGCCCTCCCCGAGCCCGAGCGCCGAAGCTTCACCGTCCACAGCATCCGCAAGTCCCACCGGTGCCGCCGCGAGGACGTCCAGACCCAGCGCCTCCACCACCTCTGCGACGGTAACGGGTACGAGCTCCGGCAGCGCGGGGCGCCCGGCCGATGCCCAGCGTCCAGCGGCGTGGCCGACCCCGATCCCGAGCAGCAACCCGGCCGCGATGCGACCGACCGGCCACCACGCCCGGGGCCGTGCGCGCCCGGCTCGATCAAGCTCGCGGAGCGCCCGTCCTACCACATCCGGCACCTCGCTTGGCGCCTGCCAGACAGCCAGGCCCCGCCACAATCGCTCCTGTTCGCCCACGCGCCGGGCACAGTCAGGGCAGTCCGCGATGTGCGACCAGAACGTATCGGCCTCGCCGGGGAGGAGGTCTCCGGCCACCAGCCGGATGATCTGCATGTCGTCGAGGTGTTGCATACGGTCACTCCGAAAGATTTAACGGCTCAGCCTGCCGATTCCTGCGAACCGGCCCCAGGACCGAACACCGATCGCAAGGAATCGCGCAGTTTCGCATAAGCCCTTACCAAATAAGACTCTACGGCCGATTCCGACTTGCCCATGATCTCCGCGATCTCGCGGTGGGAGAACTCGCCGTAGCGATGCAGCAGAACGGCCTCCCGCTGGTGGTCGGGCAGGGCCTCGATTGCCTCGCGAACCCGCCGCGCCATCTCGGCCTGATCATCGGCCGCCGATTTCTCGTCCGTCGCGGCCGGCATATCCGTCAGTTGTGCGTAGTCGCGATATCGTTGACCTCGCCGCCAGTCGCGGCAGAGGTTGACCACCATGCGGTACAGCCACGTGGTAAACGCCGCCGTCGGCCTGTAACCCGCAGCCGACCGCCACACGCGAAGGAACGCATCCTGCGTCAGGTCATCGGCCACGTCCCGGTGGCCGACGAAACGGTACGCCAACTTGTGGACGTAGGCCTGGTGCCGCTCGATGAGCGCGGCAAACGCGGCCCGATCGCCGTCTGCAATGCGGGCCACCAATTCAGCATCGCTCTCGGGCAGGGCATTCATCGGGGTAGCATTCCGGAACGCACCCGACGACGATACAATCGGCGAGCCGACCCTCGGTCAGCCCGTTTCGCAGCCGGTCATCAGCCGCCGCACAAGCGGACGGAGCGGAAACAGGATCGACTCCGCGATAACCCCCTTCGTTGCATCGACGCGTTCGTCAAACGGCACCACGATCGGCAAAGGCACCCGCGCGAGCCGCGCGATCGCATCGGGGTTCGTCTCCTCCGCCAGCGTGGCCTGCATCGAGTCGTACCGGTTCAGGATGACGCCATCCACGCAGACGTCGCGGGCGCGGGCCGCCTCCAGCGTGAGCAGAACGTGATTCACCGCCTCGTAGCCGGCCGGCGCGACCACCAGCACGGGCAGGCCGAACGACACCGCCAGATCCGCGTTCGTCGTCTTCGCGTCAAGCGGCGTAAGCAGGCCGCCGACGGCTTCGACCACGATCACATTGCTGTGGTCCGCGATGCGATCGTAGCAGGCGCGAATCACGTCGTGATCGACCGGCCGGCGAGAACGGTCGGCCGCCACCATCGGCACCAGCTCCTGCGTATAACGAACCGGGTTGATCGTCGCCAGGTCGTCGGGCGACTCCGCGCAATGGGCGAGGTACTCCGCATCGCCGCTGACCATTCCGAGGCGCACGTCGCGGCGGCAACCCACCGCGATCGGCTTGAAGACGCCGACGCGTTTGCCCGCCTCGCGACAGAGCCGGGCAAGCGCCCCGGCCACGATCGTCTTGCCGACGCCGGCATCGGTCGCCGTCACGAACCAGCCGGCCGTTGTCCGCCGCGAGGAGGAATTCGCCATGGCGCTTCTGGTACCGCAAACCCGCCGGGATGAAAAGACCCTAGGTGTCCGGACCGCGCCTTCGGGTTGGAGTTTACCCGAACGGCAGGTATTCTCCGAGGCCCAACGGAGGAACGCCCGATGCGGACCCGATGGATGCCGCCGGCGGCTGCGATCGTCGGATGCCTCGTCCCGATGCTCGCGGCGACCCGCGCGACGGCGGAACGAAACAACCCCAATACCGACTGGTTTCACAAAGCGGGCTACGGTGTGTTCGTGCACTACCTGTGGGACCTACAGAACGACCCTCAACGCGTCCACAGCCTGGGCCGGGAGACGTCCTGGGACGAGTGTGTCCGCGAGTTCAACGTGGAGCGCTTCGCCGATGCCATGGCCGAAGCGCAGGCGGGGTACGTCATCTTCACGATGATGCAGCGGACCCGATACGTTATCGCACCCAACGCCACCTACGACCGGCTCACCGGCTATGAGCCCGGCGAGGCGTGCGCCACCCGCGACCTGGTGCTGTATCTCCATCGTGCCCTCCACGCCAAGCGCATTCCGCTGATGCTCTATTGGACCGGCGATGGCCCCCGCGAGGATCCCCGGGCCGCCCAGGCCCTCGGCTGGAGCAACCCCGTCACTCGCGACTACGTGAGCAAGTGGGCCGACGTCGTGCGGGAGTATGGCGAACGATACGGCGACAAGGTCGCCGGCTGGTGGGTTGATGCGGCCTATCCATTCATCGGCTACGACGACGAAAAACTCGGCATCCTCGCCCGCGCGCTCAAGGCCGGAAACCCCCGACGAATCATCGCGATGAATCCGGGGGTGGAGGAGCAGGTTCGCGCGTACGCCCGGCACGAAGATTTCACGGCCGGCGAGCAGAACGTCTTTCGCGATCGGCCCGTGTCGCGATGGCTCAACGGCGAGCAGTGGCACATCCTGTCGTTTCTCGGCTGCGGGCCCAGCCACATCGGCGGCTCCTGGGCGATGGCGGGCACGGCATACACCAAGCAGGAACTGATCGACTACGTGTTCGACGTGAACGAGGCGGGCGGCGTCGTGACCATCGACGTCCTGCTGTACCGAGACGGGGGGCTCGACCGGTCACAACTCGAGACGCTCAAGGCCCTCCGCCCCGGGCTTGCGGCGGCGCGGGTGCGGCCACCCGTGCCCCCGGGCAATCTGGCGTTTCGCAAACCCGCCCGCCTGTTGAGCCTCGACGGCTCGCGCGATCTGGTCGTCAACGCGGGTGTGCATTTTGCCCGACTCGGAGTCGACGGCGTGGCCGAGACGACGGCCCGGGCCGCCGGCGAGTGGCCGTGGACCTACGAAGTGGATCTGCTTGAGCGGCGCAACATTCGCCGCCTGAAAGTGACTTTTGCGAAAGACGGCTTTCCGACCGCCTGTCGCATCGCAATCTCGGAGGACCGCAAGGCATGGCACACCCTCGTTGCCGTGGACGATCACGACGGATCGCCCTGTGCGTGGGCGGGTTTGCCTACGCCCTGCCGCTGGATCCGAGTCAGCGCACTCAAACCGGATGGGCCCGACCAAAAGGGGGCACAGATGGCCGTAGCCGAGCTGGAGGTCTATGAGTAGGCCGCCGGACCGTCTCCACGGTATCTGAAGCGGGCCACGCCGACGGGGGTGGGTTGTGGCCGAAAAGACTGACCGCGCCGCTGCCACCCACCCAAGAGACTTCGTGTGTCGCAATTATCGCTGTGGGAGAACCATGCGGTCCGGAGCTGCCGATGCCAATGTCGTCAGCGCCTTGACAGGCAACCGCCGCGCCCCGCAAATGTTCGATTCCGTCGCGCGGCTCGCCCGCAACAGCACGGCGAGCGAAGCGCGTTTGCCCTGTAGAGACCTTCGGAGATCAAGATGTCACTGCCCGCGAAACGGACCGCGCACTACGTGGTGAGCACCCACTGGGACCGAGAGTGGTATGAACCGTTTCAGGACTACCGGTTTCGCCTCGTCAGCCTGCTGGACGAGGTGCTCGATACGATGGACGCGGATCCCCGCTTTGCGTACTGGCAGTCCGACGGCCAGTCGATCCTGATCGAAGACTACCTCGAGATCCGCCCCGAACGGCGCGACCAGGTCAAGCGTCTGGCGGAGGCGGGACGTCTTCGCATCGGCCCGTGGTTTGTGCTGCCGGACGAGTTCCTCGTTTCCGGCGAGTCGATCGTGCGAAACCTCCAGCTGGGCATCGAGGTTGCCTCGCAGTACGGCCGGCCGTCCCGCGTGGGCTTCGTCTGCGACATCTTCGGCCACACGTCGCAACTCCCGCAAATCCTCCGCGGCTTCTCCATTGATAACGCCTTCGTCTGGCGCGGCACCACGGAACAAAAGCACGGAGCCGTCTTTCGATGGCAGTCCCCGGACGGCTCGGAGGTCCTCGCCTATCGCTTCGCGCCCCGGGGCGGATACTGCACGTACGCCTTCGGCGTCCGCAAGGGGCTCAAGATCGACGAGCCCTTCACCCTCGACGCCGCCCTGGAGGGCCTGGCCGACCTGATCGACTATGAGAAGGGGCGATGCCCCACGCCGTCGTTCCTGCTCTTCGACGGCGGCGACCACATGGAGATCGAGCCGCGAACGGTCGAGCTCCTGACGAAAATGAACGCGAAGCTCCGCGATGTGCAGATCGTGCACTCGCACCTCGACGGTTTCGTCGAGGATCTCCGCGAGCAGCGCAGCCACATCACGAAGGTCCACCGGGGCGAGCTTCGCGAGCCGGGCCTGGCCGGCGACGAGGCCTGGCTGATCCCCGGCGTACTTTCGAGCCGCATTCCCCTGCAGCAGGCCAATGCCCGCTGCGAGAACGAGCTGTGCCTGTGGGCGGAGCCGTTCTCCGCCTTCGCCGCTTCGCTGGGGGCGGAGTATCCGCATGCATATCTGGACGCGGCGTGGCGGCACCTGCTCACGAACCATCCCCACGATTCGATCTGCGGCTGCTCGATCGATCAGGTCCACCGCGACATGATCTACCGCTACGATCAATCGATGCAGATCTCGCAGCACCTCACGCGCGACGCGCTCCGACATATTGCCCTGCGCACGAAGCACCCCGACCTCGGCGAGAAGGACTTTTCCGTCGTCGTCTTCAACCCCGGCGCCGCCGCCGTCGACGGCCCGGTGGACCTGACGCTTCGCTTCCCCGCGGACACGACCGCCACCTTCCAAGAGTTCTTCGGCTTCGAACAGAAGATCGCCTTTCGGCTCTACCACGCCGACGGAAACGAGGTGCCCTACCAGCTCGTGGCTCAGCGTCGCGACCGCATGGGCTTTCGCCGCGTCCGGTGCAAGTTCCCGGTCCCGGACAAGCGCCACGAGGTCGATGTGTCCGTCCCGCTTCGAATCGCTCCGTTCGGCTACACGACGCTCGTGTGCCGCCCGACGACGGGGCCCACGCGTCATTTCGGCTCGATGCTCGTCGACGACCACACCATCGAGAACGAACACCTGAAGGTCCGCGTCGACCGCAACGGTACGCTGTGCCTTCTGGACAAGCGAAGCGGGCAGACCTACGCGAACCTCCTCACGTTCGAGGACCGCGCGGATATCGGCGACGGGTGGTACCACGGCGTTGCCGTGAACGACCAACTCTTCAGTTCGGCGGCGGCGGCGGCCGATGTCGCCGTCGTCGCAGACGGCATCGGCAAGACCACGCTCAAGATCGCCGTGACGATGAACGTACCCCGGCATTTCCGCTTCGACCAGATGACCCGTTGCGACCAGGCCGGTCCCCTGGGAATCACCAGTTTCGTCACGCTCCGGCGCCAGGCCGACTGGGTGGAGGTTCGCACCGTCGTCGAAAACACGATCCGCGACCACCGCCTCCGCGCGCTGTTCCCGACGGGGACGCGGGCCGACACGTACTTCGCCGATGCCGCATACGACGTGGTGGAGCGCCCGATCGCCCTGCGGACCGACAACGCGGCCATCAAGGAGCTCGAAGTTGAGACCAAGCCGCAGTACACCTGGACGGCGGTCGTCGACCGCGACGGTTCCGGGCGCGGCCTGGCCGTCGTCAGCACCGGGCTGCCGGAGTCGGCAGTGCAGGATCTCCCCGACCGCCCGATCGCCCTCACGCTTCTCCGCTCCTTCCGCCGCACGGTGTTCACCAACGGCGAGGAGGGCGGCCAGATTCAGGGAACGCACGAATTCGCTTTTCGCATCGTGCCCTTGCACGGGAATCTCTCTTCGGCCGGTCTATGCAGGCATGGCCAGTCGCTCGCCGCCCCGCCTCGGGCGGTCCAGGTTGAGCCCCGCGACGTCGTCGGCGTGAAGCCCGCATTGCCCGCGTCGGACGTCTTTCTGCGACTAACGCCAGGCGAGGCGGTGGTCACCGCCGTGTTTCGCCGTCGCGGGCAGGAGGGCCTTTGGGTGCGGATGTTCAATCCCACGGACGCCGCCATCGAGGAGACGCTCGATCTGCCGAGGCGCGTACAATCGGCGGAACTCGTGGACCTCGAGGGCAGGTCACGGACGTCGCTCAAGCCCGCGGAAGGCCGCGTGACGGTACCGCTGTCGGCCCGGCAGATCGTGACGGTGCGCATCTCCTGATTCATACACGAACGCCGAGGGCCGGCGCATGTTCGGCGGGTGGGACTTCGCCTTTCTGCTCCTCTACGTGGCGGCGACGCTGGCGATCGGCTTCGCCGTCGGTCGCCGCGAAAAGGCCACGGTCGGAGACTACTTTCGCGCGGGCAACACGCTTCCGTGGTACGCCATCGGCGCTTCGGTCATCGCCGCCGGCATCAGCTCGGAGCAATTCGTCGGCGAGGTGGGCTACGCCTACAAACTCGGCATGCCCGTCGTGAACTGGGAGTGGCTGATCTTCCCGTCGCTCTCGATCCTGTTGTGGATCTTTATCCCGCTGTATGTACGCAACCGCATCACGACGATGCCGGAGTATCTGGAGCGGCGGTACGGCGGCGGTGTCCGATCCCTCTACGCCTGGCTGACGATCGCGAGCTACATCTTCGCCAACTTCGCCCTCGTGTTCTACACGGGCGGCTTCGCCATCGAGAAGATGTGGGGGTTCCCCCGGACCCAGACCGTGTGGGCGCTCGCAGCCCTGACCGGAGCCTACACGATCTATGGGGGGCTCCTATCGGTGGCATGGACGGACCTGTTCCAGTTCGTCCTCCTCCTGGGTGGCGGGATCTACGTGTTCTTCGCCGGCATGGCCCGAATCGGGTGGGATTTCGCGGCCGTCCTCGGCACCGGCCAGCAGGCCCACCTCATCGCCCCGGCAACCGACCCGGATGTCCCGTGGACCGCCCTGATCATCCTCGCACTGTCCACCAACGTGTGGTACTACGCCACCAACCAGTTCATCAATCAGCGTTGCCTGGGCGCCCGGAACGAATGGCACGCCAAGATGGGCGTGCTCATGGCCGGCGGCATCCAGATCATCATGCCGCTGGCGACCTGCTTTCCCGGGATGATCTACCGGGTGATGAACCCCGGCCTGACCGTCTCGGACGAAACGTACCCAGCCGTTGTGGCGGCGGTCGTGCCGACGGGGCTTCGCGGCCTGGTCGCCGCGGCCGTGCTCGGCGCGATCATGTCCACCATCTCGGGCCTGGTGAACTCGACATCCACGATGGTCACGCTCGACATCGTGCAGCGATGGAAGGGCGCCGCCTGGTCGGAGCGAAGGCTGGTCATCTTCGGTCAGATCGCCGGTGCCGCCGCTTTGGTCGTCGGGGCCGCGTTTTCCACGCTCGTGGCCCGCTGGGAGAATATGTTCCGCTACTGCCAGGACATCTGGGCGCCGATGGCCGCCCCGGCCGTGGTCGTGTTCCTCGGCGGCGCGTTGTGGAGCGGCGCCCGCGGCCGCGGTGCGACCGCCTGCCTATGGCTGGCCATCCTCACGATTCCGCTGACGTTCGCACGACAGATCCTCGCGGATCGCGGCATTCGTTTCCTGCCGACCAACCTGGAGAACTCCCTGGTCTTTGCCGGCGGCGTATTCCTGAGCTCCATCGTGCTGCTGGCCGCCCTGTCCTCGCGGCTGCCATCCGCGCATGGGGCGGCGGTTTCCGCCGTCGGGTGCGCAGCGGTGCTCGCCGTGGCAGCCCTCAGCCCTGAGACAACCGCGCTGTTGGTCCTGGCGGCGGTTGTCGCGGGCATCGGCTGGTTCGCCGTGCGGAATCGCACGGCGGCCTCTAACCTCTGGGACCGCTCCATGCTGAGCCTGCCCGCCGGCGAGACGCAGCCGTGGTACGCCAGCCTTTGGCTGTGGTGGCTCGTTTGCGGCGCCGCGTTCGTCGCGATCTACGCATACTTCTGGTAGGCCGCCCCAGAGCGAGAGATTGTGGACCCCAGCGTTGCACATGGCAACGCTGGAAAGCGGAAAAACGAGAAAGCGAGAAAACGAAAAAGTCTGATGATGCAGGGCACTCACGACCGCACCGCAGGTGTATTTCCGATTCGGCCCTCGGAGTGTATTCTTTCGCTTTTTCGGTTTTTCGCTTTTCCGTCGTTGCGTTATGCAACGACGAAGTGAACATGGCTTGATCGCCGCCGGCGACACCGCCCGAAACGCTCACGGACAACCCGCCGCCGGCAGACGATTCGGCCCGTTGAAACAGGTCTGGAACATCGCGAAGTCCGAAAGATCCACGTCGGCATCGCGATCGAGATCGGCCGCCCGGCAGTCGGGCTCGCTGATCGGCCGGTTCGGCCCGCCGAAGCACCTCTGAAAGAACCCGAAATCCGCCAGGTCCACGTCGCCGTCGGCGTCGAAATCGCCCGGAGCGGCCGGAGGGATCTGCAATGTCGCCGTGTCGACGCCCGTCTCGCCCTCTTCATCGGTCACCTGGAGCCTGATCGAGCGGTTCCCGGGCTTCAGGCCGAGCGTGTTCACGAGGTACAGGTAGGTCACGGTCGGCGTCGCGCCGTCGGCGTCGTCGTACGGGCCGTCGTTGTCGAGATCCCACCGCCAGGCGGTGATGCCTCCGCCGTCCGGATCGTATGAACCCGCGCCGTTCAGGTCGACCGACCCGCCCCGGTTGACGGCGTACGGGCCCCCCGCCTCGGCAAGCGGGGCCAGGGCCCCCTCGTACGCAATGACGAGTTTGGGCCGAAGGCCGGCCGTTCCGTCGTTTCGCGAGGCGAAAAGCCCGTAGGCCTGATGCGCACCGCCGACGTAGTTCACCGCGAAGAGGCAGAATCCCGTATTCGTCTGTCCTTGCTCGTACCACGCCTTGACGCTCGGCGTGACGGTGAAATCGATCGTCGCCGGCGGTTTGACAGGGTTGTACGGCGGCCCGACCATGCCGTTCTCATCCTGGACCCAGCGGGTGCTGTTGCCGTCGTCGATCTTGTCCCACCAGGCGCAATCCTGACCGGTCCACGGCTGGGTCTGCGCGTCGTCGCGCCACCGGCAGTTCACGCCGTGCCCCGTTGTGCCGTCGTAGATGTTCTCGAACCACGGCTTGGTCGGGTCGATGCGATAGGGCTTGATTTCGATCGCCTCGTCATTGGTCATAACGGCGCTGCGATAGTAGAGCCAGAGTTTGGCCGAAAGGATGCGTTGATACGGCGGGATCTGGCCGGCCAGGTCGAAGCGGATGACGGCCGTGTCGTCGCGGCCGTCGTACCACTGGATTCGCAGGCTGGTCGACGCGCCGTAATTGCCGGTCGTGTTGTAGTTCAACCACGCATCGGTGGTGCCCCAATAGACGGGGCGGCCCGGCAGCGGCACCATGCCGTCCTGAAGGGTGATTGTTGTCGCGCCGAAACCCACCGTCCCCGCCAGGAGCAAACAGCAACCGCACGGAACGATGAATACCGTTCGCATGATCGGTCTCCTCGGGGTCTTGGAAGGATCCATCAGACCATAGCGATTTCGCATTGTCTCTCGGCGTCACTTCACAGGGAGATGTTCCTCCTCTGCCGCTCGGACGAGCTTCACCGGCCGGGCGAAGGGCTCGGGGAGATGCGATAAAGCACGCCCTTCACGCCGCCCGGCCTCGTAACCACACTCCACTCATACTCAAAAGTGCCCGGTCTTGTCAAGTATTTCCGGCATGCCGCTCCCGGCAAACACCGAAACCGTCCTCCGGTCGGATGCAGGTTGAATCGGGCGGGACCGACCCGTACAATGCGCAGTTCCAACCCGGGTGAGCGCAACATGATCCAGTGCAAGGACTGCGAATATTTCGTACGGGGCCCGGCCGGACAAATGGCCTTTCAGTGCGACCCGTTTTCCACGATCAAGGAGCCGGAGTGCCTCGTCAAACACCAGCTCCTGCGAATCGACGCCCAGCTCGCCAAGCTCGACGCGATGGTGCGCGCCTACCAGGCCACGCTCGACATGTACCGCCGCCTCGCCCCGCTCCAGGAGAAGATGTTCCGGCACATGGAGCGGGAGATCGACGAGGCCGAGGAGGCCGACTCGTGGAAGTACCGCGACGAGGCGGAAGAGCAGGACGATGAAGACGACGCCGACAACGAACGGGATCGGCCCCGGTGACCCGGCCGTGAGCATCGACGCACACTCCTGGATGCTGTTGGATCCCGGCGAATTGCGTCGGCTCAAGAACCTCTTCTTCGCCGCGCGTCGCATGGCGGAGGGCTATTACGCCGGCCGCCACCGATCCCGATCCCGCGGCCACACGGTCGAGTTCGCCGACTACCGAGAGTATTCCCCCGGCGACGACATCACCGACGTCGACTGGAAAGCCTACGGCCGCACGGACCGGCTGTTCGTCAAGCTCTTCGAGGCCCAGACGGACATGGTCGTCTACGTCCTGCTCGATTGCAGCGCGAGCATGGGCTACGCCGGCCTGGACGCCGAAGCCCGATCGGCACATGCCGCCGGCAGCCGGACCGCCGGTCCGCTGTCCAAGTTCGATCACGCCCGCTACCTCCTGGCGGCGATGGCCTTCCTCCTCATCAGGCAGGGCGACAAGGTCGGCCTGGGCCTCTTCACCGACCGCCTCACCGCGTACCTTGCTCCCGGCGGCACGTTCCGCCACCTACACGCCGTTCTGCACCGCCTGGAATACGCCGCACCGTCCGGCGCGACCGACGCGGCCGCGGCCCTCCACGAGACGTTCGGCGCCGTTCGACGTCGCGGGCTGCTGATCGTCGTTAGCGACTTCCTCGAAGACCCGGCGGGCCTGTTCGAGGCCCTGGGCCGCTATCGGCATCACAAGTTCGAGGTTTCGCTGTTTCAGATCCTCCATGACGAGGAATTGCGTCTGCCCGCCGCCGCAAACCTGCGATTCGTCGACAGCGAATCGCGTGAGGGACTCGCCGCCGTCCCGGCGGAAATCCGCGAGGAGTACATGGCGCGTTTCGGCAGGCACCTGGAGGCGCTGCGATCCGGGTGCGCGGCTCGTCGGGTCGACTACAACCGGGTGACGACATCGACGAACCCTCTCGCCGTGCTCGAGCGATATCTCGCCCGGCGAGCCTGTCGCCTCTCTTGAGCTGGAAAGCGGTGCTCGCCGGATGCGCCGCCGCAGCGCTTTCGGTAGAATAAACGCATGGCGGTCCTGATCGATCCCGCGAACGTCGGTGCGGTGGCCGTGGTTCGCTTTGCCCGCCCGGTCATGCTGGCCGGACTTGCCGTCGTCCTGGCGCCCGTCCTGATCCACCTCATCAGCCGCGGCCTGCCGCGAACCCTCGTCTTTCCCACAATCCGCTTCCTCCGGGACGTCATCGCCGCGCAGAGTCGCTTACACCGGTGGCGGCATCGGATGCTCATGCTCCTGCGCTGCGCCTGTCTCGCCCTGATCGTGCTGGCCTTCGCCCGCCCCCTCTGGTTTGACTCGGCGGAAGCCGCTGCAACGGCCGACCGGGACACCGTGGCCCTCATACTCCTCGACGCGAGCGCCTCGATGGGTTACGCGGACGCCTCCGTCTCCACGATGGACCGGGCGATCGCCCGCGCCGACGCGGTCCTCGGCTCGCTGCAACCGGCCCGCGGCGATCACGCCAATCTCGTATCGATTGCCCTCGCGCCACGGCCCGCCTTCGTTCGCCCCACGGCCGATCTCGCGGCCCTGCGGCGGCAACTTCACGAGACCCGCGCCACCGCCGAGCGGGCGGAAATCGCTCCCGCGATCGACCTCGCCGCGGGGCAGTTGGCCGAGTTTCGCTCATCCCGAAGGGAGCTGCACGTCATCAGCGACTTTCAGGCGACCAACTGGAAGGACGCCGATTTCTCGCGAATCCCCTCCGGCACGCACATCGAGTTCCATCCAATCGGGGCGGAAGACCGCCGCCCGAACACGGCCATCACCGAGATCGTCACGGAGCCGCCCCGCCCCATCGCCCGCCGGCGATGCCGGGTGACGATCCGCCTCGCGAGTTTCTCGCCGCGGGCCACGAGGACGGACGTGCTCCTGCGGTCCGGTGAAGGGCGCGTCTGGAAGCAGCCGCAGGTGTCGATTTCGCCGGATTCGCCGGTGAGCACATCGTTCGATATCGAGTTCGCGCGTGCGGGCGTTCACGAGCTCACCGCAGAGATCCCCCCGGACTCGCTCGGCATCGACGACCGGCGATATGCGGCCGTTCATGTGACCGAGCGGCTCCCCGTTCTCCTGTGCTCGGATTCGGGACCGAATGACGGCGTCACCGCCGCGTACCTGCTCACGCGCGCGTTGGTGCCGTTTGAGGATGCCCGCGACACGATCGACCTCCGGACCGCGCGGGCCGGCGAACTGTCCGAGGCCGTGCTTCACGGTGTCGATGTGGTCCTCCTGGAAACCGCCCAACCCATTCCCGCGAGCGGGCTGCGTGCCCTGGCCCGGTTCCTGGAGCAAGGCGGAGGCGTCGCCGCCTTCCTGGGCCCCGGTGCCGCGGCGGAAAACCTGCTGGCCCTGAACGGCCTCTTCGCGGACAACGGCCTGCTTCCGCTTCGGCCCGGCGATGTCCTCATCGCCAACACCGACGCCCGGCCCGCCCGGATCCTCCTGGGCACGGCAGTCGCTCATCCGCTCCTGCAGCCGCTGGGCAGCGACGGCGTTGAATCCCTGCAAGCCGTAAGCGTTCTTCGCCACTTCGCCACGCTTCCCGGCCGAGCCTCAGCCGAAACCATCGCCACACTGGACACCGGTCACGTCGCCATCGGCGCCGTTTCCGCAGGCTCGGGCCGCCTTCTCGTGTGCAACCTCTCGCCGGACCCCGCCTGGACCGATCTCGCCCGCCACACCGTCTTCCCCGGACTGGTGCATCAGATCGTGTCCCTCCTGCAGCCGGTTCGGTGGGCGAGGCCGCCCTGCTTCGTCGGCGCCGGCGCGGCGGCGCGATGGCCGCTCACCAACGTTGCCGACGACGTCGAAATCCGTGAGCCGGGCGGACGGCCGGTCCGCATCGCCGCGAGGCGTGACGGTCCAACGGCAACGGCTGATCTTCCCCCCGCCGCCGGCCCCGGCTTCTATCGCGTCCGGGCGGGCGACCGTTTGCTTAAGAGCGTGGCCGTCAATCTGGACCCGATCGAGTCGGATCTGACCGCCCTGCCGCCGGATCGACTGCGAACGCATCCATCGCGCGGCACCGTGGCGGCCGGCGATCAGACATCGATCCTGGAGAATCGGCGTGGCCGACCGCTGTGGCCGTGGGCGCTGGCGGCCGCAATGACGGCCCTTGGTGTTGAAATGCTGTTCCTGCTGCTCGGGCGACGATGAACCGGACGAACGAGACCGGACGTGCAAGCCGATGTTGACATCCTGGGCACACTGATGCTGCAACCGCCGTTCGATCCGATTCGAATCGCGGCGGGCGGTGCGCTTCTGATGATCCTGGCCGCGGGCCTTTATGCCCGGTCCCCGTCCTTGCCGCGGTGGGCCCGGTGGACGTTGGGCGGCGGCCGGCTCGCCGTGATCGCCGCGCTGACGACCCTCCTGCTCGGGCCGTCGGCGATCCGCGAGTGGTCCGAGGCGAACTATCGCCGCAAGCTGGTGATCGCCGTGGACACGTCCTGCAGCTTCGGCACGCGCGATGTCGACGACGAATCCCGTTTCGAGGCAGCGAGGCGGATCTGGCTCGAACCCGCGTTCATCAACAGGCTGCGCGAGCGATTCGACCTGCGGCTGTATCAGTACGATGAGCGCCCGTCACCGACCGGGCCGGGGGCGTTGTGGGAGTTGGCGGCCCCTGCCGGGCGACGCACGCGAATCGTGGACGCGGTTCATCGACTGCTCGACACCGAGTTCGCTCACACGGGCCGGCCCGTCGGCATCCTGCTCGTCGGCGACGGCCACGAGACGGACGCGGGCGACCCCGTCGCGGCCGGCCACGCGGCGGCGCAGCGGGGCGTGCCGATCTGGACGAGCTGCTTCGGCAGCCGCCGCCCCCGGCACGACCTTGCCCTGGTAACGTCATCCGGCCTCGAAAACCTCTTCACCGGGCAGACCGGGACGATCGCCGCCAAGCTGGTGCAGACGGGTTTCGCGACGCGGGAGGCGCGTGTGACGCTCCTGCGCGAGGGCACGCCCGTTCAGGAGCTGCCCGTGGCCCTGGGCGAGCGAACCGTTCATGATGTCGCCTTCAACATCCGTGAGGACCGCCCGGGGCTCTACGAGTACGGCGTGCGCGTCGAGCCGCTTTCCGAGGAGACCGACACGGAAAACAACGCCCGCAGCGTGTTCGTGCGAGTGACCAACGAGCGGATCAAAGTGCTGCTCGCCGAGGGCCGGCCCTATTGGGACACGAAGTTCCTCGCCCACACGCTGCGAACCGACCCGCAGGTCGAGCTGACGCAGATCGTGCAGTACGGCCTCGGACGCTCGCAGGTGATACGGAGCAAATCGCCCGAGCGGCCCGCCGCCTCAGCGCCCGGCAGCGCGCCGGCCCCGGACGCCAACATCGACGAACGTTCGTTCACCGAGCCGCCCGTGCCGCGCACGCGCGACGACTTTTTCCGATACGACGTCCTCATCTTCGGCAAGGACATCACGCGGTTCCTGCCGCCCGAGCGCCTGGCGATCCTAAAGGAGTTCCTCGACCAGCGCGGCGGCGGCATCGTCTTTGCCCGCGGCCGCTCCTACGACCCTGGCACGCCGGAGGGCGATGCCGCCGCAGGCCTGCTGGCCCCGCTCGAGCCGGCCGTCTGGGGCGAGGGCTACGTCCAAGACCTTCGGCTCCAACTGACGCCGGAGGGCAGCCGGCACCCGAGCTTCCGGTTCGCCGCGGGTGCAAGGCCCGGCGTCGTGCTGACCGAACTGCCGGGCCTTGTCGGCGCTGTCCGAATTCAACGCGAGAAGGCCGCTGCCCTCATCCTCGCCCGATCCGCAGGCAAGGAGACGGCGGATGCCCCCTTCGCCGCGATCGCCTACCAGAACTACGGCAAAGGCCGCGTCGTCAGCGTCCTGAATGAGGGCCTCTGGCGTTGGGAGATGCTTCGGCCGGACGCGGGATCCTCAACCGCAATCTCGCCGTTCGACGAGTTCTGGCGGGGAATGCTGCGATGGCTGGCTACGGGGGCGGACTTCCTCCCCGGCCAGGAGGTCGCCCTCACGGTCACCCGCTTCCCGGAGAGCCTCGGCGACACGGCGCAAATCGAGGTTCGCCTGAAGTACCCGCCACAAGCCGCGACCCCGGCGACGCTCACCGCCGTCGCTCCCGACGGCGAGGAGCAGCCGCTGGCCCTGGACCGCGGGAACGAACCGGCGGGCCTGCTGCGGGCCTCCTTTGAGCCGAAGAAGCCGGGAGTCCACCGACTTCGGCTCAGCACACCGGACATGAAGCCCGCCGAACAGGAGACGCGGTTCTGCGTGTATGACTACACCGTCGAACTGATCGACACCTCGGCCGACCCGGCCGCCATGCGGGAGATCGCCGAGGCCTCCGGCGGGGCGTACATCGATCCGCCAGACCCGCAGCGATTCCTCTCGCTGCTGGATGCCGCCCATTCAACGGACCAGACCAGGCGGGACGTCGAACCGGCGTGGGACCGCCCCTGGATCCTCGCGGCAATCCTCGCCGCGCTCTGCGCCGAGTGGTTCCTCCGCCGCAGATGCGGGCTGGCATAATGGCGGATCCGCCGAGACGACTCCGTCGCGACCGCGATATAATGACAGGTGGGATGTCCGCCAACCTGCTGCATCACCGCATCACCGAAACGGCCGCACGCTGCCGTACGCAGCGGACTTGCGTCACATGGCTCGCGGGTGCCTGGGGTGTGCTCGTCGCGGCGGCCGGTCTTGGGCTGGCGGACGTGCTCTTTCCGCTGGCCGCGCCGATGCGGGCCGCCGGCGTGGCAATTCTGATGCTGGCAACGCTGACGCTGGCGATCTTCGGGCTCTGGGCGGGCTACCGCGCCGGGCGCCGCCCCGCCGAGTGCTATGCCGTCCGACTCGAGCGGGCGGGGCGGATCACGGACAACGCCGTCGTCAACGGGGTGCAGTTTTCTCGCATGCTGGCAGCCGCGACAACGGCCGCGCCCGGCCTTGCACTGATGCAGGCGGCGGTCGCCCAGGGACAGGCGGCCACCCGAAGAATTGATTCCCGGCGCGTAATCGACCAGCGTGCCGGTCGCCGGCACGCCCTCGTGCTGGCTGCCGTGCTCGCGGCGTTGTGCGCAAGCGCCGTGGTCTGCCCCGACGTCTGGGCGGCGATCCTGCCTCGATTCTACGACCCGGAAGGCGACCACCCCCCCTACTGCGGCACGACGTTCACCGTCCGCTTCGACGGCGACCGCAACGACGGCCGTATCCATGTCGGCGACAGCGCCCGAGTCCTCGTGGACCTCGCCGGACGCCTCATCCCGGACCGGGCGTGGCTCGTCCTTGAATCCCCCGAGGCCGGCGACGCCGCAGCCCGCGTGGACCTGTTCCGGAAGTCCGAGCGGCAGTGGTTCACGCGATTCCACGGCATCCAGCAGCCGATCGCGTTCCGCGTGCATGTTCCGCGCGGCTACAGCAGGCTTCAGAGGCTCGTACCGGATATGACGCCCCGAATCACCGAGGCATCGGTCCGCTACGAACCGCCGCCGCAGACCGCGCGAGAACCGTACGTCAGGCCGCTCGACGGCGAAGGCATCCGCGAGGTCCGCGGCACGACCGTCACGCTCACGCTGACCTCAAACCGGCCGCTCGGCGGCGGCGAGGTCCGGGCGGAGCCGGCGTTGCCGGCCGCCCCCGCGAGTCGCCCTGCCACCGGCACGATGCCGAACCAGATCACGGCCACGTTCACGCTCGATCGCAACGGGCGGCTGACGGCCCGCGTGAAGAGCGCCGATGGGTTGTGGTCTCGTGATCAGATCGATGCAGAGATTCATGCACTCGACCCCCAGCCTTCGTGCGCAGGCGGCACCACAAGCGCTTGTGCGAAGGCGCTGCCCAATCCGAAGGGTGAATCTTCGAACGCACCATCTTCCGATGCCGGCCCCGGACCCTCGACCGTCGATGGCAATCGCCGGGATGCCGGAAGTGCAAGCGTACCGCCGTCCGAGTCTCAGACGTCCCCAACCGGCGACAAGACCACGCCTCCCAATGCCCAGGCCGGACGGAAGCCGGCGCCCGCCCCGGAAAGCCGGCGCCCATCCGAGCCCTTGGAATCGCCGGATAGCAGGCAGGCGGACCTCTCGGCGGCCGCGACCGAAAAAGTCGAGGGTGACGAGACCCCCGGGAACGCAGGTGCCCCGTCAACGCAACCCGCGAACGCCGGCACCGCGGAGGCCGGTCGGACCGACACGCGGCCCGCATCGCCGCCTGAGGGCATCCACGTTGAGATCATGCGTTCAGCGAAGGATCGCGGCCCCGGCGCGCCGGCCATACGCGGCGAACGAATCCCCGCACAGTATCGAGAGCTGACGGAGGCATACTTCCGCCGGCTCGCGGAGGACGGCCGATGACACCTCGACGCCCGCAGCCGCAACCACGGGGCCGCCCGATCACCATTGCCACGATCGGCCTCGGTCTGTCACTGCCCCTCCTGACGGCCGCCGGCCCTGCCCAGACCGTGTCCACCACGCAACCCGCTCCGGCCGTTGAGGGGCTCGTTCAGTGCGCCAACCTCACCTATGGACGCAATCGCAGGAGTGTGTGCTTCTCCGATCGCTTTCTTCACCAGTTGGCCGCGGAGACGGGGATTCGCACGGAGGAGCGGTTTCGCGCCGTCGCCCTCGACTCCCCTGACCTGCCGGGCTATCCGTTCGCAGTCATGACCGGCGAGGGCCGGTTCGAGTTGCCGCCGGCCCAGCGTCAGGCACTCCGGAACTACCTCGAACGCGGCGGATTCCTCCTCGCATCCGCCGGTTGCAGCGATGCCGCCTGGAACCAGAGCTTCCGCGCGGAGATGAAAACCATTTTTCCAGGCCAGCCCCTGCGGCGCCTGCACCTCTCGCACCCGGTCTTCCATACCGTCCGCGACATCGACAAGCTGGAGACGAAGAAACCGCTGGTCGCCTGGCTGGAGGGCCTTGAGCTCAACGGACGGCTCGTCCTCGTCTATAGCGCGCTGGGCCTGAACGACACCGCCAACGCGGGCAAGGGCTGTTGCTGCTGCGGCGGCAGCGAAATCCTCAATGCGCAGGCGGTCAACGTGAACGTCCTCGCCTACGCCCTGACGCATTAGCGGCCGTCGGGTTGCGGACCGGCCCGGCCATGCCGGTCACCGGATGGGCATATTCTGCAGCACCCGTACCCCGGCCGACATACCCAGGCGCGACGCCCCGGCCCGGATCATCGCCTCGGCCATAACGAGATTTCGAATGCCGCCGGCGGCCTTCACCTTCATCTTCGCGGCGGAGGCATGCTTGTGAAGCAGCTGCACGGCGTGCACGGTCGCGCCGCCCGCTGAATGGAAGCCCGTGCTCGTCTTGACGTAATCCGCCTTGGCCTCGGCGCAGCACCGGCAGCCGGCGACGATCTGCTCGTCCGACAGCACCGCCGTCTCGAAGATAACCTTCAACAGGTGCTTCGGCGACGCCGCATGAACCGCCTCCGCCACGGCGGCGATGTCGTCGCGCACGGCATTGACGTCGCCCGCCATCAGATCGCCGACACGGAGCACCATGTCGACCTCCAGCGCCCCGTCGTCGATCGCCCGGCGGGTCTCATCCACCTTGGTCGCCGTCAGGCTGGCGCCCAGGGGAAAGCCGGCCACGGTCGCGACGGCGACCTCCGTGCCGCGCAACCGCTCGGCAGCGCGGCGGACGTGAAGCGGATTCACACAAACCGCCGCGAAGTGATGCTCCGCCGCCTCGCGGCAGAGCCTGTCGATCTGCGCGGCCGTCGCCTCGGCCTTCAGCAGCGTATGATCAATCATCGAGGCCAGTTGTGCGCGGGTCATCATGCGTCAAACGCCCGGTTGGCCGAAACGGCCCTTGTCCCCTGCGTCCCTTATTGCGGAAACACGTTGCTCGGTTGCTCCCCGCGTTCCGTAGTCCGTTGTTCCGTTAGTCCGTATTCCGGTGAAAAGTCACCTGGCTGCCCCATCGCCCCATCCGCGCTCAAACCCCAAACCCTAAACCCTCTGCCCATGTCACCACCCCCTCACCCGAACCTTCCCCGCTCCTTCGGCGCCCCCGCTCGCGAGAGGTGCATCTGAAAGTCCCCGACGTAGCCCTTCGTTTGAAAGTGCTTGAGCGCCTCCTCGGTCGTGGCGAAGACCCTCGTCGCCGTCTCCGTAATAAACGGCGAGGGCTCCGCCTGCGGACGCCAGACGACGTAGACCTCCTTGGTCGCCTCAAAGGCGTGCTGGAGCTCGCGTTCGACGCCGCTCGACAGGCCCGGCTTGCCGTGCGGCAGCTCGGGGATGTAGCTGACGATCATGTCCGCCTGATCGATCAGCTTGAAGTCCCGGGCGTAGATCTGCCCGTCGATGTCGCCGGCGACGTTGATCACATCCGCCACGCGAAACACGACGTCGCGCCCGTTGATGTGAAGCGTGAACCGGTCGCGCCCGTCCTTCGCCGCCTCCGTGGCGTCGTAGATCAGCCGCTTCTCGTCGAGATCGCCCGGATCGAACGTAATGAAGTGCTCTGCCAGCACGTCGCGGAAGGCATCGATCTCCGCGAGCACCTCCGGCATGTCCATCACGTGCGTCATCGGAAACGACGGGTACACCTTGCGGCGCCACGGCTCGAACATGAGGCGATACAGCGACTCCGCCGTGTCCCTCGCAGCCCCCCGCGCCAGGACGTAGTAGCTTCCGTAGCGCCGCAGGATGTTCGCCAGCACCTCCGTGACGACCATCTCCTCCTCACGCCAGACGAGGATGTCCTTCAGCGTGTGCGCCACGTCGTGGTCACGATCGAGGCGCTCGTGCACGGCGTCCATGTTGTCCACGAGGGTCACGTAGAGATCGGCGTTCAGTTCGCTCATCTGGTCGTAGTCGAACGCCGGGAAAAGCCCGTGCTTCCAACGGAACGTGGCATGCGTGTTGACGAGAAGGTTTTCGCTCTTCTCCGCGATTCGCAGGATGTCCTTGAACACGCTCCGGCGAAGCGCGTCGAGCCGCGGCCGGGGCAGATCGAGGATGCGACCGGGCACAACGTCGGGCGCCTCGGCGTACATCATGTCGCCGACGTGAACCACGCTTACTGGTTTGCCCCGCGCGCGGGCGATGGCGGCGACGCGCTCCAGGAAGGGCTTTTTCTCGACGCCCACCTGACCCGTCACGACGACACGGACGCCCGATCGCGGCGGCCGAGGAAAAAGGCTCTCGCTGGATGTCAACGCCTGGCCCATTTCACGCAAGGCTCCCGCCCCAGGGGGATCGGCTCCCCTTGGCCGACGGTGAAACCCGAACGTTACCGTCGCCGCCCCATCGGGTCAAACGGCTGCGTCGCATGCGCCCCGTCGGCGGCCAGGAGCCGGTAGCCGAACCGAAGGTTTCTCAGATGTGCCATATGGTCCTCCGGCCCCCGGCCGGCGAAGCCCCACACGGCGAATCCCACCCGTTCCGCCCGCGAGACAATGCGCGCACCGGTCGGAGCGCGATCATCGACCTCTCGGCGTGCTGCCCCCGCCGCCCGAATAAGCTCGTCAGCCGTCTCGTGCGTGCCCGCGTAGCTGCCGGGTTGAAGGTAGGAGTGCGTGACGATCATCCGCTTTCGGCCCTCGGCCGCGGCAGCGGCGAACCGGCAGAAGTCGGCGACGCCCGCCGGATCGACCGTGCGCCCCGGCCCGTCGCCGACATAGCCGGCGTACAACGTGTCCGCCAGGTACAGCGCGTCCACCCGGTCGAAGTACTCCGGCACGCGAAGAATCGCCCGCACGGCTCCGAATCCCGCACTGAACGACGACACGCAGACGCGCTGCCATACGGCGTCGCCCGGCGCCAGTCGTCGTGCCTTCAGGCCCGCAAGCACCTCCGCAAGCATCGCCCCGAACAGCTTCGCATCGGCAAAGGGCCGCGCATAGGCTGCCGACAGCCCACTGTAGTTCACGCAGACGAGCACCGCCGGCACGCCCGCTGCGACGAGCTCTCGCTCCACGACGGCCGGCGAGCCGTGGAAGTGAACCACGACCTCCAGCCGGCCGGGGCGATCCGCAGCCCGGCCGGCACGAACACCTCGGCACCACAGGCGAGGCGAAACCGCTCCCCCGCCGGCCGCGCAGCCGGGGCTGTGGTCAGGCCGACCGCAGCAATCGGTACCCCACCTGCCCGTCGGGTCGTCGGCCGAGCTGCGGCGTCCGGTCTCGTGGTGGGTTCCGCTGCCGGTATTCCGCTCGCCGCGGATAGCACACTCGCCGTCGCAACGCCCAATAGAACCGCCGACGTCGTTTTCATCATCACGGGTCCTTCCGCCGGGCGCTCAAGCCGCCTGGGCCCCCCTCGCGGATGGTTTAGGCCGTCATGCCCTCTTGACCACCCGGTACTTAGCCGATATCCTTCGAAGCGAACCTGCGGTGGGATGCGTCCACCGCCTCTGGGGAATAGTGTAATGGTAGCACAAGTGACTCTGGATCACTTAGTCTAGGTTCGAATCCTAGTTCCCCAGTTCTCAACCCGTTCGTATCATCGGTACCAATGGATATCGTCTTGCTCCTATCGTCTTGGCTACCAGAGATTTGCGCGCAACTCACGCCGACACGATCCTTGCCGGGTCGTGGCGATGGACGTAGCCGCACTCCGGTTATTATCACGTCCGTGAAGTGCGGACCGCCGTAGCCGTTCATCATCCGGTAAACCCCAGTCTGCCGCATCAGGTTGAGCACGATCGGCGGCCAAGACCGTGGCCAGCCCCGTTGCACACGACCCGTTCACGCCAAGGGCCGGGGACAAACCGCGTGACGCACAAGTGGCCGGGCCGAGCCCGTGAACGACGCACCGCGAACCGCGCGCCTGTCGCCGGGGTAGATGCCGATGGGACAACCCAAACCGCAAATCCGCCGCCCTGAAGCGTTGCCCCCGATGTGCCTGATTTAGCGGCGAGTGGACTCGAACCACTGACCCAGGGCTTATGAATCCCTTGCTCTACCAACTGAGCTACGCCGCCGCAAAGCCCTGCCGAGCATGGAGTTACGGCATCAACCTCGGATCGACAACCGCGGGATCGCCGCATCGCCGGCCCGCTACACACCGCCGCACGGCCCGAACAGGGCATCGAACGCTCGTATGACTATACCCGCGTTCGCGGAACGTTCAAGGGTCGACGCAGGGAATCCGCGCAGAGCCGTCGCGGCAGGCTGCCGGCGGAGGCAATATGCCGCTTCCCTACACCGGCGTCGGCAGTCGCTAGACCTTGATGAACACCCGTCGGCGATACAGCGGTGTCATCAGGAGCAACCAGAGCAGCACGTAGCTGATCGCGAACAAGAGCGAACTGGGCTTCGGACCGGCCCACGACGCAAACAAAGTCTGATAGAGCCACGTCTTGACCGCGACCGGATTCGCGCCCAAGGCCGTCGTCGTCCAGGACGGCGACAGGAGCTGATGCGCCCACGCGCTGAGCACCTTGCCGACCCCCACGCCGTGCAACAGCGTCCGCCCGTCGTCCGAGGGCAGCTTCCAGACGAAGAACAAAAGGCGGCCGAGGATTCCTGAGGCGAAGAACACCGTGATGGCATTGGTCCCGAAGACCATGAACGGCCACGCCCACCGCCGCAGCCCCACGACATCGACGAGATAGTAGCAGACCCACAACCCGTGGAGGCTTACGCCCGCCGTGAACAACACGTAGGAACTCGTCCAGATCTTCTTGTTGATCGGCAGCGCCTGATGCATCCAGAGACCGGCGGCCAAGGCGAGACAGCCGGCAAGAAACAGCCCGAACGCCTTGTCCCGGCTCCCGAGGCGTGAGCGCAGCCATCCGCCGGCCAGCACCCCCAAGAGCGTGGTGGTGATCGCGGGCACAGTGCTCAGGATGCCTTCCGGATCCGGGCGCTCGCTGTAAATGTGGCCGCCGAGGATTCGCACATCAATGTAGTCATGCAACAGCCCCTCGGGGCGCGCGGCAAGCAGGGTCGGATTCACAGCCGGCGGCACGCCCCAGGCCACAATGGCCCAGTACCCCAGCAGAAGCGCCGCCGTCCACAGCACGCGGCCGCCCACGCCGCTGCACAGCACGATCACGGAGGCCGCCAGGTAACACATGGCGATCCGCTGCAGGACGCCGGGCACGCGCAGCAACGGCCTGCCCTCGGCGAACGTGCCGAAATCGATCACGAAGAACGCCACAGCCGCCGCGAGCACGGCCCACGCCAGCAGCTTGCGGAACCGCGCGAATCGCAGCGCCGGCCAGCCCAACGGCGGCTCGTCCCAAAAGAGCAGCACGAGCCCCACGACGCCGAGTACATACGGCGCGATCAAACGCCAGCGGGGGAGCCCTTGCAGAATAAGCCCGAGCAAAAACAGGATGAACGTCCGCCGCAGGACCTGCTCGAACAGGCGCAAACGACTGAAGCCGGCCGCCAGCCGCTTGTCGAATGAAAACGTCAGCGCGACGCCGACGATGAACAGGAACGACGGAAACACCTGATCGGTGGGCGTCCAGCCGTGCCACTCGGCATGGAGCAGCGGAGCGTAGACGTGGTCCCTTCCCCACATGCCGGGGTTATTCACCAGGATCATCCCGGCGATGGTGATACCGCGAAAAACGTCGAGAGAGGCCAGGCGCTCGGCCGGGCGGGCGGGCGCGGGCGGCACGATGTTCGCTTCAGCAGGCGACGGGTGCGATATGGGCTCGGTCCGTGGCTCGTCCATATGGAGCAGTATCGCGTGGATCCTGCCGGGGGCAAGTCGTCGACGGCGCGCGGCCCGAGCCGTCGCCGGGGCTACTGCCCGGAGACAAGCTCGAACACCAGGACCGTCCCCTGGGCCGTGACGGCCAGGTCGCGGCGATCAGACGAACGCAGCCGGGCGAAGGAGACGAAGCGGCCGAGGACGGAGAGTCCGACGTCGGTAGCCTGCGTTCGATAGCCGTCGGAGCCGATGTCGGCCGGATCGAGGATGTGCTCGCCGCGGAGATCCAAACTCAGCAGCCACAACTCGCCGGTGAGGTTGCTCGCGGGGTACAGACGGCGGTCGGGCAGACCGATGGCGAGTAGCGGCCCGCCATCCCGCGACACGGCACCGACCCGTATTCCGGCCCCCTGAAAGGCGCTTGGCACGTCCGACAGAATCAGGCGGCTGTCAGTCCGCAAGTCGATTTCGCCGGGCTGGGGATCTTCAAGCAGAAAAACCGTCCCCAGATTCTCCGAGTCGGCTCGATTCGCACGGACCAGAAGACGAGCCCGGCCGTCGGGCAGCAGCTCGGCGAGGTGAACGGTCATGAGCGTGTCGCCGGAACGTCCGGACCGGAGGAGCGACACGGCGGCTGTGTCAGCGGCCACCCTGCCGGACAGTCCCCCGGGAATGAGATACACCACCCTGTGAACGGGGTCGGCGATCGCCAGTTCCGTACGCCCGTCGCCGTTCAGATCCCGCGCGGAGAGCGACCATCCGAACGAGCCGTTATTGGTGTACAGGATAACGTCGGCATCCTGCGGCAGACGGAGGCTGCCGCTTCGCGGCCCGAACACGGCGTAGACCTCGCTCCGAAGGGCGCACGAGAGCAGCAGGTCGTCGTGGCCGTCGCCGTTGTAGTCGCCTGTGACGACCGGCGCGCCGAGCGAGATCGGCCCGGTGAGCGTGAGGAAGGCGGACGGCTCGATGTCGTGTTCGCCGCGAAGCGTGCCGTCGACGACGTACACGACCCCCTCGTCGACAAAATCCGCGCCGCGGCCGTCGGGGCCGGACGTCGAGGTGGCAATGTCCAGCACGCCGTCGCCATTGAGATCGCCGGCGGCCAGAAAGACGCCGAGCTGTTGAAACGGCCGCAAGCCCCGAAGCCTGAGCTCGCCGCGGGTCGTCGTGAGGTCGATATCATGGACCGGTCCGAGCAGCAGATGAATAATGCCGGCCTGCGTGTGCGGATACTCGCCGCCGAGCGGGTCGCCGGCGATCAGGTCGTCGATGCCGTCGGCGTTGACGTCGGCGGCGACGATGGCCGGCACCGAATCGTTGACGGTGATCGTGGCCCGAAGCGCGGGAATCGGCACGTTGGGCGAATTGGCGGGCGTGCAGCCGACGAACGGAGCCACGGCGAAGACGGCGAGCACCCCGGCCGCAGCGCACGTGCGCCGCATCCCCGCTTCCGACGTCGCCCCGGCCCTCATGGCACAAGCTCCGGCATGATCGCCGCCATGCGTTCACGGATCGCGCGAGCCTCGGCCGCATCGCGGCGGCCGAGCACGCGGGCGAGGTAGCGATCGGGGTCCTGGATGAGCAGCCGCACGGTATCCTCCCGCGCCCGGCGAAGCGGCTCGAAGCGACGCTCGCAGAGGCCGTACAGCGGGCTCATCAGGCTCTCCGATGCCTGCTCCACGTGGAAAAGCCCGACGGCGTGGCCGTACTCGTGGGCCGCGATCACGCCCCAGTTCAGGCAGTACGTGCCGAAATCCGTCGGGCCGCAATACTCGTTGCTGCGGCGAACGTACACGACGCCCACCTGCATCGCGCGGTCTTCCACATCAACGAGCGGCTCCTCGCCGAGGACCTGGGCGCCGACCGCGAAGCCGAGATCCGTCGGGGCCTTGGAGAGGAACACAAGCGTATCGTAATGCCCGGCCTGCGCGGCCTCGTCGGCGTCCAGCGTGACGCGCACGTCGTAGTCGGCGTACGCGAATTCCACAATCTGGCGGACGGTCTGCATGAAGCGCTCGCCAAGTCCGGGGAGGTCCGGCCGGACTTCCGACCAGTCGAAAGGCGGCAGATCGTCGATCGTCCGAAGCCCGAACGACTCCGGATCGCCGAAGGTCATGCCCACGTCCCGGGCGCCGTCGAACTGCAACAGCAACACGCCTCGGCGGGCGGCCGCCGGGGGCTGATTTCGCAGCCGCTGGATCGTCATCCGATAGTCAAACGGAATCTGGTATTCCTTGTGGTTGGCGACGACGAGGTAGTATTGCCCGGGAGTCTCGATCACGATCGGCCGGGCCGCGGGAAAGCCGACGGTCTCCCCTTGGGCGTTGGTGAGCATGAAGAACGCGGCCCGCGTGCCCTGGAGAAATGCCGTCGACTGCGCGGCGGGCGTGATGCCGGCGATGAGTTCGGTGAGCGACGTGACGGACACGGAGATGGCATCGCCGGCCGCCAGTTCGCCGAGGCTCCAACAGTCGATCTCGCTGGGCGGGGGCTCATGGTTCCCGACGATCTCGCCCGCGAGGAACGACTGAATGTTCGCACCGTTGGCCGGGTCAAGCGAGATCCCGCCGGTTGCCACAGCGAAGTCGCCGAACCAGCGTACGGGCCGTGCCGTCTCCAGCGAACCGTCGCCGTCCGGGTCCGTCGCGAAGTCGTAGGGCATGAGCGTCTCAGGCACGCCGGAGAACGGGCACCCCAGCACGGCCGGCAGCAGGGCCGCCAGTAGGCATATCGTCGACGGGCGGCACGCACCCCGCATCCCGCGGCGCCCCGGTGTCTGCCCACGCCCCAAGTCAACGGCCATCCGCGGACTCTCCGGAAAGGGTGAGATTCGGCACCTCGTTGGTCAATGCGATGAATTCGATCAGGGCCTGCGGCCCCTCCTCGTGCGGGAAGCGTTGCCGAGGCGGCGCGACGTCGATCCCCGGGATGACCACCTCGATCCAATACTCGCCCCGCGGCCGCTGGATGACGAATCGGCCGGCCGCATCGGTGAAGACGCTTTCGCCGATGTCGGCCAGTCGAACCTCGGCATTGGCGATGGGCCGGTTGTCGAGGTTCACGACGCGTCCGGCAAGCGGAAAGGTCTTGGGCGTCGCGGGCGCCGGTGGATCGTCGACGGTCAGCCCGATCACACGCTGGAGCGGCATCCACGCCGCATCGACGCCGATTGCCTGCGCCGCCGGGTCCACCTCCCAGACGGTGAGATTGATCGCATCATCGAGCGTGGTGTAGCTGACATCGGCCCGGCAGCCGTAGTCGCGAGTGGGCAGCAGTTCGAGCCGCGCCGACGCGTACGGCGCCGGCAGCAGCGTTTCATCCTGGAAAACGGACAGATCCGGGCGGGCGCGGGCGTAGGCGAACACGTCAACCGTCAGACCGTCGGGGCAGAGTGTGTCGAGCCACGCGCCGAGCTCGATCTTGAAGGCGCCGCCGGGCGGCAGTGCCGGCGTGACGAACGCGTCCGTGCCCGACGGTGTTATGCGAAAGGCCACGTAGCCCCGCGAACGGTTCATCAGCTTCAGGTCCCGCGTCGTGAACACCTCGGGTGATACGATCCCCGTCGGCGGCTCGCACGACAGGCCCGCCGCACCGGCGAGCAACATCGCGAACGAAAGTGCGAAGGGCAGCCTTCGGCGCTCACCGGCGCCCGCGTCACGCCGCGCCTTGTGCGCGGAAACGCGGGGGGAAGCCGTCGGCAGCGTATCCGCCGGCGCACGGCCCAACATGATCCCCAGGGCACGCATTACCGCGGCGCATGCACGAGGCGCGACACTTACGCCTCTGACGCCCGAACGGCGATCAATGACCAGTGATTGCGAGCTCATTCGCCCCGCTTGGGAGGAACCCGTCGTGTGTGAACCGCGTGTCACACCTCGATCATAGACGACCGAACACGATTCACACTACCCCCATTGCATGCTCGGGTCAAGGAGTTGGGTGCAATCCTGTGTACCGCGAGACCGCACCGAGGCCGCCGGCGCCGGTTCGGGGCCGCACTCACAACGAACCGGCATGTGCGTAGGGCCGCGCCTTTTGCGCCCAGAACTGCACACGCACAGCGCCATGCCGTTCGGTGCTCCCGCGCTGTTTCGCTTGCCTGCCCCGCCGAGTCGGGCTATGCTCATTTGTGCTGGCTTTTGGAAGCCGTACAGACCGGCTGAGCCAAGAGTCATGACCGTCGAGCAGATCCGCAAGGCCCGACAGGCGCGACCCTTCAAGCCCTTCACGCTTCTAACCGGCGGGGGTCGGGAATACCGCATCCCGCACCCGGAGTTCTTGTGGATTATCCCACCGGGCCGCACTATCGCCGTAGCCGACACCGACGGCACGGCGGTGATTCTCGACCTCCTCCTCATTGAATCCCTGAACTTCAGCCGCCCTCGCTCGCGACGATCCAACGGCCGTCGACGTCCTGAGCCGACCGCCCTTCTCCGGCCACCGCCCGACGTTGATTTCGGGCAGCGGCGCCGAGGCCTCCGTTCACCTTCGTTTCAACAACGACCCACGCGACCCCGCACCGTTCGCAGCGGAATTCAGTCTCGCCCTCGCCGTTTCATTCGGCCGCTGCGCCGCGGTTACAGAGCACGTAGGTCCCCGCCTTGCCCGCAACGGCGATATCCTTCTTCCCGTCGCCATCCAGGTCCGCCACGCGGATCTGCATCCCGGTGCCGACTCCCTGGTTGAAGCTGATCGTGTCGCGATCGAACCGCCGCTCGCCGAC
>CAZTVU010000021.1:9000-38883 GCA_964617025.1 uncultured Planctomycetales bacterium | reverse complement strand
GATCGAGCTGAAGCGCGACGCCAATGCCGACGTCATCCTGAACCAGCTCTATCGTTACACGCCGCTGCAGACCTCCTTCGGCTGCAACATGGTGGCACTGAACGGCGGCAAGCCGGAACAGCTGACGCTGCTCGACATGCTGCGCGCCTTCGTTCACTTCCGCGAGGAAGTCGTCAGCCGCCGCACCAAGTATCTGCTGCGCAAGTCGCGCGACCGCGCCCATGTGCCCGGCCAGGCCGAAAACTTCCAGCGTGGCGCCGGCCGCGCTTGCGTCCGTCCAGCGGACGTGGCGATCGAGCACCTTGTCGCCGACGCCCGGCTGCGTCTTGTCGCCGTACTCGCGGCAGTAGTCGGCGACCGCCGCATCGACGGCGGCTTGCACATCCGCCTGCGGCGCGCCGCCCCACTCCAGCCGGATCGCCACGTAGTCGTTCACGCGCGACGGGTGCTCCCCGAAGGCCCCGAGCCGGCCGTGGCATGTGTGCACCGGCCGGTGAGGAAATAGCGGGTGGTCGCTCTCGGCCCGCAGTCGCCGGCCGCAAGCCTCCAGCGCCCCGACCACGAACGCCATCGCCTCCGGAAGCAGGGGGCGCGGGCCCAGGGGCCCCGCGCCGGGCTCGGCCCTTTCTCGCTTTCTCGCTTCTTCGCTTTTTCGCTTTTCCGACAGCGTTACCTCGTACCACACCGCGCCGCGGTTGGCCGGGTGGACCCTGCCACCGGTGCACTCGCACACCATCACGGCTCGCGGCGGCGCGACCCTTGCATCGAGTGCGGCGGAGAGGCTACCGTTGCCCCCGGGTTCCTCGTCGATGACGAACTGGAGCTGCACCTCGCACGCCGGGCGGACGCCGTGCTCCCGTTCGATCTCCGCCAGCAGCTCTGCCGCCAGCATCATCGCCAGGCACGGCCCTTTGTCGTCGACGGCCCCGCGGCCGAATACGAGGTCGCCGTCCGCCCTCACGGGCAGGAATGGTGCGACCGTGTCCATGTGCCCGTTGATCACGAGCCGCGGTCGGCCGGGGTTCGCGTGTGTGACGAACAGGTTCGACCGACCCTCGTACACCCGCCGGACCACCTCCGCCCGCGTGGTCCCCACGGCGTCCGACCGTGCCGGCCCGGTGGATGAGCCACCCGGACCCGCAGACGCAAGCTCGGTGGACAGCAAAACACTGGCGTAGTACGGCATCGTGAAATACGGGTGTTCGGCGATCTCCGTCCGGATGCGCGAGGCCTCCGTCCGCCAGCCCGGTGCGGATGCGGCAAGCGCCTCGCGGACGATCCGGAAGACCTCGCGCTCCGCCGCCGCGCACTCGGCCGGGGATGCCTTGGGCGTCGTATCCACGCGCAGCAGCGCGAGCAGCAGGTCCGCTGCGCGGCGCTTCCATGCCGCATCGTCGCGGCGGGCTGCAAGCCGGCGGCTCACGTCAGCCGGCAGCGCAGTGGAGCTATTGCGTTCCAAGGGCATCCCCGTCGGGTCCGGTGACAACGTACCCGCGTCCGCCGCGCAACAGGCGCGGGGCCGGGCGTGCGCTCGACGTCCGCGGTGGGAAGACCGGGGTCAGTTGCACTCGGCGATCAGCGGGCCGGCCAGTTCCGTAAGGAAAAACAGCTTGCCCGGCAGCGTCGGCATGAAGCTGCTCGGCACCCACGGGTCGGGACTATACCGCAGCGTCATCCAGAGCGAAAGACCCTGCCACTGCATGCCGCGGGAGAGGATTCCGTCGCAGCCGCCGATGATCCAGTCCGATTGGAGGAACAGCCCCGGGCCGATCGAGTTGGCGAACGCCGGGACGAGTGTGGTCCGGCTCTTGAAGCTCGTGATGGCGTTCTGCTCGATCGTCAGCGGGTGGAGCTTCGCGCCGAGGCGGTGCGTCTGGGCCTTCCACTCGGCGACGGACTTGAACTCGCCCGCGAAGTGCGGCTCCCAGAAGGCGATGTGACACACGCGGCCGATCCCGAAGACGCACACCAGCCGCGCCCCGTCCTCGCGGAGCCTGGCGATCTTCTCGGGATACGTCGGCAGGTTCTTCCGCGTGGCGAAGTTCCGCTGCTTCGCCGGGACCGTCAGCTTGCCGAGCGGCTTGTACAGGGCCTGCTCCATCGCGAACTGGAACGCGCCGGGGTCGGTCGGCGGCAGCGTGTTGCCGGCCGCGTCGGACCATTCGTCCATGTTGAACCCGTACACGTGGTCGCAGGGGATGTTCCACTCGGTGAGGAAGTAGACGACCCACTTGTACATGCCCATCGGGCCGACCGGCAGGATGATCGCGAGCTTGCGGCCGGCAGCCCGGGCGTCGCGGATCTCCTTCGCGATCTCGTGCCCCATCTTCACCTCGAACTCCTCGACGGCCGCGCACGGCACGGGCGTGAACGCCTTGTTCCACCACTTCTGCCGGTCGGTGATGGTCGCCGGCTCGCCGACGCACGCGTCGATCCGTTTCAGGTCCCACCCGGCCGGAAAGAAACCCTCGAGCATCGAGCCCTGGATGGTGTCGATCAGATTCATACGCTACCTCGCTTCCGAAGAATAATCCGTCCCGTAATGAGATTATGGCCGCGTCCGGCGCGAGACTCAAACCGCGCCGCTCCGCTACAATCATCCCCGTGAGACGGTGCGTGGATGAATCCGATGTGCTCCGGGCGCTTGGTCCGCTGCCGCTCTCGGCTGGTGAGGCGGCGGACATCGTCGCGGCGATCCTGGCCGCGCGGCCGTCCGCGATCCGTCTCAACACGCTCGGCCGTCCCCTGGCCGCCGATGCGCTGCCGTTCGTCGATTCGCCGGTGCCGTGGTATCCGTGGCCGGCGTTCTTCTGCCGGGCGGATGCCCGGCCTGCGCGGCACCCGCTCTACGCCGCCGGTGCGTGGTACGTGCAGGACGCGGCCTCGCTCCTGCCGGTGGCCCTGCTCGACCCACGGCCGGGGGAGCGCGTCTGCGATCTCTGCGCCTCGCCCGGCGGCAAGGCGACGGCGATCCTCGAGCGCCTCGGCGAGGCGGGCGGGCTGCTCGTCAACGAGCCCGTGCAGTCGAGGCTCCCGCCGCTGCTCCTGAACCTCGCCCGGCACGGCTCGACGCGTTGGGCTTTGACGCGGATGGACCCCGATCGGCTCGCGGCCGCGCTCGGCCCGACGTTCGACGCCGTCCTGGTCGATGCGCCCTGTTCGGCCCAGTCGCTCGCGGCTCGCGACGACAACCCCGCTCGGCCGTTCGATGCGAGGACGATCGAGCACTGCGCGGCCCGTCAGGCCCGCATCCTGGACGCGGCGGTCTGCTTGCTGCGTCCCGGCGGGCGGCTCGTCTATTCGACGTGTACGTTCTCCTGGGCGGAGAACGAGGGGCAGGTCGCCGGGTTGCTTGCGCGACATCCGAGGCTGCGGCCGGGCCCGGTTGCGGCGTTGGATGCCTACCGCAGCGGCGATCCGACGACGGCGTGCTACCGCCTCTGGCCGCACCGCGACGGTTGCGCGGGCGGCTTCGCGGCACGGCTGATCGCGGTGGAGGGGGCCGGCGCAGGGAGCTCGGGTGTTGCGGCGAGCGCTGCGCGGCGGAAACGAGAGGGCGGGGACGCCGTAGAGCCGGAAAGGCGGCGCGGTCGCCGGCCAGCGGGGCGGAATGAGGGGCACCATCGACCCTTCGCGCGGGGCGATGAAGATGCGTGGGGACGCTGGCGAGCGCCGGTGGCCATCGACACGCACCGCGACCGCGCCTTCGGCTGGGTCGCCGGGCTTCCCGACGCGTGGCGCGGTGTCGCGGTTGCGGCGCCGGAGGTCGCCTATGCGAAGGGGCGAACGTGGTTTCCCAGCTACGCCCTGGCGATGCGGCGAGACGGTGCCTTCGAACCGCGGGCGGCGGTTGACCTCGCGCCGGGCCTTGTATCGCGCTTCCTTGCGGGCGAGAGCGTCCCGGGCCCCGATGCCGGCTGGCTCGTTGTGTGTGTCGAGGGTCACCCCGTCGGCTGGGCCAAGGGCGATGGCCGAATCCTGACGAACCACCTCCCGAAGCCCGCCCGGCTGGTGATCGAACCCTTGCCGTGACAGCGACGTTGGAGAATAGGGCCCGACGGCGTACATTGCCATACCGGCCAAGGAGGCAGCTTTGCGTAGAGTGGTGCTCGTCTCGGTTGTCTTCGCCGCGGTTGCGGGCTCGGCCCCGGCGACGGTCCGGCTCGCCGACGTGACGGACTGCGTCCCGGCCGACACGCTGCTGATGGTCGCCGGTCGCCCGATCGTGGATGCGGGGGCCGCGCCGTCGGCGGCATCGCAGCCGGATTCGCAGGGCTTCATCCAGCAGCTCCTCGTCGTGGCGGCGCAGCTCCACCTCCTGCCCCCGGAGGCCCGCGTGGCCGGGGATGTCGCCGGCACGCTCCCGTTGCTCGGGCGGTATCCGTACGCGTTCGCGCTCTTGGACATCACCGGCCGGCCGTTGCCGAGCGGCGGCCATCGGCTCGCTCAGATGCAGGCGGCGATGATCTTCGACACCGGCGGCGACCATCGGGCCCTCGTCCAGCGGATTCGCCAGCTCCTCGTCACCTACACGAACTCCGAGGTCAGCCGCCTGGAGGAGATTCCGCTCGACGGCGGCACACGCTACCGTCTCATCGACTCGCGGCTGCCGCCCTGGACGGTTATCGAATGGGGGCCGCTCGGACCATACTTCGTCGTTTCGATCGGCGAGGGCGCGTGGGACCGAATCCTCGCGACCTATCGGCGGAAGACTCTCGCCGTCGCCGATGACCCCTGGTACATCGGCGCCTGCCTGCAGACGCGCACGCCCCGTGCGTTTATCGAATGCCTGCTGGCGGCTGCCCGAATGCGCGAACGCCTCGCCAATGTCCTGGCCGGCGGACCGAACGAGGTCCTTCGGGCGATCCAGGCCGACAAGCTCGACCGTTCCATCCTGCTGGTCGGCTTTGAGGGCCGCGCGGTCACGGCCGGCGTCGTCCTCAACGGCGACGGCCGCGATCACCTCATCATCCTCAGCGAGTCGATCCCGGCGGGCGACAACGCGGCGGAGGCCGTGCCGCCCGGGGCGAGGCGATACGGCTTCACGCGGCAACCGCTCGATGTGTGGGCGCGCGGGCTGCGAGACGCCTACCTCGCCATCCAGGGCGAACCCGCCGCGACAAAGCTTCGCGGCGGCTGGGCCCGCCTCGAGGAGGAATACGGGTTCAGCGCCGAGCGCGATCTGCTCGCGCATCTGGGGGTTCGGATGGTCGTTCACGACTATCCGCTGCATCCGCTGCGTATCCCCTTGCTGTGGACGTACCTGATCGAGATCGACGGGGCCGAAGCCGACGTCCGCCGCGCGGTCAACGGCATGATGCGGGCGTGGCAGGCGGCGATGGCCGCCAAGGTCGCCGAGAACCCCGAAACGGGCATTGCTCCCCAGATCCGCCGCACCGGCGACGGCATCTGGTTCATCCATCTCGGTCTCGCCGGCCCGGCGGTCGCGGTCACCCCGCGATGGATCGTGATCGGGTTCTCGCCGGAGGCGGTGCGGGAGAATCTTCGTTTGCTGAGAACCGAACCGACCAGCCGGCCGGCCACGACGACGGCTATCGAACGGCCGAGGAGTCAGCCATGAAAGCACGTCTCATTATCGCTGGGTTGCGCGCGGGCGTGATGAGCGGTCTCTGGGTCGCCGCCGTGGCGTCGGGTGCCGAGCCCTTCGGCGGAGAGCCGATCGAGTTGGGCCCCGGCGTCACCGCCCGGAACATCGCCGAGCCCTTCGATTATTTCGCCAATTCGTGGACCGTCATCGGGCTCAAGGATCACCCCTTCGGCACGCGGATCTCACCGAGCGGCGATTTCGTTCTCGGCGATGACCTGATCGTCAGGCCGCTCGTCGGCAGCCCGCTGCGCCCGCTGAACAATCGCATCCGCAAGACGCTCCGCCACGGCCACCTGCCGATCGTGACGTCGTCGTTCGTCGTAAACGACGTGGTGCGCTACACGATCGAGGCGGTTGCCTGCCCGATGGATCCCGGCCGGGACGCGGACTTCGAGTACCCGACATCGGACAACTTCCTGAGCTTCGTCCGGGTATCGATGACGAACATTTCGCCGGGGCCGGCGGACGCCGCCTTCGGCCTCCACTGGCGCCCGAAAACCGGCGATTTCCCATGTGTGCTCGAGGGGACGGCCGTGGCCGACGTCCGCGCGATCGTGGCGGGGCGGCGACTCTTCGGCGTGGTACGGTCGGCGGAAGCCGTCGCCGTCTCGGCGACGGGGTCCCTCGTTCGGTTCCGCGCGCCGCTTGCGCCGCAGGCGGAGGCGGTCGTGTCCTTTGTCCTGCCGTTTCACCCGGTGCCGGTCGCCGAGGCCGGGGCGCTCGCGGCGATGATGCGTGCCGACTTCGCCGCCGCGGCCGTGGCCGCCGAGTCGTACTGGCAGCGCCTTCTGGATCGCGGTGCCACGATCGAGGTGCCCGAAGAAAAGGTCGCGCAGACCTACAGAGCGTCCCTCGTCTACCAGTTCATCGGGCGCGATCGCAGCGAGGTCCACGGCGGCGAGGGCTTTTACGACGAGCAGTACATCCGCGATGGCACGTATCAGGCGACGTCTCTCGCGCACGCCGGCTTCCTCGACGAGGCCCGCGGGAGCATGGAGCGGCTGCTCCGCTTCCAGTTGGCCGACGGGCGGTTCGAGAGCCAGAAGGGCCAGCTCGATGCGAACGGATACGCGATGTGGGGGCCGGTGGAGTTGTTCCGCCTGACGGGAGACATCGCCTGGCTGCGGTCGGTGTACCCGGCGATTCGCAAGGCCGCCCGGTGGGTTGAGCAGACACGCCGGCAGGAGAAGGACCCCGCCTCGCCCTTCTTCGGCATCCTTCCCAATGCGGTCGCCGACGGCGAGTTTCTGTGGGACGGCAGGCACCACATCGTCGGTTACGACTGGCAGAACCTCCGCGGCATGCAGGCGGTGGCGTACGCCGCCCGCGTGCTCGAAAAGGCGGAGGAGGCCGATGCCCTCGAGAAAGAGATCGACGACTACCGCCGCTGCATCCTGAAGGCGATCGAGCGTACGGGGCTGCCCTATATCCCGCCCAGCTACGAGAAGGCCGGCACCCACTGGGGCAACCTCGAGGCGATCTTCCCGACGCCGCTCATCGATCCGCTCGACCCGCGCCTGACGGCGACGCTCCGGTTCGTCCGCACGGACTTCGGTCGGGCGACGGGCAACCCCGGCGGCTTCATCGAGGGCGTCATCCAATGGAACCCGCCCGGCAGCGGCGCGATCCACCCGTACATGTCGCAGTTCGTCACCCAGTCGCACCTCGTCCGCGGTGAGCGCGACGAAACGCTCGACGGTTTCTACTCGTTTCTGCTCCATACGACGAGCACCCACGGCTTCCCCGAGGGCGTCTTTTGGCGAAGGCGCGAGGCCTGGTCGAACACCGTACCGCACCTGTGGGCGGCGGCCCTCTATGTGACGACGCTTCGCAACATGATCTTCCGCGAGCAGGCGGATGCACTGCATCTCCTGTCCTGTGTGCCGGACCACTGGCTCACGACGGCCCCGGGCGTGCGCGTGAAGGCGGCCCCCACGCACTTCGGAAGGCTGAACATGTCGGCCGTCGTGGCCGACGACCTGTTGCAGGTGACGATCGGACCGGCGGATCGCGCGCCGCCGAAGTTCGTGGTCGTTCACGCGCCGGTCGGGATGGCGTTCGATGGCGCCGACGCCGCCGGCGACGCGTCGGCAGCGCATCTCGAGCCCGCAATGGCCCGACTCGACCCGGAGATTGCCCGTCGCGGAGGCACCGTCCGCCTGCGCGTCAAACGCCCGCCCGGTCCGCCGACCCTGACCTTTGCATCGCGCGTCGCGGCGTACCTGAACGAGGCCGGTCCGGCCCTGCGCCCGATCCCCGGGGTCGTGGCGACTCCGTCGCCGGAGGAACTCGGCGACGATCGCTGCGTGCCGCTCGATCTGTCCCGCGCGGCAACGACGAACTCGCTGACCGCGCCGTTCAAAGTCCCCAATCCGGGCGAGCTTGTCTTTGCCGGTCTGTCGCCGGGAGATCTGACGGTCTGCGGCGTGCCGATGCGTATCCTTGATCCGGCGAGGAACGACGACAAGAACCTCGTCGTCCTGCACGGAGCGGGTGCGTGCGAGATCCTTCCGCGAGAGGTCGAGGTGCCGGTCGGCAAGGCGGGCCGATACATCTGCGTGCTGGGCAACGTGACCGGCTGGGCGCCGGACGATCCCGGTACGGGTCCGTGGGGCGCTGTGGCGGAGTATGAAATCCGCTACGCCGACGGCCGCGTCCAGACGGTGCCGTTGATCACCGGCCGGACGGCGGACGAGTGGACCGGCCCTGCATCCGCTGTTGACGTCGAGGTGGCGTTGCGGGGCAGGCCCTGGCATCTGAATCTGCTGACGGTCGCGCTGCAGCCCGGGTTGGTGCGGAGCGTCGTCTTCCGCGACCGGGGGACGCCGGCGTCGCCCGTCGTGGCCGCGATGACGCTCATCCGGTGAGCGGAATGCCGCCGGCCGTGCCGATGTCCGCAAGTGCCCGAGACGGATCATGGCATACGACGTTGAGCAGCACCGGGGCGGGATCGATTATTCGATCTACTGCGGTGCATGCGGCTACAACCTGCGGACGCTGCCGTGGGTCGGCCGGTGCCCCGAGTGCGGAAACGAGTACATCGCCCGGCCGACCCGGAGGAAGGGGACGTTCCTCCCGCAGGAACTGGTGTTTCCGTGGGGCGACCTGTTCACCGCCTTCGCGTTCCTGCTGCTGGCCGCCGGGTCGGTTTCCACGCTCCTGCTGCAGCGCCCGCTTTCGCGGCTCGTCATCGGGATGGCGGTTGTGGCGTGGGTTGCCGCGGGTTATTCCACGCACGTCGCGTGGCGGAATCTGGCACGCTACGTCCGCTTTCGCAACGTCGGGCGCGACGAGGAGACGGAGGACTGAGGGGAGCGAGTCGCGAATCGACCGTGCCGCCGCTTGACTTGCGATTCATTCCATCCGAGACTGTCGATGCCCGAGCCCAGGAGACGATCGATGGAATGCAAGCAGAAGACCAACCTCAACGAGTGTACCTGTACGTATAGTGCGTGCTCGCGACGCGGCCTGTGCTGCGAATGCATCCAATATCACCTCGCGCACAAGCAACTGCCCGGCTGCTGCTTTCCGCCGGAGGCCGAAAAGACGTACGACCGCAGCTTCAAGGCGTTTGTCCGGGCGTGGAACCTGTAGGGTCACGGGATGGCATTGACGCTGCTGTGCATCGGAGATGTTGTGGGGCGGCCCGGCCGTTATGTGATGTCGCAGGTGCTGCCCGCGTTCATCAAGGAACACTCCATCGACTGCGTGGTCTGCAACGCCGAGAACGCCGCCGGCGGGTCGGGCCTGACGCCCCAGCTTTACGAGAAGTTTCTCCGCTACGGCGTCGACGTCCTCACCCTGGGAGACCACATCTATCGCCGGTCGGACCTGATCCCGCTGCTCTCGCAGTCCGACCGTATGATCCGCCCGGCCAACCTCCCGCCGGTCGCGCCGGGCCGCGACCACCTGGTCTATCCGGCGCACAACGGCCATCGCGTCGCCGTCATCAGCCTGCTGGGCCGCCTGTACATGCGGACGCCGGTCGACTGTCCCTTTCGGACCGTCGATGCCGTCCTGGCGAAGCTGCCGCCCGACGTCAAGGTCATCGTCGTCGAGATCCACGCTGAGGCGACCAGCGAGAAGATTGCCCTCGGCTGGCACCTTGACGGTCGTGTCAGCGCCGTCTTCGGCACGCATACGCACGTCCCCACGGCCGACGAGTGCATCCTGCCGAACGGCACGGCCTACATTACCGATGTGGGCATGACCGGCCCGTATGACGGCGTGCTCGGCCGGCGTAAGGATCGTGTGCTGCGTGCCATGACCACGGCGGTGCCGACGCCCTTTGACGTCGCCACCAACGACCCGCGCATGTGCGGTGTGCTCGTCCGGGTGAACCCGATCACCGGTCGGGCCGAGCACGTCGAGCGCGTCCGTGTGGACGGCACGGCTCCGCCCGAACAGGACGACCCCGGCAACGATCGCGACTGAGTACCGCGCCCCGGTTCGACCCGGTGACAAGCTGCGCGGATTTCAGAACCCGTTCAACGAAGCGATGTGCTGAGGAGCGACGATTCGACGCCCCGCCGAAAGCCGCTACAATGCGGCCGACTGCCCCGGGCGGGCCGACGGGATTCGTCGGCCTATAATGGCCGGCTTGGCCCGAAGGCCCGGGCGGCCAGTGGTGAGTGCCGGCCCTAAGGAGGCCCCTGGAGTCCGCATAACATGCCCAAGTTCGAGAAGCGCCCCATCGTTCTGATCGTCCGCGACGGCTGGGGCCACAATCCGTACGCCGAGTGGAACAAGGCCAACGCCGTCTACCTCGGCAGGACGCCCAACACCGACCGCCTGATGGAGGAGTATCCCCACACGCTCGTCCGATGCTCCGGCGAGGATGTCGGGCTGCCCGCCGGCACGATGGGCAACAGTGAGGTCGGCCACCAGAACATCGGCGCCGGTCGCATCGTCGACCAGGAGGTCATGCGGATTTCGCGACGCATCCGCGACGGCTCCTTCTTCGAGAATCCCGCCCTCTGCGGCGCCGCCGACCGTGCGATCCGGACCGGCGGTTCCGTGCACGTGATGGGTCTTTACTCCGACATCGGCGTCCACAGCGTCCTCGAGCACCTGTACGCCGTCGTCGAGCTCTGCAGGCGGCGCGGCGTTCCCGGCGACCGGGTCATCGTCCACGCCTTCGGCGACGGCCGCGACAGCCCGCCCGACAGCGGGATCGAGTACAACCGCCAGGTCGAGGCGAAGCTGCGCGAGATCGGCGCGGGCCGCGTCGGGTCCGTTGTGGGCCGCTTTTACGCGATGGACCGCGACAACCGCTGGGACCGCGTCGAGAAGGCCTATCGCATGCTGGTCTTCGGCGAGGGCCACCGCGTCGAGTCCGCCGAGGAGGCCTTTCGTCGTTACTACGACCATCCGACCGACGCGAACCGTCCCGGCGACGAGTTCATCGAGCCCACCTGGGTCTGCCCGAACGGCTCGGAGCCCGCGGTCATTCGCGACGGCGACAGCGTCGTGTTCTTCAACTTCCGCGGCGATCGCCCGCGCGAGATCACCAAGGCCTTCGTCCTCGACACGTTCCCCTTCCGGGCAAAGGACAAGGACGGCACGGAAAAGACGTTCGGCTTCGACCGCGGGCGCAAGCTCGACCTCTACTACGCGACGATGACCGCCTACGAGACCGGCCTGCCGGTGAACGTCGCCTTCGAGAAGCCGCCGAAGATGCGGGGGCTTCTCGGCGAGTACATCAGCGGCCTGGGCCTGCGCCAGTTCCGCTGCGCCGAGACGGAGAAGTTTCCCCACGTGACCTTCTTCTTCAACGACTACCGCGACGAGCCGTTTCCCGGCGAGGACCGCCGGCTCGTTCCCTCGCCGCGCGACATCACCACGTACGACCAGCGGCCGCAGATGTCCGCGTTCGAGGTGACCGATGCGATGGTCCAGGCCGTCGAGTCGAACGCGTACGATCTGATGGTCCTCAACTACGCCAACGGCGACATGGTCGGCCACACCGGCGTGCTCGAAGCGGCGATCCGGGCCGTCGAGGCGGTCGACGCGTGCGTCGGGCGCGTCGTGGCCGCCGTGCAAAAGGCGGGCGGCGCACTCGTCATCACCGCCGACCACGGCAACTGCGAGCAGATGATCGACCCGGCCACCGGCGGGCCGCACACTGCCCACACGACCTACGACGTCGACCTGCTCGTCGTCGACGATCGGTTCCGGGGACACACGCTCCGCGAGGACGGCCGCCTCGCCGACATCGCCCCGACGCTCCTGCGGATGATGGCCCTCGATCCGCCGAAGGAGATGGAAGGCACGTCGCTGATCGTCTGATCGCAAAGGCGAATCAACGGGCAGCTCAAAGTCCGGGCTGGTTCGCAACGCATTCGGTGGCCCCCGGGGTGGTTCGGGCCCAGCGCAGGACGGCGAACGAGGCGGAACGATCCGGCGCAGCCTTTGGCCGCCATCGAACGACGCGCGTGTCTTGCTCACCGGCTGCGCTGGAAGACTCTACTCCGACCTCGACCTGGGCGGCTCTCGCCCCGCCCGTCGTGCCGCGCGCGACCCGCGCATTCTGGAGTGCGGCGGCGTTACCGCCGCTTTTCCTGCGGTGCGCCGTGACACGCCCGCTTGCGGCAGACCGTCCGATGCACAGCGGGGGCGTTGCCACCGCAGTCCACAGGCACCGACGGACGACGGATCGCGCGCAACGAATATCCGAAAACGCCGTCTTCGCCCCCGCCGCCTCGTCGGCCGGGCTGTGCCCGGACGCAACGGAGAGGGCCCACGCAAACACCGGCACGACCGTCCAGACACGGCTCGACATGATCGCCTCCTCGAATCCGGCATTCCCTGTCGCCCTCGCACCCCGTTCCCGGCAACGGTATCCTACACGAAACGGCTTCATAGGAGTGCCCATGCCGAAGAGCGGCCATCCGATACGGAGATCGAGTATGAGAACCCCGGTCGTCGCCTGCGTGCTATTGGGTCTTGTGATCGGCTGCTCTCCCGGGCACGCGGGCCTTGGCCGGCTTGACCCCCGCGACATCCGCAACGGCCACACGATCCCCGACGAGGGCTACTGCGACCAGCCCTACGTCGTCGTTACGAAGGACGGCCACTGGCTCTGCACCCTGACGACCGGCCGGGGCGTCGAGGGCCAGCGCGGCCAGCATGTCGTTGCCACCATCAGCCGCGACAAGGGCCGGACCTGGTCGCCGTTGATCGACATCGAGCCCGCCGACGGCCCCGAGGCCTCGTGGGCCATGCCGCTTGTGACATCCTCCGGCCGCGTTTACGTCTTCTACGATTACAACGGCGATCGCATCGACACCCTGAGGGACCGCAAGGGCATCCGCGCGGACATGCTCGGCTGGTACGTCTACAAATACTCCGACGACAACGGCCGCACCTGGTCGCCCTGCCGGTTTCGCCTGCCGGTCCGCCAGACGCAGATGGACCGCGAGAACGATTTCGGCGGCGAGGTCCAGATGCTCTGGGGCATCGGCAAGCCGATCGTCGCCGGCCCGAGCGTCTTCTTCGGGTTCAGCAAGATCGGCAAGTATCTCGTCGACCGCAGCGAGGGATGGTTCTTCCGCTCCGACAACCTCCTGACCGAACCCGACCCCTCACGGCACACATGGACTATGCTGCCCGATGGCGACATCGGCCTCCGCGCCCCCCGGGGGCCGATCGCCGAGGAGCAGAACCTCGTCGTCCTCAGCGACGGGTCGCTCTACTGCGTCTATCGCACCATCGACGGCCATCCGTGCCATGCCTACAGCCGCGACGGGGGCCGCACCTGGGCCGCGCCGGCCTACGCGACGTACACGCCCGGCGGCCGGCTCATCCGCCACCCTCGCGCCTGCCCGCGTCTCTGGAAGACGACAAACGGTCGCTACCTCCTCTGGTATCACAACCACGGCGGCAAGACCTTTGAACATCGAAACCCGGCCTGGGTCGCCGGCGGCGTGGAAAAGCACGGCCTCATTCACTGGTCGCAGCCGGAAATCCTGCTCTACGACGCCGATCCCGATGTCCGCATCAGCTATCCCGACCTGATCGAACAGGACGGCCGTTACTGGGTCACCGAGACGCAGAAGACCGTCGCCCGCGTGCACGAGGTGGACCGAACGCTCTTCGAGGGGCTCTGGAGTCAGGGCGCCGTTCGCCGCGTCGCCGACGGCTCGTCGTTTGCGATCGTCCCGGCCAGGGCCGTTGCGTCGCCGCCCGCCGAGGCGGCCCGCAGAAAGGTTGACGCCCTGCACGCCGCGACCGAGGCCCTCGGCATCCTGGGCGAGTTTCCGGCCCCGCCGGTGCCCGATCTGCGCACGGGCGCCGGGTTCACCATCGAGCTGTGGCTCCGCCTGCGCGACCTCGCCGCGGGCCAGGTCGTTCTCGACGGACGCGGCCCGGACGGCAGGGGCATCGCCGTCCAGACCACCGCCGACCGGACGCTGCGGATCGACTTGTGCGACGGCCGCTTCACCGCCGGCTGGGATTGCGACGACGGTGTCCTGTTTCCGAACATCCTGCACCACGTCGTCATCGTCGTCGACGGCGGCCCGCGGATCATCTCGTTCGTTGTGGACGGTATCCTTTGTGACGGCGGCACGGTCCGGCAATACGGCTGGGGCCGTCTCGGCGCCGCGCTCGGCGACGTTAACGGACCCGGCACGATCCGGATCGCCCCGTCGATGCGCGGCGAGGTGCATGCGATTCGCATCTACCCGCGATATCTGCGGACATCGGAGGCCGTCGGGAACTACCTCGCCGGCCTGCCCGACCGGCGCACGTTGCGATACACGTCGCGTTCCGCGGCCGAGGCCACGGCGTGGCAGGCGAGCACGCGGACCGAACTCGCCCGCCTCCTGCGAATCGACGATCTACGCGGCTTGGCGATCCCGCTCGACGCGAAGGTCGTCGCGGAGCAAACAACGCGGCCCGCCGCCGGCGACGTCCATACGCTCCGCGAGATCGAGATCAACTCCACGCCCCGGCGCCGCATCCGATGCCTTGTGGCGGTTCCGGCGTCCGGCCACGGCCCGTTCCCCGCCGTCGTCTGCATCCACGGCCATGGCGGCACCCGCCGCAGCGTCCACGACGCCGCATCCATCTACAAGGGTTTCGCCGCCGCCCTGGCGGCGGAGGGCTTCGTCACCGTTGCGGCCGACGTCGGTCAGCACGAGGTGTCCGAGCAGGGCCGCTCGCTGATGGGCGAGCGGTTGTGGGATCTGATGCGCTGTGTGGACTACCTCGAATCGCTGCCCGAGGTCGACCGCGCGCGGATCGGCTGCGGCGGGCTTTCCCTGGGCGGCGAGATGGCGATGTGGCTCGGCGCCATGGACACGCGAATCCGCGCGACCGTCAGCAGCGGGTTCCTGACGCGGATGGACCAGATGGAGCAGGGCCACTGCATGTGCTGGAAGTTCGACGGCCTTCGCGACCGGGTCGAGTACGCCGACATCTACTCACTGATCGCCCCGCGCGCCCTCCAGTGCCAGAACGGTCGCCGCGAGCCTGCCGCGGACTTCACGCCGGCGCTCGCCGCCGGGGCCATGGACGAGATCCGCGTCATCTATGGCGACCTGGGCGGCCTTCGGAACGTCGAGCTCGATGTTCACGACGGGGCGCATGAGATCGACCTGCCGAACCTGCTGGCATTCTTCCGCCGGCACCTTCGGGCGCCCTGATCCGCCCTCGGCCGCACGGGGGCCCGGCATTCGGATGTGCCGCGACGAAGTTGACATCGCCGATCCCCGCACCGACGATAGAACACTTGAGGTTTTCCGCAGGAGATCACCGATGCCGTACCGAAGCTCTCGTCGTACGTTTCTGAAGCGATCCGTCCTCGTCGGCGCCGGCGTGGCACTGGCCGGTCGCGTGCTGCGGTCCCAGCCGTCCGTGGACAAGCTCCGAATCGCCGTCATCGGCGTGGGCAATCAGGGCGCGTGGAACCTGAACCAGGTGGCGCACGAGGAGATCGTTGCGCTGTGTGACGTCGACGAAAAGCTGGCAGCCGGCGCCCGGGAACGTTTCCCTCGGGCGAAGTTCTACACCGACATGCGCAGGGTCTTCGACCAGAAGGACATCGATGCCGTCGTCGTGGCCACGCCCGATCACACGCACGCCCCCGCGACGATCCTGGCCCTGCAGGCCGGAAAGCACGTCTATTGCGAGAAGCCTCTGACGCACACCGTCTACGAGGCTCGCAAAGTCACGGAACTGGCCGCGAAGACCGGCCTCGTCACGCAGATGGGCACGCAGATCCACGCCGGCGACAACTATCGCCGCGTTGTCGAGATCGTACAGTCGGGAGCCATCGGCCCGGTCAAGGAGGTCCACGTGTGGATGGGCCGCGACTCGTGGGCCGGCGGCGAGCGCCCCCGGGACACGCCGCCCGTCCCCGAGGGCCTGCACTGGGACCTCTGGCTCGGCCCGGCGCCCAAGCGCCCGTATCATCCCGCCTATGTGCCCGCGAAGTGGCGCGGCTGGTGGGACTTCGGCGGCGGATCGCTCGGCGATATGGGCTGCCACTTCATCGACCTGCCGAAATGGGCGCTGCGGCTGGAGCATCCGCTGACCGTCGAGGCCGAAGGCCCTCCCGTACATCCCGAGAGCACGCCGACGTGGCAGGTCGTCCGTTATGAGTTCGGCGCCCGCGGCGACCTGCCTCCGGTCAAGCTGACGTGGTATCACGGCGACCGCCGTCCCACGCTCCTGAAGGAGGCTCAGGTTCCCTCCTGGGGCGAGGGCGTCCTCTTCATCGGCGAGAAGGCGATGCTTCAGGCGGATTACCATCGGCACATCGTGCTGCTGGGGCCCGATCAAAAGGACTTCAAGCGGCCCGACCCCTTCATCCCCCCGTCGCCCGGCCACCACCGCGAGTGGATCGCGGCCTGCAAGAAGGGAAAGGGCACGCCGACATCCTGCCAGTTCGCCTACGCCGGCCCGTTGGCCGAAACGGTGCTCCTCGGCAACGTCGCTTACCGCGTCGGCAGGAAGATCGAGTGGGATGCCGGGGCCCTCAAGGCCACGAACGCCCCGGAGGCCGATCGTTTCATCAAGATGGACTGGCAGAACGGCTGGACGCTATAGCCTGCTGGGGACCGGCGCCTTCCGGCGATCTTTCCCGCGAGGGCTCGCTGAATACCGCGCAAGGCGCAGGCGCGCGAAACCTCGCCTGCGGTGCCTGCCCCCATCACGAGGAGACAAGACGGCGCGAAGGCGGCAGACCCCAAACCCTAAACCCTATACCCCCTATCCTGTGCGCCGCCCCCGAACCGCCGCGAACGAGGACAATCAATGACCGACACATATGACGTTCTGATACGCGGCGGCACCGTCTACGACGGCACCGGCGGGGCGGGCCGGGTGGTGGACGTCGGCGTTCGCGGCGACACCATCGCCTTCGTGGGCAACGCGGGACTGCACCGGGCCGAAACGGAGATCGACGCCCGCGGCCTGGCCGTTGCCCCCGGTTTCATCAACATGCTGAGCTGGGCCGGCGATGATCTCCTTCACGACGGCCGCTCGCAGAGCGACATCCGCCAGGGCGTCACGCTTGAGGTGATGGGCGAAGGCAGCTCGATGGGCCCCTGGACCGAGGCCATGAAGAAGGAGGACCTCGAGCAGCAGGGCGACATCCGGTACGAAATCGCCTGGACGACGCTCGGCGAGTTCCTGGAGCACCTTGTCGCGCGGGGCGTCTCGACCAACGTGGCCTCGTTCGTCGGCGCCACCACCGTCCGCATCCACGAGATCGGCTACGCCGACCGGCCGCCCACCGACCGCGAACTGGAGGCCATGTGCGGGCTTGTCCGTGACGCGATGGCCGAGGGCGCGATGGGTCTTTCCTCGTCGCTGATCTACGCGCCCGCCGCCTACGCCGGCACCGCGGAGCTGATCGCCCTGGCGCGGGCCGCGGCGCAGTGCGGCGGCCTGTACATCTCGCACATCCGCAACGAGGGCGACCGGCTGCTGGAGGCCCTCGACGAGTTCCTGACGATCGCGCGCGAGGCGAACGCCGCCGCCCGGGACCAACACCTGAAGGCTTCCGGCCGGCAGAACTGGGGCAAGCTTGGTACCCTGATCGAGCGAATCGAGCAGGCCCGGCGCGACGGCCTTCGTATCACTGCCGACATGTACACCTACCACGCGAGCTCCACCGGCCTCGATGCGGTGATGCCGCCGTGGGTCCAGGAGGGCGGCCATCGCGCGTGGGTCGAGCGTCTCAAGGACCCGGCGATCCGCGCCCGCGTGAAGAAGGAGATGAACGAGCCGGGCACGACGTGGGACAACGGCTACCTGTGCGCCGGCGGGCCGGAGGGCATCCTCCTCGTCGGCTTCCGTCAGGAGCACCTCCGGCCGCTCCAGGGCAAGTCGCTGGCCGAGGTCGCCGCCCGGCGCGGCACGCCGCCGGAGGATACGGCGATGGACCTCGTCGTCGAGGACGACAGCCGCGTGCAGGCCGTCTTTTTCTCGATGTCCGAGGACAACATCCGCCGGCAGATTCGCCTGCCGTGGATGAGCTTCTGCTCCGACGGCGGCTCGATCTCCGCCGAGGGCGTCTTCCTTCGGCGAAACCGCCATCCGCGAACGTACGGCAGCTTCGCCCGCCTGCTCGGCCGGTACGTCCGCGACGAACGGGTCATTCCGCTTGAGGAGGCAATCCGGCGGCTGACATCGCTGCCGGCCGACACCCTCAAGATCCGCCGACGCGGCCGCCTGGTCCCCGGCCATTTCGCCGACATGGTGGTTTTCGACCCGGCCACGATCCGCGACAACGCCACGTTCGATCGGCCGCACCAGTACGCCACCGGCGTCGTTCACGTGCTGGTGAACGGGGTGCCGGTGATCCGCGACGGCGACCACACCGGTGCGAAGCCGGGTCGCGTCGTCCGCGGCCCGGGGTGGAGGGCATGATTCAAGGCTGTCCCCGACGGAGCGCGACCCTTTGCGGTTGCCTGCGGCGGGGAAGTGTGTACGTCCAGTGGTCATTCCGGGGGTTTGTTATGAAGGCGATGTTTATGGACCTGCGAAAACGCGCGGCGAAGACCCCGCGGGCGATCGACCGCAGGAACCGCAGGAAGCGAGTCACCGTGTACGACCGGCAGCGCCCCAAGGCGATCATGCGGCCCTGCGGCGAGGGAGGGGAACCGGCGGCGTGCAGCGCGGCGGAGCATACGGCGTTCGGAACGTGGGCCGATCGCAACGACCTGGGCCATGCAGGCGGGTACGTTCGGCCGCTGCGAAGGGGGCGAATCCGTGCTGTTTGACATCGACGTCCTCGTCCGGCTTCTCCGCGGAAATCCGAAGGCCGCCGGCGTGATCGACAACGCCGAGTCGCGCGATCTCGGTCGTAACGTTCATGGAGTTGCTGCAGGGCGCGCGGAGCAGGCGGGAGGTGAAAAGCATCCGGGTCTTTCTCGGGTCTCTGCACGTCGATCGGCTGCCGCGGAGCGAGAACATCGGCCATCGCGCGGCCGTCTGCATGGAGGAATACGGCCTTGCCGCGGCCATGAGCCCGGCCGGTTCCCTCGTCGCCGCGACTGCGGTGGAGAACCGCCGGAAACTCGTCGCCGGCAACACAACGCATTACACGCCGATAGCGGGTTTTGAACTTGACGTGTTCCGTCCCTGATAGCCTCGATACCGCCGATCCGACAGAATGAAGTACAGAGCTTTACGTGCCGACGCGATCCTCCTGTTCGCCGCCGTGTTGTGGGGTGCGGCGTTCGTCGCGCAGCGGGCGGCGATGCGGCACCTGGGGCCGATGACGTACAACGGCATCCGCTTCGCGCTCGGGGCGCTTGCGCTGGGGACGTTTGTTGCCGTTCGATCCCGGCGTTCGGCCGGCGCCGAGTCCGGCGTATCCGACCCCTCGGGCCGGAGTCGAAATCGGCACACTCTCGGCGGTGCCGTCGCCGGCGTCGTGCTCTTCGTCGCCGCGAGCCTCCAGCAGGCCGGCCTTGTGCATACCACCGCCGGCAAGGCCGGCTTCATCACCGGGCTGTACGTTCCGCTCGTCCCGATCCTCGGCCTGGTCGTCGGCCGGCGCACCGGCGGGGCCACGTGGGTCGGGGCCGCCCTGGCGGTCGTCGGCCTCTACTTCCTCAGCGTGACGGGGCCGATGCGCCTCAACCCGGGCGACGGTCTGGTGATGGCCTGCGCCGTCGTGTGGGCGGTCCACGTGCTGCTGATCGGCCGCCTCGCGCCCCGGCATGACCCGCTGCGGCTCGGTGTGACCCAGTTCACCGTGGTGGCGGTGGCCAGCCTCGTCGCGGCCGCGTTCACGGAGCCGATTACGGCCGCGGCCGTGTGGGCGGCCGGCATTCCGATCCTTTACGGCGGGCTGATCTCCGTGGCCATCGCGTACACGCTTCAGATCGTCGGCCAGCGCGACGCCCCGCCGGGTCACGCCGCCCTGCTGCTGAGTCTCGAGACGGTCTTCGCTGCCCTCACCGGGTACTGCCTGCTCGGCGAGACCTTCGGCCCGCGCGAGTCGTTCGGAGCGGCGGTGATGCTGGGCGGGATGCTGGTGTCCCAGATCGGCCGGCTTCTGTCCGGCGGCGAGCGATCGCCGGGGATGTGAGCGAAGGCCCGACGGCCGGCAGGGGATCTCCGAAAGCGGACCGTTCCGGGTTGCCGAAAGGCTCAGCCGTGCAGCCGGCGCATGACATCGCGGACGATCCGTTCGACGTCGGCGCTGCGGACGGCGGTTGTTGCGGGATCGCAGCCGGTCGCCGGGCGTTCGGTGAATCCGTATTCGCTCAGCAGGCACCGCAGGGCGTGTCGCACGGCATTGAGGTCGAGCTGCTGCGCCGCCGACAGGGGTTGGCGGCCGGCGCCCATGTCGAAGCCGCGAATCCGCAGCGCCTGCCGCACACCCTCCGGGAAGTCGGCGCCGAAGATGAGGACCTCGATCAGGTCGAGCAGCCGGTATTGGATCGTCCGGGCCTCGTCCAGCCGGCCCTGCCGGAACCGGTCGTACATCGCCATCAGCACCTCCGGCACGACGCCGCTGGTGGCGACGGTTCCGCCGTCGGCCCCCATGATCAGGGCCGGCAGCAGCATCTCCTCGCAGCCGAGCAAAAACCTGAAGTCCGGCCGCAGCCGCCGCACGCCGTTCATCATGTTGAGAAACCGGGGAAAGTCGCGGCTCGAATCCTTGATGCCGATGATCCGCTCAAACTCGCACAGCCGCTTGAGGATCGCGTTGGGGATGTCGTTGGCGAACTGCGGGATGTTGTAGAGCGTGACGTCGACGGGCGTGTTCCTCGCGATCTCGGCGAAGTACGCGTAGACCGACTCCGGGCCGACCTTGTAGTAGTAGGGGGGGACGATTGCGACGGCGTCGACCCCGAGGCCATGGTAGTATTCGCAGGCCGCCAGCGTGGTCCGGACGTTCGCCTCGGCCGCCCCGGCCAGGATCGGTACGCGCCCCGCCGCCTGCTCGGCGACGATCCGAACGATCGCCTTGCGCTCCTCGAAGCTGAACCGCAGGAACTCGCCCGTGCTTCCGTTGGGATAGAGCCCGCTGATTCCGCAGCCGATCAGCCAGTCGACGTAGCGGCGCAGCTCGGCCTCGTGGATTTCGCCGCGGTCGTCGAGCGGCACCATGTTCGGCGTGAAGATTCCCGCGAGCCTGCGGCTCACGCCGGCACCGCCTTTTGTTGCACGGGATCCCACGCGAGCTTGCGGCCGGACCGGTACGCCTGATTCGCGATGAGCGACGGGATCAGAGACTTCAGCCCGAGCTCGACCGGGGCGTTGACCTTCTCGATGCCGCGGATGGCCTTGATCCAGTTGCCCTCGTGGCTGGCGTTGTCGGCCTTGAACTCGGCGATCTTCTCGCGCTGGCCCTCGCTGGTGACGTAGATGTCGTGGCTGCGGACCTCGAGCGTGCCCTTCGTGCCGTAGATCGCCAGGCCGTCGCCCAGGAAGCCGTTGTTGAAGTTGCTCAGGAAGGCGACCGAGTGCGTACCGTAGTCCCAGAGCGCGTTGACGACGTCCGGCGTTTCCCAGTATTTCAGCCCGTATACGCCGCCGTGGCAGACGACCGTCTTGGGCGTGTCCTTGCCGGTCAGCCAGTGGACGACGTCCATCACGTGGATGCCCACGTCGGTGACGAGGCCGCCGGCGTAGTCCCAGTACCACCGCCAGGCGAAGTAACGCCGGTCGTCGTACTCGACCTTGTGCTCGCAGGGAAGCTGGAACCGGTCCCAGTCGAGCTTGCCCTCGTATTTGTACGGTGTGAACGGGTCGTGCCGGACCCAGTTGCGCGTGTCCCAGCAGCGGACGAACGTGATGTCGCCGATCTTGCCCTCGTCGATCAGGGCCTTGGCCTTCGGGTAATGCCGGCCGCTGCGGCGCTGCGTGCCGATCTGCACGACGCAGCCGGGGTTCGCCTGGGCCACCCGCACCATTTCGATGCCCTGCTCCAGCGTGTGGCAGAAGGGCTTCTGCTGATAAACGTGCTTTCCCGCCAGGATGCTGTCCACGAAGACACGATAGTGCCAATGATCGGGCGTGGCGCTGATGACGGCGTCGATGTCCTTGTCGTCCAGCATCGGTCGGTAGTCGCCGTACAGGCATTTCGCCGGGCCGCCGGGCTGGCCCTTCGTGACCTCGGCGGCGGCCTTGAGCCGGAACTCCGCGATGTCGCAAAGGCTGCCGATCAGGACGTTCGGCTCGGCCATTGCCGCCCGCATGTCAACCGTCCCCATCCCGCCGGCGCCGATCAGCCCGAGGACGATCCGGTCGTTTGCGCCGATCGTCCGTCGGACGGACAGCGCGGTGCGCGCCGGTGCCAGCGAGGATCCGCCAAGGCCAAGGGCCGCCACCGCAGCCGACGTGCGTCTGAGAAAGCACCGTCGCGTCATCTGTTTTCGGTTCGACATCATCTGTGTCCTCACATCAAAGTCGACTGCATACGGATACAGGAACGGTACGCTTCGCAGCTCCCGGCGTCGCGCCTGCCGGCCGCAACGGGCGGGCGAACCTGCGACGAGGGCCGCAGAACCGCTCCGGCTACGGCGACGGCTCGGCCGCGCGGGCCTGCGCGATCTCCTTGCGGACGCTCGCGAGGCTCAGGCCCAGCTCGGTCAGGGCGTTGTAGGCCACGCTGCCCTTCTCCCGCAGCAGGCCCAGGAGCAGGTGCTCCGTGCAGACCTCCTTCGAGCCGAGGTCGCGCGCCTCCTCGATCGCGCGAGCCACGACGTTGCGGAAGTGCGGCGTGCCCGGCAGCCGGCCGAAGACCCACGTGTCCTCCATGCTCTTCTGGATCAGCTTGTCGATCTGCGCCTTGATGCGCGCCTTGTCGGCGCCGTGGTTCTTGAGGATCTGGACGCCGATCCCCGTTCCCTCTTCCGCGATGGCCAGGAGCACGTGCTCCGTGCCGACGTACTCGAGGCCGTATTCGTGCGCCACACGGTTCGCCAGCTTGATGACCTTCTCCACGCGGGCGCTCAGGTGTTCATACATCGCACATCCCCCGGATGCTCGAAGACCCTATCGGGTATCCGCCGACGGCGAGGCGCTCCGCGCGCCTTCCGACGGCGCCGCGGTCGGCGTCTCCGCGGGTCCGATCATCCATGACCGCAACGCACTATAGCCCAAACTCAAGGCCGCCACAAGAATCGAGGCGATCAGCGTGATCTTGATGATGCGGAGGCGGTTCGCGATCTCCTGATCGCGCCACTCCGCCAGGCGACGATCGATCTCGTCCAGCTTGCGGTCGATCCGCCGCTCGATCTCGTCCAGCTTCTCGCGCACGTAATCGTCCGCGACGCCCTTGATCCGCCGCGCCAGCCCCCCGACGACGCCCGCTTCCTCGATCTGCTCGCGGAGCTTCGTCGCGCCCCCTTCCTCCGGCAGAAAGCGATACTCGCCCTCTTCCGCGTGCGGCCGGCCGTCGAGGATCCGGCCGATCAGCGAGCCCACCAGCGCCCGGCGCTTCCGCCGCAGCTTGTCGAGCAGCGGCTCGATCCGGTTCAGCCGCTCCACGATCACGGCGTCCGCGTCGCCGTCGCACGCCGCCACCCCGCGAAGCCGGGCCAGCGCGACCAGCCCCGCGTGCGAAAGCCCCTCAAAGTGCATGCGGGTGACGCCGGCGATTTCGCGGGCCAGTTCCTCCTTGCTGGCCGACTGCCGCACCGGCCGCCGGGCCCACACGCAGATATCGAGCAGCGCCTGCCGGTCGAGCTCCAGCAGCAATTCTTGCCGCTCGCGGATCCGCCGGAGCATCTCGCCCGGGGCCATCCCGGCGTGGAGGTTCAGCCCGAGCTGCAGGCCGTAATGCAGCAGCTCGTCGGGCGGAAGGTCCGACAGCGCCGGGGGCATGTCCTTCGACGGTTCGCCCATGCCTTCTACCCTACATATCCCAGGTGCCGATGCAACCAGAGCAGACCGATCAACACCGCCGACAAGACGACGATCTCGAGCAGGGGGCCCGCGAATCGCCGGGCGCGGACCCGCAGCGCCTGCACGAACAGGTACCGCCTCAGCGTGCCGAACCCCGGCTGCGGCGACCAGAGATACACCCACCAGCCGTAGATCGTCTGCCAGAGGCGCACGGCCGCACACCGTGCATACGATCGCCAGCAGCCAGCGATAGAGGGCAAACAGGTCGAGGTCGCCGAGCACGTCGCCGTCTCCTTGTCCGTTCTCGCCCGCCGGATCATAATACGCAAAGCGGGGGGCGTCGCGAAACGGCCCCGGCCGGAGGTCCTTCATGGCAAAGGAAAAACAGGTCGTCGTCTCGTTTCGGGTGGATGCCCATCTGGCCGAGACGCTCGCCCGCCTGCCCGACAAGTCGGAGTTCATCCGCGATGCCGTCCTCCGGCGGTTTTATGAGGCCTGCCCGCTGTGTCAGGGTCACGGGGTGCTGCCCGGGCTCGTCGCTGGTTGGTGGGCTCAGCGCGTCGCCGAGACCAACCCGCGCACCTGCCGCTGCTGCGGGCATCAGTTCCCCGAGGAGCTCGCGGCGCCCGAGGCCGGGGGCAAGCGCTCCCGTGCCGCTCGGTTCCTCTGTCCCCACTGCGCCGAGCACGAGCACGGCCATTAACGCCGTCTTCGGTTCGAGAGTTTCGTTCCCGGGCCCGTACGGATGACCGAGACTCGCCCGGGGCGTCGGCCCCGGCTCTCGGCGTGTACGAACGCAGAGCCCCGGGGCGGCCTGTGGCAATAACCCGACACACGCGCATCCTGAGCGCATGTTTCGATGAAAGACTCTGCTCATCCGGTCGTCGCGCGGCTGCAGGCCGCCGGCGTGGCGGGGGAGCGAATCGACATCAACCGGGTGGACGTTCAGCCGACCGGACCGTCGCAATACAACGGGACGGCGATTGGCGCGGTCGTGGCCTCGGCGACGGCCGGGCTTTTCGGCTGTTCGCCGCACACGTGTACGCTCCGGCCCGGGCCAACGGCGCTCAGCCCCGGGACGTCCGTGGCGCCGGGCCACTGGCTGGAAACGGTTCGCATGCGCCGCCCTGGGATGATACGAGGCGAGCATCCGGGACCGGGGCCTCGGGAACGAGTCGAACCTCGATCAGTTTTTCTCGGGCACGACGAGCCGGCACATCAATACCATTCTCATTCCCGGGGCCCAGGCGGTTCGCGAGGCCGACCCCGGCGCTCTGCGATGCGGGCCGGAACCGGCCGGAAACAGCAACTTTCTGCGGAATGAGCCCAACGCGGCGAAAGATCATGTGGATGTCGTCACCCTCCACAAATATGACGAACGCGTCAGCGAAATCATGTGCGCAATTGGAACGGTTTCCGCCGGTTCTGGAAGGACCGCAACTACCGGACGGTGCTCGAATCCACCGGCGCCTGGGGCAAGGCCGTGTGGTTCGCCGCGGTCGGCCGGTGTTGAAGGTACCAGTCGATCGTTCGTTTGAGGCCGTCCTCGAAGGATGTGCGGGCGGTGAAGGCGAAGCGGTCGCGGGCGCGCGTGGTGTCGAGGCAGCGGCGGGGCTGGCCGTTGGGCTGGGTGGTGTCCCAGTCGATACGGCCGGCAAAGCCGGTGAGCCTCGCGATCATCGCGGCAAGGTCGCGTATGGCGATCTCGCGGCCGCTGCCCAGGTTCACGGGGTCGGCGTCGTCATAGCGCTCGGCGGCGAGGACGATCCCCTCGGCGGCGTCTTCGACGTAGAGAAACTCGCGGGTGGGCGAGCCGTCGCCCCAGCAGGTGATGGCGGCGTCGCCGCGTTCGCGGGCCTCGACGCACTTGCGGATCAGCGCGGGGATGACGTGCGACGACCGCGGGTCGAAGTTGTCGCGCGGGCCGTAGAGGTTCACGGGCAGCAGGTAGATCGCGTTGAGGCCGTACTGCGCCCGATACGCCTGGCACATGACGAGGAGGGCCTTCTTGGCGATGCCGTACGGGGCGTTGGTCTCCTCGGGGTAGCCGTTCCACAGGTCGTCCTCGCGGAAGGGCACCGGCGTGAACTTCGGATAGGCGCAGATCGTGCCCACCTGGACGAACTTGCGGACGCGGCGGCGACGGGCGACCTCGATCATGTGAAGGCCCATCGCCAGGTTCGCGTAGAAAAAGCGACCGGGGTTGGCGCGGTTGGCGCCGATGCCCCCGACCTCGGCGGCGAGGTGGATGACGAGGTCGGGCCGGGCCGCTTCATACGCGGCCTCGACGTCGGCTTCACGCGTGAGGTCGAAGTCCGCCCGGCGGACGACGAAGAGGTTGTTTTCCGGCAGGGCGCGCCGTCGCAGATGTTCGCACACGAACGAGCCGAGGAACCCGGCCCCGCCCGTAACCATCACACGCGTCCGCGCCCAGTCCACGCAAGCAGCCCCCGCGGCCTCAGTAGCAGACCGGCGGCCGGTTCGGTCCGTTGAAACACGGCTGGAAGCCGGTGTCGAAGTCGTTCAGGTCGACGTCGCCGTCCTCATCGAAGTCCGCGCGATCGCACGCCGATAGGGCCGGCGGTTTGTTCGGGCCGTTGAAACAGTTGTTGAAGTAGTAGAAGTCCGTCAGGTCGACGTCGCCGTCCACGTCGATGTCCGTCCGCGCGGTCACGATGGCCAGGTACTGCCGGGGGATCGGCTCCCAGTTGCGGCCGGGGCGCTTCCAGCCGAGGACCATGGTGTTGGCGCCGCCGTTCGGTGCGAACGACATCGAGACGGGCGTCCAGGATCCCTCCTCCAGCGTCAGCGTGTGGTCGTAGTTGCCGCCGGTGCCGTTGAAGTCGGCGACGACGATGCCCTTGAGCTCGATGCGAATGACGCCGCTCAGGGGAACTTCCGAGGTGAAGCGGTATTCGCCGCCGACCGGGGCGTAGATGTAGCCCTTCCAGATCACCTGGAAGCCCGCCGTGGCGGTCCAGTCGATCGGCGAGGCGTCCGCGGACGTGCATTGTCCCTCGTAGAGATTGCCGCCGGACGCGGAGCATTCCGCAGCGACGCCGTTGTACACGGGGCCTTCGAAAATCGCGATGCCGTTGGAGTAGTAGGCGATCAGCCCGCCGACCCCGACTCGAGGCATGGTGCACACCGTCGCGCCCTCGCCCTCGATGCCGGCGATGTTGTAGGCCGTCACCATGAAGCAGTACCGCGCGCCGTTCTCGAGTTCGGGAATGACGATCGACGTCTGATCGCCGACATCCTCGGCGACGCCCTCGCCGTCAAGACGATACACCTTGTAGCCGGTGGCGTTTTCGCTGGGGTCCCACGTGAGGGTCACGTCGCCGTCTCCGGGTAGGGCCTGGAGGTTCAGCACGGGGCCGGCCGGCCTGGCCTCGAACGCGACCGCGACGGTCTTGTCGGTGTTCATGGTCACGGTGTTCGTGCCGCCGGTCGACTCGTCGTCGTCCGTGCCGGTCCAGGCCTTCACCCGGTAGCCGGTATCGGGCGTGGCGACCAGGGTGACGACCGTCCCGTGGTCGAAGATGCCCCCGGTCGGCTCGATCGTGCCGTGGCCGCCCTTCACGCCCGCGACCAGCCGATGCTGCGGCAGGACGGGCTTGAACTCGACCGCGACGCTCCGGGCCGAGGTCATCGTGACCGTGTTGGTGAGGGCCGTGGACTCGTCGTCATCGGTGCCGTGCCAGGCCTTCAGCTGCATGCCGAAGTTCGGCTGCGCCGTGAGAGTCACCTGCGTCCCGGCGCAATACGACCCGCTCGGTGGCAGGAGCGTCCCGCCGGCGCCGATCACCTGCGTCGTCAGCGGGTACTCGACGCACGGCACGGGCTCAAACTCGGCGGTGACCTGTCGGTTGGACGTCATGGTGACCGTGTTGGTTAAGGCCGCAGAGGTGTCATCGTCGGTTCCCGACCACGCTCTCAGGCGATAACCCTCGTTCGGGACGGCGGTGAGCGTGACGGCCGTGCCCGGGGCGTACGTCTCGCTGTCCGGCGATTGGGTGATCGAGCCGGCGCCGGAAGGCACGACGGCCCGGGAGAGCGTGTACGTATTGGGATCCTCGATGACGTAGTCCTTCGTCTCGCCGCCCTCAAAGTCGCGGATCAGGACGTAAGTGACCGTGGGGGTCGGCCGGCCGGTGACGTACGCGCCGGTGGCCACGGCCTCAGTGGCGAGGTCGGGCCCGACCACGTTGGCGATTTCAAACGCCGACAGGTGCAGCTCGGCTAGGTGCACCTGCGTGTCGTCGACAAAGAAGCGGATCGTGACGTTGGCCTCGACGGGGCTCTTGCTGACGACGCGGATCGCGAGCGAGGCGCCGAACTCCGGGATGACGGACCCCGTCTGAGGGATGTCGGGGTTGTCCACGTAGGTCTCGCGCACCGTACGCGCGTTGGTCCCGCCGCCGGAGCCGTCGTCCGTGCCCGTGGGCAAGAGGCCCTCCGGCAGGCAGCCGATCACGAGCAACGCCGCGACCAGCAGGCAGATACGGAATACGCGTCTCATGTCTGCACCTTCCCGGGGCGTGCGCGGAGCCAATGTGGAATCACAGCGCGCTCGGCACGATCGGCTACCCCGATGCCCCCCCAGTGAACTTCGAACGACAGGCTTGTCCGCGAGAGTTTGCCGGGGCCGGCCGCTCTTGTGCGGCCCGGCCGGCGACCCGACGCACGCGGCTACCCATCCCATATCATAAGGTTACGCAAAACGCGTGCCCGAAGTCAAGCCGCGGCATCACTGCGAGCAGCCGGGATTGGGCGCGTTATTGGGGCCGCTGAAACAGACCTGGAAGGCGGCGAAGTCTGATAAGTCGACGTCGTTGTCGCTACCCCACGGGGGGCCGTCCGCGTTCACATCCGCGCAACCCGGCGCTGCCGGCACGTTGGGGCCGCTGAAACACGCCTGGAACCGGGCAAAATCCGCCAGGTCCACGTCGCCGTCCAGGTCAAAATCGCCGTAGATCGTCCGAAGGCCGAACTGGAACACAGCGGCGCCGCCCGGCTGTCCGTTGCCGCTGGGGAGCGACGCGGGGTTCGTCGGGTCGATGATTTCGCCGTCAATCGAAAAACCGTTGAGGTCCACCACGGCATCGCTGACCGTTGCCGTCCAGGTCTCCGGCTTCAGGCCGATGAACCGCCAGATAGCGGTCTTCGACGGCGCGTCGTAACTGAACGTGGTCGGTGCCTGCGGTCCCCAGCGAGGGCTGGTCAACGTCAGGTGACCGGCGGCGACGGAGACCGGCTGGCCGAAGGTCACGGCGACGTCGACGGGGTCGCCGACGATCAGCTTGGTCATGCTGCCCAGGGTAGGCGAGATGGCCGTGATTCGAGTCGCGTTGAAGGTCAGCGCCGCCTCGTCGACCCAGCCGGAAATCGTGCCGTACTGGCACTTCCACCAGAAGGCGCCCTTGGCATAGATGCCCTGGATCGAGTGGCTGAGAATCGACAGCGAGGCGCTCGCGGGCATGGTCTGAATGGCGCCGTAGTTCGTTCCGGGGCCGAGCCGCATGGACGTCGAGAATCGCGTCTGAACCTGCTGGCCCGCGGCAAAGACGGACGACTGGACCTTCGGCTGCACGGCGACCATCATCATGCCGTTCGCGACGGCCCGCTCGGAGCCGTCGGAGGGCGTGTTCTTGACCACGCCGTTGACGACCATGGTCGACGAACCGCCCCCGTCGAGATTCGCGCCGTCGGTTGCGCCGATATAGTTCACGCAGAAATTGCCCAGCTCCGTCATGGTCATGCCGACGCTGTTGGCCGACCGGCCGTCGCAGACGATGAAGAAGACGTAGTTGCCGTTGTAGGCGACGGCCGTGCGCGGGTGGCGCACGATCAGGCCGGCGTAGCCGGAGTGGCTTGGGTCCGGCGGGCGAACGACGCCGGCCTCAAGAAACCGATAATTGACGCCGACGGCGGCGTAGGTCTTCTGCCAGTCGAGC
>CAZTVU010000021.1:0-8990 GCA_964617025.1 uncultured Planctomycetales bacterium | reverse complement strand
ATAGGCGCAGCCGTTCTGGCCGTTGGTGTCCGGCTGGTTGTAGTCGGTGACGGTCTGCGAGATGTGCACCTCGGCGCCGAGGGACACGTTGTTCAGTAGCGTGGTGGCCGCCGAGCCCGTTGCGGAGAGGACGATGTGGTCGAATGGGATCGGCGTGGAGCCGAGGTTCTGGCGAATCTGCCGGACGTAGCCCACGGTCTTGTTCGGTGCGTTAATGATGACGGTGGGCCGGGACACCTCGACGAGCACTTCGGAGCCGGAGTTGTCCGTACGCGTGTTCGTATCGTACTGCGGCGTGTAGATCACGAGCTCGTTGGTTCCCCGTTCGCGGTTGATGCCCTTGAACTGCTGCGAGTTGCCGGTGGCGGGGTAGGCGACGATCTGCTGTGAGGGCTGATGATGCACGCAGCCGCCGATGAAGGGGATGCGGTTGACCGTCCATCCGAACCCGCTGTAGCCGCCCCAGTTGGTGAATTGGCGGGCGTACCAGCCGGAATAGCACTGGCCCCCGGTGATGACGCCGGTGGTCGGGTTGAAAAAGTCGCCGTTGATCGCGACGACCACGTCATTTCGCTGGCCCCAGCTCTGGCCCCACCAGTTGACCGTATCCTCGTAGCGGGCGGCCTGATTTCGAACCGTCTCCCGGGCCCCGATGATCGTTCCGTTCGCGATGCTGCTCTCGATCGTCACGCCGAGGTTGTTGCGATCCATGCGCGACACGAAGACGTTGTTGGGGTCGGGCAGGGTGAACTTCTGGTACTCGATTCCCGGCGAGACCTGCTGCCATTGCGCCGGGGCCGACGTGCCGAGAATGAGTACGCTAAAGCCAAAGGCGATAATGCGAATCGCAGACCTCATTGCGCCTCCTCTCTGGGCGTACTGCGCGGTTTTCAGGGCAAGTCGGCAGCCCTCGACGGCGATCTGTCGACAAAATCGCCGCCATACGGTTGATTCTACGCACGGAAGGGGGGGCGAATCAATGTCATATGAACTCGATCGGCCCGGGATCGGGCACAAGGCTGGCCGCGTGTGCTCGGGCGAGAAGTTCTCGGACCGCCTGGCGGCCGCGGTCGCCGTAGTCGAGCGTCCAGTGGTTGACGTACATGCCGACAAAGCGGTCGGCGAGATCCCGGCCCATGTCGCGGGCGTACTGAAGGGCGTGCTCGACGGCATCGGCGCGGTGCTCGAGCGAGTACTCGATGCTCTTTCGAAGGATGGCGGCGATCTCCCGCATGGCGTCGGGGCCGAGGTCTCGCCGGATCACGTTTCCGCCCAGCGGCAGGGGCAGGCCGGTGTCCGCCTGCCACCAGACGCCCAGATCGACGACGTTATGAAGCCGCTGGCGGCGAAAGGTCAGTTGGCCCTCGTGGATGATGAGTCCGGCATCCGCGCGGCCGGCGGCGACGTGGTCGAGAATCCGGTCGAACATGACCACCTCGTGCTCGAATGTGCCCTTGCCCAGCAGGAGGTTGAGCGCGAGGAAGGCCGTCGTCATCGTTCCGGGGACGGCGATCCGCTTGCCGTGCAGCTCGTCGATGGCCATCGGCCCGCGCGCAACCACGAGCGGGCCGTATCCGTCGCCCATGCTGCTGCCGCAGTTGAGGAGGGCGTACTGGTCGGCCACATAGGGATAGGCGTGGATGCTGATTGCGGTGATGTGGAGTTCGCCGCGCATGGCGCGTTCGTTCAGCGTCTGGATATCCTGCAGGATGTGCCGGAAGCGCCACGGTCCCGATGGGATGCGCTCCCGGGCCAGCGCGTAGAACATGAACGCGTCGTCGGGATCGGGGCTGTGCCCCAGGAGCAGCTCGGTGGTCTGCATGGCGCGGGCGATTCTCGGTCGGCCGGGGGCCGTGTCAAGGCGCGGGCGTTTCGCGCGGCGCCAGACACTTCCAGCAGATCTCGAAGTTGCCGGGGACTTCCTCGCCGCATTGCGGGCACTGCCAGGCCGGCGCGTCGGGCGCACGCAGCGTGCTTATGACGTGCAGCGCGTCCAGGTAGTAGTCGCGCCGCACGCGCAGGATGACGCCTCGCGCATCGGACGGGATCTCGCCGGTCACGGGCTCCAGGCCCCGGCTGATGCGCTGATGGAAGCAGGGAATGCCGTCGTCGCGCAGACGGGCGAAGATCAGCCGGGCCTCCGTGACGTCCAGGCCGGCGGAGATGTCGACCCACGGGTCCTGCGGGATCGCCTCGGCCACGTCAAAGGGATATCCGCAGGCCGGGCAGCGATCGCCGACGCAGTCATCAAGGAGCGTGTCGCAGTGGCCGCAGTGAAGTCCGATCGCCGGTACGGGCCTTGTTTCCGGCGTGATTCGCGGGGGACGCAGCGGCGTGGTCGGCGTCACGAGGTCGTCGATACGGAACTCGGCGCCGCACTCGGGGCATCGGTGTTCGGGCAGGCCGCGAAGCGGATACTCGCAGCGGGGGCAGGACAGGTCCAGCCACTGGGGGATCGGCAGGCTGCGGTAGTCCTCGTGCTCCATGACGACGTCATTCGCCGAGGGGGGCGGTCGGCCCCCCGCGCAGGCCGGTTTTACACGGCAGCGGCGCTTCGCGTATTCTATCGCGCCCGACCCGGCGGCGAAGCAGGGACCATCGGAACGGAGACGCAGTCGAATGAGCACGATCAAGGCCACGAACATCACTTGGCATGAAGGCCACGTCGGTCGCGAGGAGCGTCAGGCGTTGTTGAAGCAGCGGGGGGCCACCGTCTGGTTCACCGGCCTGAGCGGTTCGGGCAAGAGCACACTGGCCTTTACGGTTGAGCATGCCCTGGTGCAGCGTGGGCACCTGGCGTATGTGCTGGACGGCGACAACATCCGTCACGGCTTGAACAAGAACCTGGGCTTTTCGGCCGAGGATCGCGAGGAGAATATCCGGCGGATCGGCGAGGTTGCCAAGCTGTTTGCCGATGCCGGCCTGGTCGTGCTCACCAGCTTTATCAGTCCGTACGTCCGCGACCGCAACCAGGCGCGCAAACTGCACGAGGAGGCGGGGTTGCCGTTCATCGAGGTGTTCGTCAACACGCCGATCGCGGTCTGTGAGAATCGCGACCCGAAGGGACTTTACAAGAAGGCCCGGGCGGCGGTGGCTCAAGGCAAAGGCATGGGGTTCACGGGCGTGGACGATCCTTACGAACCGCCGCCGGCGCCGGAGCTTACGATCTCGGCCGAGACGATGACGCCCCAGGAGGCGGCTGTTGTTGTGCTGGAATACCTGGAGGCGCAGAGTATTGTCCCGCGAGCGTAAGCCTCGCCGGCCGCGCCGCGGCGCCGGGCGTACGATCGACTCGCATTGCGCCGAACACTCACAGCCTTAGCGCTTTCTGCGCGCCGGCTTAGCGCGTTTCGGGTTGCCATTTCGCGTTGCTTCGGTAACAATACCACACGATTCGGGGTGCGGTATCGGTTGAGCGAAGCGCCTGCCCGGTGCGGCGGGTGACTGCAGGCGAGGCGGAAGCATCCACTCTTATCACAGGAGGTCGTGGGATGACGAAGAAGCAAACGAGCATGTACATGCTGAGCGCGGTGCTGTGTGCGCTGGCGCCCGCGGCGTGGGCGGCAAATCCGGGCGACGTGATCATCACCGAGATCATGTACAACACCGCCGGGCCGGAAGGCGGGCCGTATCCGTCGCTCGGCGAGTGGATCGAGCTGTACAACACAACCGACAGCCCGATCGACCTGACGGGCTGGCACTTTGCCGATGAAGACGGCCGCAGCGGCGACTTCGAGCCGTTCGTGCTGCCGGCGCGGGGCATCGTGGTCCTGATCAACGTGGGCAACGGCACCAACACGCTCACGAAGGAGCAGTTCAGCGAGGCGTGGGGTATTCCGGTCAGCCAGCTCATTCAGCCGACGGCCGTCAATGATTTCTCGGGTCCGCGGCCGGACAATGTGGCCCAGGGCGGGATGACGGGATCGGGCCTGTCGAACAGCCCGACGACGGACGGCAACGATGCGAACGACCTGGTGAACACGCCGTACGATGTCGCGCCGTGCGCGTACAGGCAGAACTTCTGCGTCACGCCGGCTCCGGACAGCGAGGTCGAGCTGCTGGTCGACAACACCGGCCAGATCATCGATAAGGTGCATTACCTGACCGGCAGCGGCTGGCCCAATAGCGTCAACGGAAAGAGCATCGTCCTGAATGAAACGTTGCTCAATGCGACGGACAACGACTCCGGATCGAGCTGGTACGTCTCCAACGCCGGAGAGAAGCGGGCCAAGGCGTCGACGGCGCGGGCCTCTGCCCCGTTCAACTGGGTCGACATAGGCTCGCCGGGCGAGATCGAGGGCATCACGACGGGCAACCAGGCGCCCTCCGCCGTCGCCCAGACGGTGTGGGTCGTCAAGGGCGGCTCGTACCAGTTCGGCCTTACCGGGGTCGACGACAACCAGCCCGAACCGCCGACGCTGAACTACATCGTCGACTCGCTTCCGGCCAACGGGGCCCTCTACGACGTCGACAACGGCAATGTCCAGATCACGTCGGTGCCGTATGCCATCCCCAACCAGAAGCGCTACCTCCGATACGTCAATGACGGGACGTGCTCCAACACGAGCTTCACGTTCCACGTGAACGACACCGAGCTCAACTCGGCCTCCGTGGCCGTCACGATCCTGGTCCAGTGCGGCGACGTGATCATCACCGAGGTCATGTACAACCCCGCCTCCAGCGAGAGCGGGACGAAGGTCACCGAGTATGTCGAGGTCTACAACACGACGGCGTCGCCAATCGACGTGTCGGGCTGGTACCTCACGGACAAGGACGGGCGGTCGGGCGACTGGCCGGCGGGGACGGTCATCCCGGCCGGCGGCGTGGCCGTGATCATCCCGGCGGGCACGGCAACGACCGTGATGACGCCGGCGCTGTTCCGGGTCGCGTGGGACGGCTACACGGTTTCTCAGATCATCCAGCCGCTCACCGGCGCGGGGTCGAACGATGATGCGAACGGCGAGATTACCCGGGGCGGCCTGGGCAACACGCCGGGCGGCAACGGCGAGCAGCTTCGCATCGTCGATGCGTCCGGTCGGGTGCAGGATGTCGCCAGCTACACGGACACGTACTCGTGGCCCGTGTCGAACGGCGAGTCGAGTATCTTCCTGCTGGAGGGCAATTACGACGCGGCCTCGAACGACCTCGGGGTCAACTGGGCGAACTCGCGAAACTGCGCCGGCGGGGCGTACGGCTGCGCGATCGGCGGCTTCTACGACAGGGTCGACTTCGGCTCGCCCGGGTACCTGGCGGGCGTGACGACGCCGGCGCCGACGGACAACGTGCCGCCCACGCCGCTCTGGCAGCGGGTCGGCGTCCTGAAGGAGACGCCGAAGCTCATCACGTTGGGTTACTGCGACGACGGCCGGCCGACCGGCGGGGCAGCGACGTTCACGATTACAACGCTGCCGGCAAACGGCTCGCTCACGGATGCGGGCAACTCGGCGGTGATCGTGACCGTGCCGTACACGCTGGTCAACAACGGCAACCAGGTCATCTATACCCCGAACGCCGGCTACACCAGCCGGTTCGGCTCGGGCGTGGACCCGACGCGGGCGAACGACGACGTCTTCTACTTCAAGGTGAACGACGGCGCCGAGGACTCGCGGGCCGATGGTCAGATTCGTCTGATCGTCCAGAAGGGCGGCCTGATCATCACCGAGATCATGTACAACCCGGCCAACCAGGCGGACAACGACTGGGAATGGATCGAGGTGCTCAACACCAGCGGCAGCGACATCACGCTGGATTCCGTGATCAACGACAGCGGCAACCCGAGCGGCAAGGGCTACGTCGGTGCGGTGATTCCGGCGGGTGCGATTCGCATCATCGCCCCCGGCGACAACCTGAGCCGCACCGCCGCGCAGTTCGTCGCGGAGTGGGCCCCGCTGGACCCGAGCGTGGTGCTCTACGTGGACTCCGTCTCGGGGTGGGAGTTCCTGGGCAACAGCGGCGGGCGCGTGCAGTTGATCGACGCGAGCTTCGATCTGCTTGACGACGTCATCTACGACGCGAACGCGCCGTGGCCCGTCCCGGACGGCAAGGCCAGCATCTACGCCCTGTACGGAAAGGCCGACGTGCTCGACAACGACTTGGGCGAGAACTGGGCCTTGTCGGCGGACGGAACGGATAACGCCTATGCCACGCCCGAGACGACCGGCGACCCGACGGACAGCGATGTCGGCAGCCCGGCGCTCCTGCCCAAGCCGCCGTGCAACACGCCGCCGCAGGATGCCGACGGCGACGGCGACGTGGACCTGACCGATTTCGGCCAATTCCAGGGCTGTTTCAATGGTCCGAACCGACCATTCGGCGCGGAGTCCGCGACGTGTCTATGCTTCGACGGCGACAAGGACGCCGATGTCGACCTGGCCGACTTCGGTGCGTTCCAGTCGTGTTTCAACGGCCCGAACCGGCCCGCCGCCTGCCCCTGACGGGCGGCACGGGGCGGTCGGCCTCATGAAGTGATTCGAGCCGCGGGGTTCCAACGAATCCCGCGGCTCTCTCACGCGCCGGGTGTGTTGCCTTCGCAGGGGGTGTCATCCCGCCCTCCAAAGGCCCGCATGGTCGCTACCGCGTCTTGAGCGGAACGATGCTGAGCTTTGTGCCGCCGGGGGATTCGAGGGCAAGCTGGTCGCCGACGCCGAGCGTGATAGCGCAGCGCGGGGCGTCGGAATAGTCCAGCGATTCGCCGTCTCGGATGAGCTTGACGCTTGTGGGGTCCGGGCCGGCGATGTGGACGGAGGCCGGGTAGAGGCGCTGCGTGTGGACGAACCGGCCCGTGGGAACGCGGACGGTGCGGACCGGCGCCTGGCCGCCGGTCCACATAATCTGGTTGGTGGGTTCCGTGGCCCGATCCGTGACGAAGTCGAGCGGGTCGAAGCGGTCACCGGCCTGGAGAATGTCTAGGCGGTTGCCCCGGGCCGTAGCCTCGAAGACGACCTCCGCGGCACGCGGGAAGCCCCCGCGGGTCATCACCTCGAACGTATTGTTGCGGCCGAAGATCTGGAGGCCCGTGACGCCGGTCGCGCCCTGATCGACACCGATCGCGAAGCGCACGACGTTTTGAAGGCATTCCGGACCCAGCCGCAGCAGTGTGCCGTTGTGCGCGTTGGTGTGGAGGTGGAGGCAACCGAGGTGGTTCTGCGAGAACCGTCCGGCGGCGTCGATGCAGGTGCGGAAGTTGAGGATGCCGCCGATGAAGTCGAACCGGCTGCACGTGATGGGCGCCTTCGTCCCGTCCAGCATCAATCCCGTTCCGGCCTTGCGCTCGCCGGGCGTGAACGGGTGTGGGTCGGCGATCCCCTGAGACCGGATCTCGGTCTCGATGAACACGGGGAAGCCGTCGATCGGCACCGGCTTTTCCGGGCGAATGCGCAGCGCGGCACCGGCGCCGCCGTAGACGAAGATGCCGAAGTGATACTCGCCGTTCATGGTGGAGTCGATCACCATCAGATCCTTGTCCGGCCGATCGTGCGGGCCGACCCAGTTGAGCACATAGACGCCGCCGTCGATGCGAAAGTCCTGCGTCGCGGGGATGCGGATCGTGTCGTGGATCGCGTAGATGGCCCTTCGGCCGCCCCAGCCTCCCCGGACATACAGGTCTCGTCCGTGCGCGATGCAGTGGTCGATTGCCTCCTGCCAGCCGGCGGTACGGGTGCCGGGCGTCTGCGGCCCGAAGTCGCCGGAGGCATCCCAGGCGAGCACAACATCATGTGCGCAGGCGCCTCGGCCGGGTCGGGTTGTCGCGTGTTCGGCGCCGAGCCCCCTCGCGCCGCCGAACATGCCAAGGATGAAAAGGCCGCCCGCCGCCGTCACCGTTCCTCGCCGACCCGAGATGCCGACTTTCCTGCCGATGCGCAAGCGATTTGCCGATTTCATGGTTTCACCTCATGGATGGACGCGTCGCCTTGACGTCGGCGCCGGGCTTCGCCGACGGGTCGGCCGTTTTGTCCGGAACCGAATACGTCCGCACAAAAAGGGAAACGGGTCATCTGCAGCCAGATCTATTGAATGTGGGCAATCCGGACAGCTCGCCATTTCCCTTTTTCGGAGGACCTGTTCAGCGTAACCTTCTCACGAAACGGGCGTCAAAGCGGCATGGTGCCGACGCCCTCGTCGGCAATCTGGAGGGCAGCGTGGCGCTGACGGCTCGTTGGCGATGGACGGTTCGGCTGCAACGGCGATAGCAGGCGCTGGACCCGCGGGTGTGGGAAGCCGGGAGGTGGGCCGGCGAGGCGCCGGCCCTGCTTTGCGAGGAGCGCCGACGCCTCGTCGGCAATGCGAAGCGCATAGTGACGCCGGCGCCCGCGTTCAGCCGTGCGTGCAACGTTGACAGCGGGGCGCGTTCCCGGGATAAGCGCGTGTCATGGGGACGAAATCGGCGCGTCACTACGAGGCCCGGGCCCGCATCGCCAAGGCGCTGGCCCATCCGAGCCGACTGATGATGCTCAATGCCCTGCAACGCCGCGAGATGTGCGTCTGCGAGTTGACCGAGCTGGTCGGCGCCGATCAGTCGACCGTCTCGAAGCACCTGGCCATCCTGAAGCAGGCGGGCCTCGTGGGCGACCGCAAGGAGGGTACGCTCGTCTGCTGCCGCCTCCGCTGCGCGCGCCTGGAGGGGTTCTGGCGGCGTATCGAGACCGTCCTCGTGGAGAACCTGCGGGCGCAGCAGGCGGCCCTCGGGACGTGACTTGCGGAAACCCATCCGAATCGGCAGAATCCCCGGCTTTCACGAGAGGAGTGCGCGCGATGCGCTGGACGCAGTTCTTCATTCCGACATCGAAGGAGACGCCCGCCGACGCCACCGTGGCGTCGCATCGGCTCATGCTGCGGGCCGGGCTGATCCGGCAGCTTGCCGCGGGGGCCTACACGTACCTGCCGCTGGGGTATCGCGCCCTGCGCAAGGTCGAGGCAATCGTTCGCCAGGAGATGGACCGTGCGGGGGCCGTGGAGCTTCTCATGCCGGCCCTCCAGCCGCCGGACATCTG
>CAZTVU010000020.1:34291-39111 GCA_964617025.1 uncultured Planctomycetales bacterium | reverse complement strand
GTCTTTTACCGGGAGGATCAGGTCTCGCAGCGGCTGGCCTTCCTGTGCCGGATCGCGGTCCGGCCGATTGCCGCACCCGATCGGCAGCGAGCCGCCGACGCGGTGATCGTTCTCGATACCGCCCAGGCAAGCCGGGCGGCGATCGATCCGTCCCTGTCCGCGTGGCTCGCGGCCGGCATCCCCGTGATCAACATCGACCACCACCTGGACAACCCCGCCTTCGGTGCGGTGAACTGGGTCGTGCCGGAGGCCAGCAGCACCTGCGAACTGGTCTACCGCCTGCTGGTGACGCTCGGCCGGCCCCTGTCGCCTGCGGTCGCCTCGCTGCTGTACGCCGGCATCCACACGGACACGCTCGGGTTTTCGCTTCCCAACACGACGGCCGACAGCCTGCGGGTGGCGGCCGACCTGGCGGCGGCCGGTGCGGACGTGGCCGATTTGTGTGAAAACCTCTGTCGCTCGCAGAGCCGCAGCGAGTTCGAGCTGCTGCGCGTCATCTACGCGAACACGCGCATCACGCCCGACGGGCTGATCGCCTACAGCACGGCGACGCACGCGGAAATCGTCGGCACCGGCTGCACCGCCGCGGACATCGATGACCAGGTGGCCGTGCCGCGATCGCTTCGCGGCATCCGGGTGGCGATTCTGTTCACCGAGGGCAGGCCCGGCCGGATTCGGATGAATTTCCGCGGCGAGGCCGGGACGAACGTCCTCGACCTCGCGCGGGCCCTGGGCGGCGGCGGACACAAGACGGCGGCCGGAGCCATCGTGGACGGGGCCTTGGACGAGGTGGTCGGCGACGTGTTGTCCCGCGCGCGCCGGTATCTGGCGGCGGGAGGCGGCGGAGGGGCGGCGTAAGGCCAGGATGCGGGGGCTATTCGACGCCGGCGAATTTCCGCACGCGTGCCTCGAGGTCGGCGAGCGTCATCGGGCGGCTCAGGTCGATCGGCAGGAACACGCCGTGGTGGTGGTCGCTCGCGAGGACGATCAGGCGACCGTGCATGACCTCGTGGCCCCACTCCTGGGGCTGGTGCCCGACAACGAAGAAATCGACGTCCCATGCCCTGGCGAGGGCGTCGAGCAGCTCCTTGCTGTGGCGACGGCCCCAGACCATCTTGTAGATCGGTCCGTCCTCGGAGAGGTCGATCTCGCCCGGCGGCTTGTGGACGCAGGCGGGGTCGAATTCGGGCAGGTCCTCCGCGTTCGGCAGCGAATGGGCGAAGAAGATCCGGTTCGGCGACCGGGCCGCCGCCGGAAACGACGCGATGAATTCGTCGATGGCCGCCAGGACGATCGGCGCCTCGGCGGCCCCGAACAGGTCGCGGACGCCGGCGTCGAAATCCTCCGCCACGCTCCGGCCGCCCTTGGTAATCTCGTGGTCGTTCAACTGGGCCAGTTCGTGGTTGCTCTGAAGAAAGTGAACCTGGTCGGGGAAGAAGGTCTTCCATCGGGCGGCATCGACCAGCAGCTCCACGGAGTGGTCATGCGCCAGGTACGTGACCGGCTCTTCGTGAATGAGCTCGTGCAGAAGCACGTGTCGGATGGGCGTCTTCTCCAGGCGGCAGTAGGTGACCAGCTTCTGGAAGTTGTGCCGGTGCCCGTGGAGGTCGCCGGTCATCACCACCTGGCCGTAGTTGGGCAACACGAGGAGCGAGCCGTGCCGCAGCGGATCGTTGCGATTCAGGTCGGCCGCTTCGCGAAACAGATCCGCCACCAGGGACGCTTGGCTCTTGCTCATGCGGCAAAGTCGTTCGGGGGAGCGGCGAGGACCGATCCGCCCCGCTTCTTCCCGCGCGGCGGGCCGCCTGACACCGTACCGTTACTTCGCTCGATGAGGTGCTGGGCCATCTCGAGCCGGCGGACGACCTCGCGCATATCCGCGGGGCGGTCCTTCACGTTGTTCTGGCAGCAGTCCATGACGAGCCGCGACAGGGCCAGGGGGACGTTCTCATTGATTTCGTGCGGAGGGATCGCTTCCCGCGGCCCCAGAAGGTCAATCCCGGTCCTGCGCTTCGGGCTGGGCATGATCGTCGGAAACGCCCGTCCGGTCAGGATCCAGTACAGCGTGGCGCCGAGGTTGAAGACGTCGGTCCGCTGATCCAGGGGCAGCCGTCGGACCTGCTCCGGGGCGATGTAGTCCGGCGTTCCCTGGATGCGCTCCTTGATATAGCCGATCGGGCAGCTCTGACCGAAATCGATGATCTTCACCTCGCCGTTCCGGCCGACGAGGATGTTGTTCGGCTTGATATCCGCATGTACGTAACCGAGCTGGTGCAACGACTCCAGCCCCTGGGCGACCTTGAGGAAGATGCCGATCGTTCCGTGGATTCCCTTGGGGCCGAGTTGCTCGAGCGTCTTGCCGTCGACATACTCCATGAGCACGTGGAGTTCCCGCAACTGGAAGAACCGGCGCACCCGGCGAAGCTCGAAGCTCTTTCGCAGGTACGGGTTGTCGAAGCGGACGCTCAGGGCGAATTCGTTCTGGGTCTGCTCGAGAAAGCGATTGTCGTCGGTTACCCGGCGTTTGACCCGCTTGAGGGCGTAGACCTGCCCGGTGCGAAGGTCCGCGACCTGCCAGATGCTGGAGCGCGCCCCCGTGCCGAGACGTTCCAAGACCGTGTAGCCGGGAACCTCAAGACTCACCAAACATCTCCCAAACGTGCAAGCATCGGGGCCGTCCCCACCCGCGTTCGTTCTGTGGATGGTGTGCCGACCGTACGATGCGTGATTCTAACGATGCCCAAGTTCACCCGTCAACGTCATTTGTGAGCACATCGGCGAATGGCGTGCCGGGCTTCGGCATAAACCGGCGTTCCCTATTACGCGTAGGGGCGGCGATTACATATGGAGCTGCTTCGGTGGTTGGCAAATCCGGTTGGGGCAGGCTGGCCTCGGGCGGGGCTATCGCTGAAACCCCCGTGGGCGGCAGCTCACGCCCCGAGGCGGCGGCTGGAGCTGCGGATGGGATCGGTCGATTGGCGCCCGGATTCATTCTGGTGGGCTTTTTTTGAGCCGGAGTTGGCCATAAATTGACGACAACAATAATCTCGTATTCGGTCGCCGTGACCTGAACGTCCTCAAAAACTTTTGAACGGAGCGCCGGGGCCTATTGACATGTGCTCTGGCGAGTCGCTATAGTTTAGTAAGGTTGCGGGTATACGCGCTTCGGCCGGGTATTCCGGCGGGCGCAGTTTGGCGTCAGCCCGTTATTATTTATATCTGATACATAAGCTCGCCTACCCCGTAACCCCCCTAAAGGCTTCGAGGTTTCGTCATTGCCTGCCAGCGTTGGGTCTGGACAGGCCGCGATGGAGTTTCGGAGTCACGAGCAACAGAGCGAAAGGCGCAGGCGTCGTCCAACGGCGTTCGTTGGCGCGTTTGCGAATATGGTTTCGGCCATCCGGCCCGCCTCGGCCGGCTGGTGTTGCGTTGGGGGCGTTTAGCGGGCGTTCCACGCGATCGAGGGATGCTGGTCGAACAGCCATCATCTTTTGCCTTATAAGAAATAAGAAGTCGTCGATCGCGTTACTCCCCGTCGTCTCGCCCTCCCGCAGCTTGGCGAATAGCCAGGAGGTGTCCCATGAGGCGCAAGGCGTTTACCCTAATTGAGCTGCTCGTGGTGGTGGCCATCATCGCCCTGCTCATCAGCATCCTGCTGCCGAGCTTGGCGAGGGCCAGGGAGTTGTCGAAGCGTGCGGTCTGCTCGGCCAACCTGAAGGGAATTGGCACGGCCATTGCGACGTACGCGAACGATAACGAGCAGGCCTATCCGATTCCGCCGGCGGATATGAACTCGACCACGGCGGGGGTTTCGATAACGGCCTATACGGCGGCCAACGGCCTGATCGGCAAGGTGGTGGCTCGGAATGTCCAGACCACCAGCACAAGCCAGCAGGTGTCGATGGGTCGGGGGTTCTGGATGCTTGTCCGCGACGGTGCGACGGCTCCGAAGCAGTTCGTCTGTCCCAGCTCTGATCAAAGCGCGGCCGACGACACCGACCCCATGATCTTCTTCGACTTCCCGGACGGAAAGAACCTGTCGTATGGCATGCAGGTTCCATTCGGTTCGGTCGGCAAACCGAACACCGATCGCGACCCGCGCATGCCGCTCGCGGCCGATCGCGGCTGGTACGGCGCCCAGACGGAGACCGCGGCATCCCCGGCGAGGACGGACATCACCAACCTCAATGCAACGTCCGTTCCCGATGATTGGAAGCCGTATAACTCGCCCAATCACGGCGGCTTCGGCGACGGCGAAGGCCAGAACATCATGTTCTCCGACTTCCACGTCGAGTTCCTGAAGCGCCCCATCGAGGGCATTGGCCTCGACAACATCTACACCCGCTGGAGTCAGGCCACGAACGTCACGCAGGACATGATGGTTCGCGGCATCATCGTGGCGGGCACGCAGTACAAGAACGCTCCGATGAGCGATACGGATACGGTGATCTTCCCGTAAGGAAGGTCAAAACAGGCTAGAGTTACCTGGAAAAAGGAGAAGAACCGCGAGAAAACGAGGCCGGCCGGCAAGCCGGCGACTCAACTGCCAAGGCAACCGGCGGCGATCGATGAGGTCGCCGCCGGTTTTTTATCGCCGCCACGGGTAGCGGCGTGGCAGAACCGAGAGGCGCGCGGCCGCCTTGGGAGACGATCAGCGGCGGGTGGGCGGCAGGGCCGTGGGCATGGGCGAAGGGTGCCGGCTTCGGCGGCGCCGGGCGGTTTGAACGTGTTCCCGGGTGGTGATATGAAAGGCCCAACCGAGGTCGATCCCTGATGCGGGTATTGTGGCTGGTTCGTGACAACCTGACGCGGCACCCGGG
>CAZTVU010000020.1:11834-34281 GCA_964617025.1 uncultured Planctomycetales bacterium | reverse complement strand
ACACCGTGCAGATCCTGGAGACGGCGGCTGCCCTGCGACGTCGCGGCGTGGTTGTGGACCTGTGCGATCGACCGGATTTCGACGTGGGGGGATACGACTGCGTTCACCTGTTCCACCTCGATCGCCTGTGGGAGAATGAGCCGCATTGCCGCCGGATCGCGGCTGCGGGGGTGCCGGCGGTCCTCAGCACGATCTACTGGCCGGCCGACGAATTCGACCGCGGCGGCCGTGACGGGCTCCAGGGCTGGCTGGCGCGGACGTTTGGCAGCGATGCGTACCGGAGCCTGCGGCTTGCCCAGCGGTGGGCCATGGCGTGCTGCCAGAAGCGCCAGTGGCGCCGCCCGACCGTCAGTTTTCATCGATCGGCAGGGCTGGTTCTGCGAACGGTATCGGTGCTGCTGCCCAACAGCCGCGCGGAGCAGGAGCAGATCGAGCGGTGTTTCGAGCACGTGCCGCCGTCGGTGGTCGTGCCCAACGCGGCGGACGGCGCCGTGTTTCGCCCGCCGCCGCGGGCGTGGCCCGATGGGCGAGAGGGGGTTCTTTGCGTGGGGCGAATCGAGCCGCGCAAGAACCAGTTGGCCCTCATTCGGGCGCTTCGGGGGAGCGGAATCCGCCTTACCCTCGTGGGGCAGGCGGGTCGGTACAGCGGCCGGTATCACCGAAGGTGCTTGCGCGAGGCGGACGGGGACGTGCGGGTCATTCCGTTCGTGGAGTCGTACGTGCTGCGTGCCCTGTATTGTTCGGCGCGCGTGCACGCGAACGTGAGTTGGTATGAGACGCCGGGGCTGGTGAGTCTCGAGGCGGTGCTTTGCGGGTGCGCGATCGTGGCGACGCCGGGGGGCTCGACGCGGGAGTACTTCGGGGAGGAGATCAGCTACTGTAAGCCGGACGCCCCCTCGACCATCCGGGAGGCCGTGGAGCGGGCCCTGTCTCTGGGGCCCAGCGCAGCGCTGGCGGAACGGATCGCCCTCGAGTGTACCTGGGAGGCCGCAGCCGAGAGGACACTGGCGGCGTATCACTTGGCCATGCGCGCCCGCGGTCGGGGCGACCCGCCCGCGAGTTTCGCGGAGGCGTAAGCTCCGGTGTTGTGGACGGCTGGGATACGTCTTTGTGAGCCGTAGCGATCGGGTTGACTCCGGCCGCGCGGTTTGGTCAAATGCTCGCCGTCAACGAACGCGTCCGCGAAAGGACATGTCGTCGCAGCGGCGCGGCGGCCGATGCGAATTGGTGTTGCGGAAGGCGGCACATGCGGCTTGTCTCTGTAGCGGTTGAGCCCGGATCGAGAGTGATGACTCTGATCCATCGTGCCCGCATGCTGCTGGGACGGTGGGAGACGATCGGCCTGTTGGTCGCGAGCAACCTGAAGACGGGGCATCGCGACAAGATCCTGGGCCACTTGTGGAATCTGCTCGATCCGCTCCTGTTCGTGGGAGTGTATTTCGTTGTATTCGGATTGATGTTCGGGCAGACGGGGCGGGGCCGCGCTGCGTTTATCGCGTACCTGTCCATCGGGGTGCTGGCCTTCCGCTTCATCGATGGGACGATTGCGCAGGCGACTTTGTGCATCAAGGCCAATCGCGGGCTCATTCATGAGGTGAGCTTTCCGAAGGCGGTATTCCCCGTCGCTGTCTGCCTTTCCCGATTGTACGATTTCCTGTGGGGCTTGATTGTGCTGTTGCTGGCGGTGCTTCTGGCGGGTTTTCCCCTGACGCCTCACGTGTTTTGGCTGGTGCCGCTGTTGGTGCTGAACGTGCTTTTTGCAACGGGTTTGGCCTTCGCAGTGGCATGCATGGGTGCGTTCTTTGCGGACACGGCGAACGTCGTGGGCGTGTTCATGCGGCTGATGATGTATCTGTCGCCGACGTTCTATTACGCGCGCGGCGACCATGGATTGATTCCTGAACGCTGGCTGCCGCTATACATGGCGAATCCCATCGCGTGTTTCCTCGAAGGATACCGCGACGCGCTGTTGTGGGGGCGAATGCCGGAAGGTTCGATGCTGGCGTACACCGCGGCGGTTTCGATCGCGGTGCTGATTGCGGGTTTTGCCGTTTTCTCGGCCGGCGAGGGCAGGTTTGCCAAGTACGTCTGAGACAACCGAAAGGGTCTTGCCGTCCGTCTCGGCGGACGATGTCTGGGTGCGGTTTCTGATTCGATATTACCGTCGGGAGGTCACGCTACGCGAGACGCTCGTCCGCCTGCTCGACCGGCCGCGGGGCAACGGCCATTCGCACGGGCGATGGCGAGGGGTGTTCTGGGCGCTTCGGGGCGTCAGCCTGGTCATTCGCCCGGGTGAGACGGTGGGTATCATCGGCCCGAACGGATCCGGCAAGACCACGCTGCTTAAGACGCTGGCCGGAATCCTCGGCGCGGACCGGGGGCGCGTGACCGTTCGCGGTCGCGTCGGCTGCCTTCTAAGCTTCGGCGTAGGATTCAACGCGGCGCTCACCGGGCGCGAGAATGTGTACCTAAACGGCTCGCTCCTCGGTCTGTCGCGAAGAGTGATCGACGAGCGTTATGAGAAGATTGTCGCGATGAGCGAACTGGGCGAGTTCATCGACGCGCCGGTCCGGACCTATTCGGCCGGCATGCGGGGACGCTTGGGGTTCTCCATCGCCGTCCACATCGATCCCGACGTCCTGATGCTGGACGAGGTGCTCGGCGTGGGCGACGCTGCGTTTCGGGCCAAGACCGGGACGATCCTCGAGCATCTCAAGCGAGGACATAAGACGATTGTCATGGCCTCGCATGACATGAATCTGGTACGCGACGTGTGCGATCGGGCGGTGTGGCTCGAGCAGGGGCAGGTTCGTCTGGAGGGCCCGCCGGCGGAAGTGGTCCGGGCGTACCTAAAGAGCACACAGGGACCGCTGACGGCAACGGGAGGGTCTGTGCATGCCGGGTGACATTGTCAGCGATCGTGTGAACGAGTTGTACCGCGGCGAGGTCTTTGACCCGCAGACGCAGCGCACCTGCCGTGACCGCATCCACTGGATGTGCACGCAGGTGATCGGGAACGATGTGCTGGATATCGGTTGCTCGCAGGGCATTACGGCGCTTCTGCTCGGCCGGGAGGGGCACCGCGTCGTCGGCGTCGACACCGATCCGGCGGCGATCGAATACGCCCTCCGAGAGGTGGAAAAGGAGGCGGAGTATGTCCGGCGGAACGTGAAGTTTCAGTTGGTCGGCGGCGAAGGTCTCCCGTTCGCCGACGAGAGCTTCGACACGGTGATTCTCGGCGAGATCCTGGAGCACCTGACGCGCCCCGAGCGGCTGCTGGCCGAGGCGGGTCGGCTCCTGCGGCCTCGGGGCCGGGCGATCATCACGACGCCGTTCGGTGTCCACCCGCACCCGGGCCACGTGCGCACGTTCTACCTCAGCAGCTTTCTCGGCATGGTGGGGCAGTTCTTCGGTGTGCAGAGTCTTCGCGTCGTCGACGGCTACATCACCTGCGTGGGAGTCAAGAGCCTGCCGGGGCAGGGCGAGCAGCCTCAGGACTGGTCGCTGGAGAAGATGCTCCTGCTGTCGGAGTCTGCCTTCCTCAGCAAGGAACAGCGGCACTGGGAACATCGCGAGTCGCTGTCGCGCCAGGTCGCTGCGCTCAGGCAGCAAGCCGAAAAGGGGCGAAGCGAGGTCGAAGCTCTTCGCGAGATCGCCAACGAGTCCGGCGGGCGGGTGCGGGAACTCGAACAGGAGCTCGCACGCGGGCGCGAGTCCGTGGCGGCGGTCGTGACGGCCGTCCGCGATCTTCTGCAGAACGACAACGGTGCGGCGCACCTGACCTTCCTGGTGGATCGGTTGAACCGGACAATGAGCCGATCGGCGGCCGGACAACCGGCCGACCTCGCTCTGGACTGCGTGCCCGATGTGCTGGCGGAGCTGATTCGCATCTACGAGGGCCGACTGAAGCAGCTCGGGTCCGAGCGGGAATCCGATCAGGCGGCGATTGCGACACTCAAGCAGCGGCACGAGGCGGAGGTCGGGCAGCTTCGGGCGGGGTTGGATCGGCAGACGGCCGAGTTGCGGGCGGCCCACGAGGCGGAGCTGACGAAGCTTCGCGAGGAACTGGGGCGGAAGCACGAGCAGGAGCTGGCCGCGCAGCGGACGGCGTATGAGGAGAAGATGGGGGCGTTGTCGCAGGGGCACGCGGCGGCCTTGGCGGAGCTCAAGCAGCGGCACGAGGCGGAGGTCGGGCAGCTTCGGGCGGGGTTGGATCGGCAGACGGCCGAGTTGCGGGCGGCCCACGAGGCGGAGCTGACGAAGCTTCGCGAGGAACTGGGGCGGAAGCACGAGCAGGAGCTGGCCGCGCAGCGGACGGCGTATGAGGAGAAGATGGGGGCGTTGTCGCAGAAGCACGCAGCCGCCTTGGCGGATCTAAAGGAGAAGCGGGACGCCGAGGTCGCCGGCGCGCGCGTCCGGTGGGAGCAGCAGCTCGCCGAGCTTCGTCGCGGCTTTGAGGCGGAGATGCAGAGGGTGCGTGAGGACCGTGTTGCCGAGCGGCAGGCTTACGACGAGCGCATCGCCAAGCTATCGCAGGGACACGCTGCCGCGCTTGCCGACCTCAAGCGGGAGTACGACACCAAGTCAGCATGCCTGCGAGCAGAGTCCGAGGGGCAATTGGCCAGGGTGAAACAGGCCCACGAGGTGGAGGTCCGCAAGCTTCGGGAGGACCTGCAAAAGGCCTGCAGCCGGCAGGCCCGGGCGGAGCAGGCCAGCGAGCAACTGCGCACGCGGCTGAATTCGCTGGTCGAGTACTACAAGCGGTCTGATCAGCTCCGGCTGGAGGAGGTCCGATACCGGCTGGGTGATGCCTTCGTGCGGGCCGTCGACAGCCCGAAGGATCTCGTTTGCCTTCCGGGCCGCTTTGCGAAGCTGATCTTCGTTGGGCTCCGTCGCCGTCGCGAGCGGCAGGCGCTGGAGCAGCCCAAGCCCACGGTCCCGTCGGCGTATTGTCCGCCGGTATCATCCGCCGTCGTCATGCCGCCGGCCGTTGCGGGGCCCGTCGCAACGCCGACCCCTGCAGCATCGCCTTCTCCCGAACCTGCGAAACCCGCACCGGTGCCGACGGGGCATGTGGCCATACCGCCGCCCGTGCGATCGCAACTGCCTCCCGTGGCGGTGCCGGCCGGTGTCGGTTCGGGGCCTGCATCATCGGCGACGGCACAACAAGCACCGGCCGCCGTGCCCCAGGCAACGCCGAAGACGCCGTCGGCCGCGCCCTCCGCCAAGCCCCCTCCCGCGACGGAGATCCTGGCAAAGGCCCCGTTCGCGCCCCACATCGGCATGGGGATTGATCCGAAGGAGACCGTGTTCCCACGGCCGCCAGCCGGACCGCGGCGCCGCGTGGCGATCATCCTGGATGAGTTCTCCCGGGACTGCTTCGCTCCGGAGTTCGAGCCGGTTACGTTCCGCCCGGACAACTGGGCCAATGTCCTTCGAACCACGGGCGCCGAAATGCTTCTGGTCGAGTCCGCCTGGCACGGCAACGACGGCTCCTGGCAGTACCGGGTTGCGTCGTACCAGAAGAACATGGGCGACGAGCTCCTCGATTTGCTGGCGTGCTGCAAGCGCAACGGCGTGCCGACGGTGTTCTGGAACAAGGAGGATCCGGCCCACTTCGATCGGTTCATTGCCAAGGCCGGGCTGTTCGATATCGTGCTGACGACCGATGCGGACTGTATCCCGCGGTACCGGGAGCGAGTCGGGCACGACCGCGTCTACGCCCTGCCGTTCGCCGCGCAGCCCGCCATCCACAACCCCATCCAGACCGAACCGCGTCTGCCCAAGGCGTGCTTTGCGGGGACGTACTATGCCACCCGCTTCGAGCAGCGCCAGGAGGACATGCTGTGTTTGCTCCGCCCCGCCATGCGGCTCGGCCTCGACATCTTTGATCGAATGCACGGCGCCGTCGGCGTTCAGAAGGACCAGTACCGCTTCCCCGACGAGTTCCAGCCGGCCATTCGCGGGCGGCTCGATTACAAGGACATGGTCCGGACGTACAAGCAATACCGCGTGTTTCTGAACGTCAACTCGGTGCGGCAGTCGCCCACGATGTTCTCCCGGCGCGTTTTTGAGCTGCTGGCCTGCGGTACGCCGGTGATAAGCACATACGCCAAGGGAATCGAGGCACTTCTCGGCCACAACGGGGTGTTCATCGCGGAGTCCGAGGAGGATTCGCAGGGGATCCTTGAGAGTCTCCTGGGCGACCGGGACGCCTGGGCATTGGCCTCCGCTCTGGGGATTCGCAAGGTGTTGTCCGAGCATACGTATGCGCACAGGTTCGCTTCGATCTGCCGGTGGGCGGGCCTCGACCGCACCGGCCCGAAAGCGCCCGTCGTTGCCGTCGCCATCCACATCCGCTCGAACGCCGACTGCGACGCGGCAGCGGAAATGATTGCCCTGCAAAGCTACGCAAACATTGAGGCGCACCTGTTCGCCTCGGCCGATCTCCCCAAGGACCGCGTCGGCCGGATCTGCAGCGCTGCAAAGGGACGCCCCGTTCGATGCTGGAATATCAGCGACGGTTCGGGGGACGCCTGCCGGGAGTTCCTAAAGGCCACACAGGCCGAGATCGTGTGCAACATGAGCCCCGAGGCGTCCTACGCAGACTCGTATGTGGATGAGGCTGTCATGTTCTTCCGTATCCCCGGCATCGATTTCCTCGGGAAGGCGTGCCATTTCGGGCTGTCAGACGGCGACCGGCTTCAACTCGTGGGATCGGACGACGAGAACCGAATGGTCAACCGCGTTCCCAGTGCCACCGTGTGTGCCCGCAGGGCTGCTCTGACGGCCGAAGTCCTGCGCCGGCTCCTGACGGATTCCGTCTTCGGCCAGCCGGACCGGCGGATCTTTTCCACGTATCGGTACGGGTATGTCCACGCGCCGGCCCGTCGCGTGAGCGGCAGCGGTTGGCGGCTGAATGGACAGGAGGTGGGCAGCGGTGGGCGATGATCCCTCCGGCCTGCGGGTCATGCACGTGTGCTGGCTGGCCGGGAACAGCCAAGGCGGCTATCGCACGCGTGTGGTCGAGGAAACGCGGCTATTGGGCGAGCTCGGCCACAGGGTCGTCCTGGCAGTGTTCAGCCCGCCATGGGAAGCCGGCGATGGGCAGCCCGCCCGGTTTCTGCGGAACGACCTCCATCGCCAGACCGGTGCCGACGTCCATGTCCTGCCGACGTCTCACTTCTTCGATCTTGTTCCCTCGGATGCGTCCGACCGCGAGATCATTGAACCGCTCGCCCGGCTTGCCCACGAGCATGCGATCCAGCTCGTCCACGGTCAGGCGGCCTACGCCGCCACGCTGGCCTTGCGGCTGGTGAGGCGCGTGCCCGGGTTGAAGGTGGTCTTCGACGCGCACGGCATCATGCCCGAAGAGACCCTGATGACCGGTGGCCACGAGGCCCGCGCCAGAGGGGCGGAGCAGCTTGAGCGCGATCTGCTCTCCAATGCCGACCTCGTCGTCCTCGTGTCGCAGCGGATGGGTCGCCACTTCGAGTCGAAGTATGGGATCCGCATGCGTCGGCACGTCCTGATCCCCTGCTGCGTGGATCTTGCGAAGTTTGACGGCGTCGAAGGGTACCGCCAACAATCTCGGGAGTCGCTTGGCCTTCAAGACAGCGTCGTCATCACCTACGCCGGCACACTGGTCGCCTGGCAGTGGCCGGCGGCCATGTTCAACGCCTTCGCCCAGATCCGGCGACGGATACCGACGGCGCGTCTTCTGCTGCTCGTTCCGGAGCGCGACCATGCGACGGCAACGAGTCTCCTCCAGGCGGCCGAAGTCCCGCCGGACGCGTACATCCTGCGCGAGGTCCCGAACGCCGAGATCGGGCACACCCTGGTCGCCGGCGACGTGGGACTTCTCCTGCGGCAGAACGACCCCGTCAACCTCGTCTCCTCGCCCACGAAGTTCGGCGAGTACCTCGCCGCCGGCCTGCCTGTGATGGCCACGGACGCGGTCGGCGACTTCTCCGATTGGATCCGTGAGCAGCAGGTGGGCGTGATCGTACCGGCGTCGGACGAGGGGATTGCGGCGGCGGCTCTCGACGCAGTCTGCGCCTTTCTGGAGGATGTGCGTAGCCGCCGGGCGGCGTGGAGGGATCGGTGTCGCACGCTCGCCACGAAGCAGTTGAGCTGGCGTGGGCGTATCCGGGACCTGGCGCGGATGTATCACGAAGCGCTCGGGCTGCGCGTCGTGCCGGCGGCCGAGTCCGGTACCCCTCTCCCCCCTGAGGGAGAGGGTGGGGTGACGGGAACACTCGCTTCAGACCGCCTTGGCGCGACGCCGTCCGCGCCCTGCATCGCAGGCCGGCCTCTGCGGGTCCTCTTTAACGGCCATGACCTGAAGTTCGCCCGCCCGATCATCGAGCACTTCGCCGACAGCCCCGGCTACGAGGTCCGCGTGGACGAGTGGAGGGGCCACAACATCTTCGACACCGGGCAGAGCGAGGCGATGCTCCCCTGGGCCGACGTGATCTTCTGCGAATGGTGCCTCGGGAACGCGAAGTGGTATTCGCAGCGCAAGCGCCCCGGCCAGCGCCTGTTCGTCCGGCTGCACAGCCAGGAGATGCGCCTGCCGTTCCGCCACGAGCTCGAGTGGCCGAACGTCGATGGAATCGTCTTCATCAACTTCAACCACTACGACACGTTCTGCGCCGAACAGCCCGATCAGGCCTCCAAGGCGGCCGTGATCTTCAACGCCATCGACTGCGACGCGCTCGATCAGCCCAAACTCCCGGGAGCGGAGTTCAACCTCGGATTCGTCGGCATCAATCCCATGTTGAAGCGCCCCGACCTCGCCTTCGAGATCCTGAGCCGCCTGCGCGGGGAGGATTCGCGCTTCACGCTGTTCATCCGGACGAAGATGCCGTGGGAATACTGGTGGCTCTGGGAGCGTTCGCACGAGCGCGATTTTTTCTTCCGGTTCTTCGAGGCGATCGAGGCCAGCCCCCATCGGAACTCGGTCGTCTTCGACGCGTACGGGGACGACATGGTGGCCTGGTACTCGAAGGTCGGCTTCGTGCTCTCGACGAGCGACCGGGAAGGTTCGCACCAGGCCGTGGCGGAGGGGATGGCCGCGGGGTGCGTCCCGGTCATCCGGGATTGGGCCGGCGCCACGCCGCTCTATCCCGCGCCGTTCGTATTCTCCGCCGTTGACGAAGCCGTTGAGCTCGTGCTCCGCTCCAGAGAACCGACGGCCCGCCGGCGTATCGCGGCGGAGATGACTGCCTACTCCCGCGAGCGTTTTGATATCTCGGTGATCGCCCGACAGTGGGAGGCGCTGTTCGCCGGCGCGGACGTCGATATCTTGTCGTGTCCCGATGGTCAGGTCCTCGCCTCGTGCGTCGACCGGCAAGAGGCTGTTCTGAACGCCAAGTGAGAGGAGGTCGCCGGATGAATCAGCAGCCTGAGTACAACAAACAGCAGCTTGCCGCTTTGGCCGAAGCGTACGCTCCTGCCCCGGTTGTTCCCGCCCCGCAGGGTCTGGACACGAATTCCCGCAGAGTTCGCGCAAGAGCGGAGGCGGATCGCGTGGACAGGCTCGTCGGCCTTCGAGGTCAGCATGTGCTGGAGATCGGGTGCGGCGAGGGGGACCTTTCATACGAGCTGGCGTCCAACTACGGTGCCACCGTGGTAGGTGTCGAAGTACGTGAAATGAAGGGATGGAAGAGCCTCAGTCATCCGAACCTGACACTGATTCGCTACGATCTTACCCAAGACGAGAGTCCGTTTGCCCCCAATACGTTCACTCGGATCATCTCGCGGGCCGTGTGGGAGCACATTCGTCACCCCTTTGCCGCTTTGAGGCAGTGCCGGGAGCTGCTGCATCCGATGGGCAAGATGTACTTGTACGCCAATCAGTATCGTTCGGCCATTGCCAGCCACCTGTATCGCGAGATTCCGTTCCCCTGGCCGCACCTCCTGTTTCCGCCGGAGACGCTCGCCTCCTGGCTGGGCCGCAAGGAGGTCGGATGGGCGTTCTGGGTCAACAAGCTAACCTATGCGCACTATCTTCTCTACTTTAAGAAGCTCGGCTTCCATATCACGCGCGAGATACTCCACAAGCGGCCGATCGATAGGGCATTCTTCGACCAGCACGAGCATCGCCTTGGGCTATATCCGGAATTTGACCTCGCATTGGATTTTTTCGAAGTGGTCCTGGAGTTCGACGCGGTTCATCCGAAGGAGCCGATCCCAGATCCGGTCTATAGGTTGAAATGACGCGGCGAACGTCGTAACGCGAAGCGCTTGTCCTGGGTTTGCGGCGCGCTGATCCGCATTCCAAGGTGGGGGGTGAGAAGTATCCGTAGCAATTGCCAGGTTGCTCAATGCGACAATCCCCGCCGCAGACTGTGGCTTGCGGCTGCGGTGATGGTCGGCTTTGCCTGCGCGCGACACTGTGCATTCGCGGATCCCCCGCCTCTGTCCCCCGCATCGACGGCCTCGCTGTTCGAGGAAGGGGCCTCATTCCTTTCGGGCCTGCGGCCGCCAGGGAGCGCGGAGGCCGTGGCGAGATTCCGGGCGCATCGCCGCGCCCAACCTCGACCGGCGATCTACGTGCTGACGCCAACCAGCGGCCTTAACGATCCCGAGACACTCATGAGGGACGGATTTGTCTTGTTCGGGTACCCGGCGTTTCCCGTCCAGCCCCCGGTCGACTGGAAAGCGAACCCCTTTCACGATGAGTCGTGGCGCTACCAGCTCAATACGCTTGTATTCCTCGATCCCGTTCTCGCGGCCTGCGAGAAGACGCCGGACACCAGGCTCCTCGGCTTCGCCGTCTCCGTGATGCGCGACTGGCTGCGGCAGAACTGGTCTGTTCCACGGAAGACAAACCCGTTTGCCTGGTACGACATGGCGGTCGGCGTACGGGCTGCGAGGCTTGCCTGGCTTGTCGACGCCGCGGCGCGCTCGGCCGAGATTGCCGATGATGCGCTGAGTGAGCTCCTGCAGGGGGCGCTGCGACATGGCCAGGAACTCCGCGACCCCCGCAACCTCGCCCAGGACTACAATCACGGCATCTATCAGATGATGGGGCTTCTGGCGTTAACGAAGACGTTGCCGGAGATGCGGGGGTTCGGGGAGTACGAGCAATACGCCTCGACGGCGGTCGAGCGGATGTTCATCAGCCACTACTGCGAGGCGGAGGGCGTCCACCTGGAGCACTCGCCCGCGTACCACCTCTACATTTCGCACCTGCTGAGCACGGCCCTGTCCACCGGCCTGCTGACCGGGCGCCGGCTGGAAACGCTTCGGGACAAGGCGTTCAACGCGCTGGCGTGGATGATCAAGCCCGACGGCTCGATCACGCGGTTCGGCGACGGCGAGAACCAGCGCCGCCCCGTGAGCCGCGGGGTGCTGCCGGCCGCACTACGTAGCCGGTATCCGGCCTATTGGTACGCTCTGTCCGGCGGCGCCGAGGGCGCCCCGCCGCAACAGGGAGAACTCATACTCCCACAATCGGGCTACGCATTCATCCGTGGAGCCTGGCCCGCCGGCACCAATGAATGGGCAAAGGCGTCTTATCTCTCTTTCTCCGCTGGTTTCCATTCTCGGGCCCACAAGCACGCGGACGACGGCACGCTGGAATGGTCGGAGTTGGGCCATTCGCTGCTGATTGACGCCGGCACGTACGCCTACGCGTATGAGGCGCCGGAGCGGCAGTATTGCGAGAGCACGCGCGCCCACAACACGCTGGAGATTGACGGAAACGACACGTCGCGTGACCCCTCAAAGGCCTTCGGCTCCGCCCTGAAGCGCTGGGCGAAGGCGGACGGCGTATACGCCTTGGAGGCCGAGTTCGTTCGCGAAGGCGATGTACGGCATCGGCGCACGCTCGTGTACGCGCCTGCGGAGTGGCTCATCGTCATGGATGCGATTACGGCGAGAGAGTCTCACTTGTACACCCAATGGTTTCACTTCGATCCCGCCTTGGACGTGTCCGTGGAGGCGAAGCGGCTCGTCGTCCCGATCCCCGAAGCGAAGCGGCGCCTGGTGATCCAGCCGCTGGGCGACGAACCCGGGCTGACCCTTCGCACCGTGCGCGGCCAGAAGGAGCCGCGACTTGAGGGTTGGACGTCGCTGGCGTACAAACAGCTTGTGCCAAACTGGGCGGCGGCTTACAGCACCTCCGGGCGGAGCGCAATCCTGGCCACCTTGTTCGCCTTGGCTCCGGAAACCGTGACTCTCTCCGACCTACACATTCAGCCGTCCTCGGACCACATGGTCCTCGGCTGGGCGCAAGGCTCGCGCCGCATCGCCTTTGTGCTTCGGCGCCAGGACGGCAGCCTCGTGCTGCAGCGATTGGCCCGTCCGTGACATCGGATCGCTCGGCCACCTTTTCCGTCCCGCATCCGGGGACACAATCACACTCAGAACTGGAAGTAGATGAACGAACGCGTGCTTCGCTGTACGAATAGCAGGGCGATCGCCACCGCAGCGCCGTAGAGCATCGCGAACGCCCAATCGGGCAGACGCCGCCGAATGGGAGCTACGGGCGTCAGGTATCTCGCGGAGTAGAGGCGCTCGGCGGGCAAGGCCAGCATCGTAAGGAGCCAGATCGGTGAAATGTGTTTCGTGCCGGCCGGCCCGACGAACAGGAACTGCCGGAAGACGTCGCGCGCGACAGCGAGACTGTCGGCCCGAAAGAGGATCCAGCATGCCGCAACGAAGTAGAACGTGGACACCACGCACACGAGACGTTCCACGAGGCCACGGCCTGATCGCGGCACCGCGCTGCTCCAGATGCGATGTGCCGCAAGCCCGAGGCCGTGCAGCCCGCCCCACAGGATGAAGGTAACGCCGGCGCCGTGCCAGAGCCCCGCCAGCAACATGGTGACCATCAGGTTGACGAGCTGGCGGACGCGGCCCCGCCGATTGCCGCCGAGAGGGATGTAGAGGTAGTCGCGCAGCCAGCCGGAAAGGCTGATGTGCCACCGCCGCCAGAAATCCGTGATGTTCTCGCTGGAGTACGGGAAGCGGAAATTGTCGATCAAGGGGTATCCAAGCAGCATCGCCGTCGCGTTGGCCATGTCGGAATACCCCGAGAAGTCGCAATAGATCTGGAGGGCATACAGCAGCACGCCCACGTGGGTTGAGAGCGCCGAGTAGTCGCCGGGCCGTGCAAAGAGGGCGTCCACGGTGGACGCGACGCCGTCCGAGAGGACGGCCTTTTTCACGAACCCTGTGAGGAAAAGGAGCAGCGCAACGCGAAAGTGGACGTCCTCCAGCCGCTTGGGCAACCGAAGACCGGGCAGGAACTCCGTCGCCCGGGCAATGGGACCGGCGACAAGCTGGGGAAAGAACGCCACAAAAAGCGCGAAATCCAGCGGGTTTCGAGTTGCTTTCAGCTTCCCGCGGTAGACATCGACCGTGTAGTTGATGGTCCGAAACGTATAGAAGCTGATGCCGATCGGCAAAATCACGTCCAAGTGGGCGATGCGCATCGCAACGCCGAAACGCTCCAGAAGCGCGTCGAACGTGCTCACGAAGAAGTTGTAGTACTTGAAGAAGCCAAGGATGCCCAGGTCGCACAGGAGACTGACGGCCAGCACAACCCCCTTGCGGCTCGGCGAGCGCTCCATGAGCAGTCCGGCGACGAAGTCGACCGTCGTGGTGGCCAGGATGAGCCCGAGGAATCGCCAGTCCCACGCTGCGTAGAACAGGTAGCTCGAGGCAAGCAGGAGGCCTTTTCGGAGCGACTGCCGTCGGAGCCCAAACCAGTACGCGAAGTACAGGATGGCGAACGCCAGGACAAAGCGGATATCGGTAAAGAGCATTGGGCTTTTTTTCGAGTTTCCTGCGACTCGTCTCGACGAACCAATGTTCGGCCCGCGTTCAGTGCGGAGCCGTGCCCCGCCCTCGAAGAAGCGCCAGGAACTCCGCCGCCAAGGCCTCGCTGAACACCTGCGCGCCCCGGTGGTTGAGATGCCCCGTATCGTAGCGGTTCTCGAAGCGATACAGCAGCGGAAACCGGTCCGGGTCGCCGAGATTCAGGACCCTCCCGGCGAACAGCGGGGCCGCCGCCTGGGGGCCAGCGAAGACCAACTGCGGCTGATAGAGGTTCGGCGGGATCAGGAACAGGATCTCTACGTCGAACTGCTGGAGCCGACTGAAGAACCGTTGCACGAAGTAGAGGTCTGCGGGGGCAAATTTCTCCGCCCTGGTCCCCGCGCGAATCTGCCGGAACCGGGTTGCGAAGAAATCGAGTTGCCGCCCGTAGTCCCCAGCCCGAAAGTCCTTGTGTTGAGCGTATCGACCGTCATATTCCGGTGCGTAGCCCGCGCGTGTCTCGACGATGTCTCGCTCGTTCTGGGTCATGGCCCTTGCACCCGCGAGGGACGGTACGAGACCCACATTGGCGAAGCGGTACCCCAAGTGGAGCAGGTGCTCCGCGGACATGGCGGCCTTCTGGCGAACGTGGAACGGCGACCTCCCGAGGGTCTGTAGATTGAGCAGGGTCGTGCCGAGATCGTGGTATTCGATCATCCGTGTGGTAAGGCGGTTCTCCGGCATGACCCCGACGATATACGGCGCGAGGACGGTATTGACCTCGACGATGATGTAGCGGGGGCGCCGGCCTCGATCCATCGCCCTGAGAAGGGCATCCAGGTAGTGCGAGACTTCGAACGCGTACGTTCCGGGTGCGGAGAAGTTGTAGCTTCGGAGATCGTGGCCGGCCTCGTGCAGCTTCGCGTCGAACACGGTCGGGATGAAGCTCCGGTACACGTAGCTGGACCCGGCCACCAGTACCTCGTACCTCCCCGCGCCTCGTGCCAGGAAGACCGTCTTGCGCGCCAGCAAGCTGTCGCCCTCCATCGGCTGCGGGCGCAGCAGAACCTGGAGAGCGAGAGCTGATGCGGCCAGCCCGAGCAAGCCGGCCCCGACGCAGAGTATGTGTGGGCCGATCCCGGTCCGAGTGTTACCCATCACGTCCCCCTTGTCTCGCCGGGGTCTCCGCAGTCCATCGTAGATCCCGCGCCACCAGGTCGGCTCGGGCCGGAATGCTACGTTCGCCGAATGCATAAGTCAACGACGTCCGCGCGATCCCCGCGGGCGTTCCCGGCTCGGACCGTTCGAGGCATGAGCGGGTCTCTCGCCGGGGGTGTGCCTGCATCCGCAACTGGGCAGGCCACGCTGCGGCGGTCGCATCGCATCGAGCGACGCACTGCATGCCACTCAACGCGGCGGATCGAGCAGCGCCAGGTAAGCGAAGTAATACGGCCCCAGTGACGCCGGGTGAAGGTAGAACGGCCGTCGATCGAGGCGCCGTATTCGAGGTTCCTCCGCCAGGTACTTCTCCAGGTGCCAACTGTACGACGCGCCGGTGGATGGGCGAACGTCCCGATGGTGGTGGTCGTAGTGCTCGACGACCTTGCCCTCGGCCGGAAGGCGAACCTCAAACAGGAACAGGCGACGTGTCGCGGTACCTCGTCATCCACTGGCAGCGCCTGGCCGTGGCGAGCCCGCCGGGATTCCGTCTCGTCGCCCCGAGAACGCCAGGCCGGCGGCGAACGACGCGTACGCCGTCGCACGGGTGGCCCACGAGTTCCGCGTGGCGAACGCCGACCGCGCCTCCGCGTCCGTCGGCGGATGCCGGAGGGCCCGACGAAGGCATTCGGCGACCTCGTCCGGCGTGCGCCCGACCTCCACCAGCCCCTCGAACGACTCCACATCCGCCACCGGCGTCGAGACGACCGGCTTGCCCAGCGCCAGGTACTCGTACATCTTCACCGGGTTGGCCGACAGCCCCACCCGATCCTGACAGAACGGCACCCAGCAGACGTCGAAGGCCCGCATGTACGCCGGAACCTGGTCGTACGGCCGCCGCCCGAGCATACGCACATTCGGCAGGGCGGACAGCCGGATGATCTCCCCGCAGCCGTCATCCGGCCCCACGAAGACAAACCGCACATCATCGAGCAGACGAACCACGCGCTGCACGAGCGCCCAGTCGATCCAGTTGTAGAGGGCCCCCAGGAACCCGACGATCGGCTTGCCGGCCGGGACATCCGCCGGGCGCGGCAGCGCCGCCGCCCGCGAGCGGAACCACGCATCATTCACGCCGTTGCGAATCACTGCGATCGGCACATCCGGCCGCACTTGGCGGACCGAACGCGCCAGGACTCCCGCCGTCACGACGACGCCGTCCGCCCGGCAGATGAGCTCCTGCTCCCACGCCGCGTAAAGCTCGCGCAGCACCGGCAGCGGCGCATGCACGGAGACATCGTCGATGCAGTCGTAGATCACCGTGCCGAACGGAAGCTCCTCCAGCCACGGCACCCACACCGGCGAGATCACGACCCCGACCGCCCGGTCCCAGTCGAGCACCCGGTCCAGTTGTCGGCGCAGGCCGACCGCCCGCGCCCGCATCATTGCGCGGAGCCGCCGCTCGCCCAGGTACGGCCACCACCGGGCCGGACACACCGGCCACGGGCGGACCACGTACGGGGCCTGCCGCCCTCGGCCGGCCGCCAGAGCCCGCTGGAGCCCGGTACGCAGCGACGGCACTTGGACGAAGGTCGTGGTCACGCCGAGTCGGCGCCACGCCTCCGTCAGCATGCGCGTCCGGCCCACCAGGGCGAAGTCCCACGTCACCGCGGCCAGCCAAACGGGGTGCAGGCCGTTCGCCGTGTGCCGGGCCTCAGCGAAACCACACCGGGACTCCGCGACCATCACCAACCTTTAGCAGCGAAAACCTGTATCGCACGCATCGCGCGCCGAATGCACCTGCGCGGCGTCATGATAAGACGGTTGCGGCGTGGCTTCAAGGTGCGGTGTATGGAAGAGGCAGCCGACGACCCGTCGTGCCAGGCACCCCTGCCCTACTCCCCTACCAGCAGCGTGGCTCGCGCCGGCAGGGCGACGCGGACGGCGTCGGCGCCGTCGGGTGCGGCGACCGAGACGCCGCCGGTCGCGGGGTCCGCCAGCCACCATCGCGAACCGGATGGCACACGAACCCGGCCGGTGTACGGCGCATCGCCGACGTTCACAAGCAGCAGGATCTCCCGGCCGTCCCGCGTGAAGCGACCGGCGACGATGTGGCCACAAGCGGGCTCAAGCGGGCCGGTGCGCTGCCGTAATGCGAGCGTCCGTGCGTCGAAGGCGGCGGCACGGTCGTCGTCACGCATCAACCGCCCGCCGGCACGGGCGAACCGCTCCACGACCGCGGCGGCGCCCTCGGGCAGCTCGACCCCGGCGGGCAGGATGATCGCGTCGTAGCGATGGCCGCGGATCCACAACGCGCCGTCGCAGACCTCACCCGCCGCGAGCCGCTCGTGATCGACGACGGCGAACGGGACCTGGGCCTGGGACATCGCGCGGCCGAGCTGCAGGAACGAGTTCACGAGCCGCTGCGTCTGCGGCGACTGACCGGTGAGCGTCAGCGGGTTGGCCACCGGCAAGTACTCACCCCACAGGTCGCGAATGGGGTAGTAGAGCAGGACGTGCGGGCTCGGCCGCGCGTCGCGCAGCAGCGCGTTGAGCCTCCCGACGAAGACGCAGTACGCGCGGCACTTCGTCCGATCCGCCGCCGCGTCGGCGTCGTTTGCGCCGGCGGCGACGCGCCCGAGCAGGCCGTAGTAGGACGTGAACTCCGTCACGCCGAACGCGGCCTGCCAGGCAGCCGTGGCCTGCATCTCGGCAAGCGGCGCGGGGCCCTTTCCCGCCATGAGCTGCGAGAAGTCGCTGACCTCGGTCATGACGCGCCGGACGCCGTTGAAGAGGGCCGCCGAGGCCGGCAGCGAAGCGGTGAGCCAGCCGCCGTGGACCACGGCCATCGGGTCCGACGAGAGCATGTCGAGCCCGGGGATGTCCATCCGCAGCAGCATCGCCAGCGCGTTGCCGTAGAGCGGCACGTGATGCACCGGCATCTCTTCCCACAGGAGGTGACCGGACGACGCGACGCAATGCCGGCGGCACCACTCCTGGATCGCGCCGAAGTAGCGGTCGGCGAGCAGGTCGGCGACGAGCGCCCAGTACTGCCGCCGCACGCGGCAGTCGTCCGCGGTGTCGCCCGTGAAAAGGCTTCGCCGGTGCGGCATGAGGTCCTCGCCGTAGCGCTCGCGGTATCGCGCGGGCAGGTCATCGCACCACGGCACCGTCGGCAGCCGCTTGACTGCCGCGTCGAGCGGGTCGGCGACGCGAACGTTCTTGCGGACCTCGCCGCCGAGCGAGCCGGTATCCATGGCCATGAGCGACGGCTCGTCGGTGAAGAACGCGCGGACTGTCATGCCCAGGTGCGGGCCGATCCGCTTCGCGTAGGCCGCGTGCGTCTTGTCGATGAAGGAGCGGACGGCGGCCGCATCGAGCAGGTTCGGGTAGCGCCGGGCGGCGTGGAAGTTGTTCGAGGCGTGTGTGTGCTCGTACGCACGGCGGAGGACGAACGGCTCGGGCCGCGTCGGGTCGAACGCCAGGACGGTCGCCTCGAACCGCGGGTCGTCCTTCAGCACCAGGCCGCCGGCGGCGCCGCTGGGATAGCCCTCTTCATCATAGATCCAGACGACCAGCCCCGCATCGCGAGCCGCGTCGACGGCCCGCACGAGCGTCTGCCAGTGCGCCTCGGAAGTCATGTAGTCGGCGAAGGCGACGTTGCACACGATCCCGCCGAGCCCGGCGGCCTTCACCGCGGCCATCGCCGTCGAGTCCGCCCGGCCGGGCAGCACGCCGTGGACGATCTGCAGCGGCCGCATCTCGGCCGGCGGATCGGCCCACGCCCGCGCCCACGCCGCCGGCCAGTCCGCGGCTGGTGCCGTCGCCGGGGAAACGGCCCTCGCGGCACCGCAGAGCCACGCCATCCACAACAGCGCCACACGCTCCATCAACGCATGAATCTCCCGGCGGCAACGCTATCGCGCGATCTCCTTCCGCAGCCACTCGAGGCTCTGCTCGATCTTGCCGGGGGCGGCCTCGGCCTCGATCGAGAGGACGCCGTCCCACTTCATGTCCTTCAGGATCTCGATGCAGCCGGCGATGTTCTCGGCATTGACGCCTTCGCCGATGGCCACCACCGAGGTCGAGATGCCCGTCTCCTCGCCGCGGACGGCCTTCGCCAGCGATTCGCTGACGTCCTTGACGTGGAGATGCGTCACTTTGTGCCGGAAGCGTTTCAGGAACTTCACCGGATCCTGACCGGAGATGAACGTGTTGCCCGTGTCGAAGTTCATCCGCAGGCGGGGCGTGTCGAACATCGACAGGATCCTTTCCATCGTATCGGGGTTGGTCGTATAGGGCCCGTGCGGTTCGACGTTGATGGTGACATCGTGCGTTTCGGCCCACTCGAGGACGACGCGGTAGTACTGCTTGATGAGCCCCATCACCTCTTCGTCGCTGTAGCCCGAAGGCTTGCGGGCGCCGTCGGTTGTGTCGACGCACGGGCAGCCGATCGCCCGGGCGAACTGAATCGCCCGGATGGTATACGGCACGCCGCGGTACTGGCCCTCGGGAGACGAGATCGGGTAGGCCGCATCGATCTGCGACACCTTCAGGCCCATCGAGTCCAGGTACCGCTTGAGCTTGAGCGGGTCCGAGTGCAGCGGGATGTGCGGGTTGTAGCCGAGGGCTTGGACGAAGTAATCGCCGTCCACGGTCCCGAACTCGACGTACTCCATGCCATGGTCCCTGGCGAACTGGCAGGGGACCTCGTACGAGGCGTCCTGATGACGCCAGTTGTCGACGTGCATTCCCAATTTCAGCATGACCAGACTCCTCTTGCGTCGTTCCCGGAGAGGGTCGGACACGGCGCCGCCCTTCATCAGCACAGGAAAGTATCGTTGCTCGGCGCGCATGACAAGACACTGTCGGAGGCTTGAGGTCCCGCGGGTTGGTTTTTCCAACATTGGTGGATTCGGAGGTGGCTGAGGGGGGCCACGGCGACTACCATCGCCAGATTCGGGAAACGAAATGAATTGCTAAGCATATGAAGACGCAGCGCTCGGGCGCTGCGTAGCGAGGTTCAGGATAAGGAGTATCAACATGAACGCGAATAAGAGACGGTTGTTAGGGATCGCAGCGATCGTGGCCATTCCTCTGGGATTGGCCTTTTTAGTGTCCGAGCGCACCGTAACGCAGGCCGCCGACACGCCCTCGACGAGCGACGTTCTTCCACCGAAGCCGTTTTGCCTCGAGGGGGTCAGCAAGGACCTCTGCCAGGGAAAGCTGGTCGGCGGGCAGTGGACCCTGACGCAGTGCGCGCAACCCGGGCAGCCCACCTGCGTAACCCTGGTGGGGAAGGGTGCGATCTTGACGGTATCGGTGAGGAAGAACCCCGGGCAATGCAGTCCGGAGGCGCTCTGCGATGAAACCGTCGATCTCGATGGGACGCTCCGCGCGTTGCTCGATTTCCGCCTGCGCCGGGACAATCCGTGTGCTGTTCGCGGTAGCTGGGGGGGTACGACCCAGGTAATCGGCTCACCGGGGTTGCCCGTCATACAGGGTCAGCTCCGGGGCACGGTCGGGGTTGGGTCGCATCGGATGGCGTTTTGCGACACCGCTGCGCCGTGCGGTAGGGACTGCGAAACATGTTACGAAGCGTTCTTTGAGCCCGCCATCGGGCGGTGGAGAATTCACGTCGAGGCCCATCTTCGCGGCAGGATTGTGAACGGCATTCACAAGGGCTGCATGGTGTCCGTGTCGCTGCAGGGCTACTTCACGGCTCCGGGTGATCCGCTCGGACCGATCCCGCCCACCGCGGGTGCCAGCCCGTGGGAGTTTTGCGGTACGGCCGACGGCGTCTTGGAATGCCCCTGCGCGAATACAACGCCCCTTCCGGTCGATGCCCTTGCGGCCGATCTCGACATGGACGGCGATGCCGACCTCGAGGACTTCAGCCTGTTCCAGGCCTGTTTCAACGGCCCGAACCGGCCGCCGGCCTGCGAGTAGCGGCCAAAGTCGATTCCAAAGCGCTACAACGCCGAATCGGGGAAGCCCCTGGCTCCACCGGCCCCCGATTCGGCGTTTTTCATTGCCCGAGGCGTCAACGACCGTGCCGTGCCCTCGATGCGGTTACTTCGTCGCTGCATGATGCGTTGGCGGCCAAGCGAGGAGTCGAGAAACCGGTAAACCCCAGCGCAGCTTTTGGCCGCAACCCAGAGATGCGCGATTGGCGCATGTCTTTTGTGTTGGAAGAGACTGCCCCGAGCTCGTTTCGGGCGACGGTCGGCCCGCGCGTTTTGGAGTGCGGCGGCTGTGCCGCCGCTTTTCCTGCGGCGAGCGGTGACGCGGCGGCGCGCTGCAGACTGTCCAAGCCAGAGCGGTGGCGTTGCCGCCGCAGTCCACAAGCGCGACGGATGACGCACGGCATAGGGCAGCCATCCGGAAACTTACGGACGCGGCCGGATCGTCTTCGAAAGAGCTTGTCGAAAGAACAAGAAATCCGGGGACATTATCGAAAAAGGGGTTTCGGGTTCCATGTCTGACGCAAACCCGGTGTGCGGCAGTGAGTTCACCCCATCATCAGAAGCTTTTGGTTTTCTCGCTTTCCCGTTTTTTCGCTTTCCGGCGCGGCGGTATCCGATGGCTGGGTCCTGGCTCGCAGGATCGCCATCGCCACTTGCTGGTGTAGCACGCCGATCGTCGCCATTCGCATGGCGTCGTCTCGTCGCCCCGGCGTTGGCGACCCTCGCCCCGCGGCGATAGGATGGGCGAGCGTTCGCCGTCCGGTAGTCGCGGGTGGAGCTGCGGCGGCCGGTAGCTTCGCCGCGCCTCGCGGGCGCGTGGCGGGTCGCGCGGGGCAGCTCGCCGGACGCAGGTGCGTTCCATGGACGGAGGCTCGATGCCCTCCTGGCTGAGGAGCTGGTTCGATCGCCATCGGCATCCGGTGTCGCTTGCGCTGCACCTGATCGGCATCCCTTTGACGATCGCCGCCGTTGCGGTCGGGGGGGTGCAGGCGGTTCAAGGACACTGGTCGCTGTGGTGGCGCCCCGTGGCCTTGTTGGTCGGGGGCTATCTGCTTCAGTGGATCGGCCATCGCGTCGAGGGCAACGACATGGGCGAAGTGATTCTCGTCAAGCGATGGCTCGGCAGGCCGTACACGGCCGTATCCCCGCGGTGGGTGCGAGAGAATCCGGATCGACCTTGATCGCGGGCCGGACCCGCGACGCAGAGGAGGTTCTATCGTGGGCTGCGTCTGGTGGATCGCCGTTGCGGGAATCGCCGTCGTGTCGGCGGCAAACGAACAACCCCTTCCGCTCGTCTTTCCGCAACAGGTGGAGGCCGTCGGCGACACGCGCACCCGCCTTACGCGGGCCTACGATCGACTCTGCTCGCCACCGCTGAGTGACGAGGCTTTTGTGCTGGCGGATGTCAGCCTGGCGATGACCCGCCGGTTCACGGAGTACAGCGGCGACATCTCGGGCCGGATGCTCGGCGCACTTCACGCCGCCGGCCCCGTGCTTGGCCGGGAGGCCGCGATAATCCCGTCGCTGCTCGCGGGCTTTCCGCGGTATCAGAA
>CAZTVU010000020.1:0-11824 GCA_964617025.1 uncultured Planctomycetales bacterium | reverse complement strand
CCGACGGGCACTTCGGCGCCGACCAGGACCTCGCCGCCGGCGTAAACCAGGGACGGGACATGCCGATCCTATGGGGTAACGGGCGCTTGCTGCTGGCCCTCGCGGAGCGATGCCGCACGCATCCCGACCCGGCCGCGCTGGCTGTGGCCCGAAGGCTCGGCGAGTACATGCGTTCCACCCGTCCCTATTACGGCCGACGGGAAAACTTCGAGGCAGTCGGGGGCCAGTACGCCTCCGGATTCACGACGTGCTACCCCTCGCTGATCGACGGTCTCGCCGCCCTCGGCGACGTCACCGGCGATGCCCGCTTCCTCGAGGAGGCCCGCTTCATCGCCCGGCTCTCGCTTCTGGACAGGGCCTTCGCCAAGCACCACAGCCACGGGCGGCTGACCGCCTACCGCGGCATGCTCGACATTGATCGGTTCACCGGCTCGCGCGAGTTCACGGACACGGTGCGGGCCGCGTGCGAAACGATCACGCGAGACTACCTCCTCCCCACCGGGGGGATCACCGAGTGCTTCGACCGCACGGATCCGCGCGACGAGGGCTGCACCGAGGGCGACTGGGTCCGCGTGAATCTCCTGCTCTGGCAGGCGACCGGCGATCCACGGTACCTCGATGCGGCCGAGCACGGCCTGCGGAACCACGTGCTGGCGTTCCAGTTCGGCAACGGCGGCTTCGGCCACCGCGACCTGCGCGCGTTGACCGACGGCGGCGGCACCTACCCCGCCGGCGGCGCCGCCGGCGTCGGTTACGAGGCCTACTGGTGCTGCTCGATGCACGGCACGCAGATCCTCGCGGACGTTGCCCGCTGGGGCGTCGTCGGTTTGCAGGACCGCGTCGTCGTCACGTGGCTCGCGGAAGCTCGTTCCACGCTTGCGATCGGAGGCCGCTCGATCACCGTGACCACGCGCCGCCAGGGTCCGGGGCACTGGCTCGTGCTGATCGACTCCCCGCGGCCCGGCGAGGCGACCCTGCGCCTGCGCGTCCCCGGGTGGGCCGGTGGCATCGTTGTGGACGGCGAGCATCTCGCCCCGCGCGACGGCTGGGCCGAACTCACGCGAACGTGGGCGGGATCCGTGCGGCTGAGGGTGCAGTTCCCGACCGACGTGCGGATGGCAGGTGCGTACGCCCCGTCGCCGCGCGAGGGCGAGCCGGTGCGCATCTTCGTCGGTGCGGAGATGCTCTGCCTGCCCGATGCGTTCGTCGATGAAGCGCCTGCGGCGGCGAATGCGGTTCCGGCGATCGTGGTCGCCCCGGAGGCAGCAGCCGATGCGGAGTTGGCCGTCGTTGTTCAGGGCAAGGACGGCCGGAGCCAACGGGCCCGGCTGGTGCCGCTGTATCGACGCCCGCCGGGGGGCTGTCGATTCCTGTTCCGTGCGAAAACGGCGACTCGCGCCGCTTTCGACGAACAGGGCGCCAAGGCCGCCCCCGAGCGCCGGCCCGGCAGGCCGGTGGAGATCCGCGCGACGTGCAACGGCGAGTACGAGGTGTACCTCAGCGGCACGCGGCTTCACGGCGGAACCGGCGGCGCCGGCGACTGCCCGCGGGTTGAGGCGTTCGCCGTCGAGCCGACCGCCATCGTGGCCGTTCGCTTTCGCAGTACCGCCGAGCGTCCGTGCATGATCGCGGCCGTCCAGGCGCCGGGGCAAATGCTCGTCACCCGACCGGAGGAGGGATTGACGGCAGTTCCCTGTCCGGACGAGGTACCGGCGGATTGGCTGACCGACCCGTCGAAGGGCCCCGCAAGTGCGTCGAAACTGGCGGACATCGGCGACTGGAGTTCATCGCCGTGGAAACATGTGCCGGCCGAGTTCTCCGGGACCGACGCGCGCTGGGTGTGGCCGGAAGGCCCGACCATCGACTCGAAGTCGTGGTGGCTTGTTCGCTTTCGGCTCGGCTCCGACGACGAGAAGATGCGATGACGGCATAGTCCTGGGGCGGCCGCGCATCACCGCGGGCGTTTGGCGTCCGGGGCGGCCGGGTCGATGCCGAACTCGCGAAGCCACCCGTCGGTTTCGGATGGTCCTGGGGCGGGCGGTTTGTCCGGAGTGGGCGGCCCGGCGGCGGGCCGAGGCGCGGGGTCGTGCGCCATCATCTCCGAGAATTCCTGCGACGAGAGGGTGCGGCAGCGCCGGTGCCGCGCTGCCGTGGCGATCGCGCGGTCGCTGCTGACGACGCAGACGTTGGCCGGCGAATCCGCCTGTTCGATCAGGTCCTGGATGACGTCGTCCGCGGATCGGCCCTCGCTGAAACGGATGTCCAACCCCGCCAGACGCATCTGCTGCTCCACACCCGACAAAGGACGTGGCCCGTCAAAGACGATGAGCACCTGCCCCGCCGTCCGCGCGGCCCATTCGCTCAGCAGGCGGCATAATTGATATCGGCCGATGGCGGGCCCGATCACTTGGCCGTAAATGTGCGTCAGATTGTTTCCGTCGATGAGGTAACGCATCGGGCGATCCTCGCGCGGCCGATCGGGGTGCACGCTCCGAATCCCGGCCATGCGCCGCACCGCGTGCCGGCCGCCCGGGTCTTGCCGGCCCGGCCGCCGGGGAAGACCGCCGCCGCGGCGATCGGTGGCATCCGCAGATCGATCGTCGTTTCACGGGCAGGTCGTGTCAACTCGTGGGTGGATACCGTGCTTGCGTCATGCGAACGTGAAGCCGGGGGTGCCGGTTCCCCCGCTCCCTTACGCCGAGAACGAGCCGACGGACGAGGCCCTTCGCGCACGGACGCCACCGTTTGCCGTAGCAGGTGCAGGTCGGCGCGGCACTTGTCACGGGAATCGCATTGCCAGTACTGGCACGCGGGTCCCGCTCACTATTGATCGGCTGTATAAATGCCGCTATCCTCGCGACCCCGAAGCATCTGACAGCCGTAGAAGGATCGGCCGTTGCGTGCGGATGGAACGCGGTGCGTCGGAATAAGGGTCAGTGCGGAAGTGTAGTAACCTCAACCCCCTAGGGAGCGGTTGCCGATAACTAGGCGCCGGTTCGCGCCGGCGCGGGGGCGGAGCGATTAGACGTCTTGTTGCTTGCGATTGCGTTCCGGCGATAATACGTTGGCAAAAAAACAGTTACGGCGCAGGACCGCATCGCGATGCGGCGGCACGCGTGCCGAGGGTAACCATAGAGGGACGGCCATGCATGGTATGACAGCGCTCACGGGGCGGCGGGCCCTGTACTGGTGCGGCACGGCAATCGTCGTCCTGGCTTGTTCGGGCTGCGGCAACTGGTGGTGGACGAGCTTTCTCGACCCGACGCAGGTCAGCGGCGATTTTCGGCGGCCGGTGGTTTCCGAGATCCAGCGCAGCCTGACGTTCGAGGATACGCCCCCAGGGCTGGCCAGTGCCGAGGATCCGACGCCCGAGGACCTCGTGGCCGTTGTCGAAGAGCATCGCCTGGAGAAGGACGACGCCATCGGGATCCGCATTCCGCGGTTCGTCGAGTTCGAGCCGGTCACGGAGCTGAACCTGGTGGTGAATGCCGTTGGCGATGTCCAGATCCCCCAGCTCGGCTGGTTGCATGTGGCGGGGATGACGGCCCGGGAGTTGGAGGCCGAGATCATCGACCAGTGCATCCAGAAGGGGATCTTTCGCGAGGACGCAGCCCCGCCTATCCAGATCTTCTTTCCCCGCCAACGACAGCAGTATTTCAACATCTTCGGGGCCGTTGCGGCGGCGGACACGTATCGCATCGTGGAGCCGGATTTTCGTCTGCTTGATGCGCTGAGTCTCGCCGGGGGCCTGGCGGAGCAGGTCGAGTGGGTTTACGTACAGCGGTCGCAGCCGCGGCCTTCGCGTACCGCACGCGGCCCGTCGTCGCCCGGGGCACGGGCACTGCCGCCCGCCCGCGGACCCGAGGCGCCGCCGGTCGTGCCGACACTTCTTAGCGACCTTGGGACCGGGGCGGCGAGCGTCTCCCTAGCCCAGGCAAGCCCGGCCGCGCCCAGCCCGGCGACTGCTCCAACCAGCGAGGCGGAATTGATCGAGGTGATCGCTCCGCCGGGGACGACGCCCCGAAGCGAGGCCCCCGCCGGGCCGGCAGCGACGACACCTTCAGAACCTGCCCCAGCCGCTCCGAAATGGATCCTTCTCAACGGGGAATGGGTTGAGGCGACCAAGTCGCCGACCGGGACTCAACCGGGACCGGAGGGCACGCAGCCTGCCAAGGCAGCCGGCCCTGCGATCGCCGCCACGCAGCCTTCGACGACCGGTCCGGTGACGTGGGAAACCGTCGGCGGCGAGGAACGGCAGCGGGTGATTCGGATCCCCGCGGACGCCCTTCGTCGCGGCGACGGGCGCTACAATATCGTGATTCGGCACCGGGACGTGATTCGGGTCGATCCGGGCCCGTTGGGTGAGTTTTTCATGCTGGGCCAGGTGGCCCGTCCGGGCGTGTATTCGTTTACCGGGCGAGAGATCACGCTGAAGCAGGCGATTGCCGCGGCGGGGGGGCTGGGGCTTCTGGCGTGGCCGTCGCGGTGCGAGATCACGCGTCGGCTGGATCAGGATCGCGAGCAGACGATCCCGGTGAACCTGGAGCAGATTTTTGCGGGGAATCAACCGGACGTTTACCTCCGTCCCAACGATATTGTGAATGTGGGTACGAACGTGGTGGCTCCGTTCCTGGCAACGATCCGGACCTCGTTCCGCATGAGCTACGGGTTTGGTTTCGTGTACGACCGGAACTGGGGCGACATCGATTCGTATCAGCCGAAGGAGAACCCGGACACGATCGCCCGCATCCGACGGGCGGAACGGCGGGCCAACCTGTTCCAGTGAGAGAGTCGACGGCATGACCAGGGCAACCGAGGCCGCGTGGAGCGGCTCGCAGCCGATGTCGCGCGGGACCCGCGCAACGTCGCGCGTTGATTGGGCGCAGTTCGGCGTGCAGGCCCTCGTGATCGGGGTGCTGCTGACGCTGCTCTACTGGAACGTGCTGCGGACGCTGGTGAGCAAGTGGCTGACGATGGGCGACTGGTCGCACGGTTTTCTGATCCCGGTGTTCAGTCTCTACTACCTGTACCTCCAGCGGGACCGGTTCCCGGCGATGGCCGCGCGGCCCGGCTATCCCGGGGCCCTCATCCTGGCGGCGACGTTCGTCTTCTACCTGTATTCGACCGTCACGTCGTTCACGTATCTTCAGAGCCTCTGCCTCGTGCTGACGATCTTCGGGGTGGTCTACCTCGTGTGCGGCTGGCCGATGGCGCGGTGGTCGTGGTTCGGCGTGGCGTTTCTGCTGTTCGCGCTGCCGTTGCCGGGGCAGGTGTACGAGCAGATCACGATGCCGCTGCAAAAGGTCGCTTCGCGGTCGTCGACGCCGATCCTGAACCTCATGCCCGGCGTGACGGCGGAGGCCGAGAACGTCATCATCTCGTACACGTATGAGCACGAGGCGGTGGATCCCACCCGGCAAGGCGCGGATGGCCGGCCCGTTCGGCGGCTCGTGATGGAGGCGGGTTCGCTGAACGTCGAGCAGGCGTGCAGCGGGATCCGACTGCTGATGACGTTTGCGGCTCTGGGGGTGGCGATGGCGTTCGCCTCGGACCGCCCGCTGTGGCACCGGATGATCATGGTCCTTTCGTGCGTGCCCATCGCGGTATTCTGCAACGTGGTGCGCGTTACGACGACCGGCGTTTTCAAGATCTACGGGTACGAGGAGTGGACCCGGGGCTCGTATCACGCGATGCTGGGGATGGGCATGCTCGTCATCGCGTTCGGGCTGTTCGGGGCGATCTCGTACGTGCTCGGGCATCTGTTTGTCGATGCGCCGGGCGAGGAGGCCCCCGCTCCGGGGCGCCCCGCGTCGGCATGACGCAGGAGAGTGAGCGATGAGTCAATTGCCCCTGACGATCCAGGAGCGCATCCCGCTTCCGGCCGAGCCGATGCTGCGGCCGGCCGGGGCTTCCGCCAGCGCGTTCTCGCCCCAGGACATCCTCCGCGCGATCAAGCAGCGGATTTTCCTGATCCTCTTCGTGTGGCTGTTCCTGTGCGGCGTGACCGTCGGCGGAACATATCTATGGATGAAGCATTATCCGTCCTTCAGGGCGCAGGCCCAGGTCTGGGTCATTTCGCCGCGGCCGCAGATGCCCTACACCCTGCAGGAAATTGATGTATCGCCCGACGTGCAGGAACGAATCCTGCAGGACCAGGCCATACAGGCGAAGAGCGACGAGGTTCTGCGACAGGTCTTGCAGGACCCGTCGGTACAGGCGACGGCGTGGTACAGGAGCTACAAGGTCGAGGATCGACCGCAGATGCTGATCGACCTCAAGGAGAAGCTGGAGGTCGTTCCGTACAAGGGGACGAGTTACCTGCTCATCTCGATGAGCTGTCGGAGCAGCAACGACCTCCGCGAGATCGTCAACGCCGTCGTCGACAAGTACGTCTCCCTGGCGGACGTTCAAGCGCGAGCGCGATACAACGAGCAGTTGGGCAAGTATCGGGATGAAGGCGAAACCCTGAAGAAACAGATCGCCGAAAAGACGCAGGAAAAGATGCGTTTGTTGGCGCGGGAGCTGGGCGGCGTTCCGGGCGTCACGCAGGGCCTGAACGTCGTCGCCGAGGCGCTGCGTTCGCTGACCGTCGAGGCCGCGCGCCTCGAATCGGAGAAGTACCAGTTGCAGGCGATGAACGACACCCTCCAGAGCGCCGGCGCGAAGAACCTCGCGATCTCGCCGCAGATGCGGATGATGATCGAGAGCGACCCGACGATCGTGAACCTCCGGAACATGCTCGGGCAGTTGCAGCAGACCCGCCGGCTGATGACCCAGAGCCTCGGGCCGAAGCACCGCCAGGTCGTCGAGCTGGATTCGCAGATCGCCGCGATCGAGCAGCAGCTCGAGGAGGAACAGGCCATCAAGATCGACCAGGTCCGCCAGTACGAGGTGGATTCCGCCCAGATGGCCTACCTGAACGCGACGCAGGCCGACCTGCGGATCCAGGAACGGCTGATGGACTACAAGGAGCAGCAGAAGGACCTGGACCGGCAGCTTGCAACGCTTCAGGCGATCGAAGAGGAACGGCAGAAGCTCGAGCGCCGGTATGACATGGTCGAGGAATACCGGCAGATGCTGGAGCTCATGCTCAGCCAGAGCAGGACCATTCGCGTCCAGGTAAGCAGCGCCTCCCGCCCGATTGAGATGTCCCTGCCGAGATGGGAGCTCAACGTTCCGATCGGGGTGCTGCTCGGCCTGGTGATCGCCGTCGGCCTGGCGCTGCTCCTGGAGCTGTCGGATACGTCCGTCCGCACGCCGCGCGACATCGTGCGGCATATCAACATCCCCATCCTGGGGACCGTCCCGGACACCGATGACGAGGAGGTCCCGATCGAACGCGTGGAGCTGGCGGCGCACACGGCCCCGCAGTCGATGATCGCCGAGGCCTTCCGCAGCATCCGCACGAACCTGCTGCTGAGCGCGCCGGCCGAGCGCCAGCGGACGGTGCTGATCACCAGCCCGAAGCCCGAGGACGGCAAGACGACCGTCGCCGCGAACCTGGCGATCTCGATCGCCCAGAGCGGGCGGCGCGTGCTGTTGATCGACACGAACTTCCGCCGGCCGATGATCCACCAGGTATTCGGCGGCGGGCCGCGCGAGGGCCTCAGCAATGCACTGGTCGGCCAGGCGAAGCTGGCCGACCTCGTCCGCAAGACCGCGCTGCCCAACCTCGACGTGCTGCCGTCCGGGCCGATCCCGCCGAATCCGTCCGAGCTGCTCAGCAGCTCGTACATGCGCGATCTGATCGCGCAGGCCGTCGATCGCTACGACCAGATCATCCTCGACGGGCCGCCCGTGCTGCTCGTCAGCGACGCCCTGGTGATGGCGGGCATGTTGGACGGCGTGATCCTCGTCTGCCGCGCCAAGGCGAATTCGCGGGGCGTCGCGCAGCGGGCGCGGGACCAGCTCGAGCGCGTCCACGCGCACCTGTTCGGCGCGATCCTCAACGGCGCGCAGGTCCGCCGCGGCGGCTACTTCCGCGAGCAGTTCCGGACGTATTACGAGTACCAGTCGGCGGAGCTGCCGGCCGGGACGGCTGTGGCCCTGCCGAGCGGCCCGGAGGAACTGCCTCGCAACGAAGACCGGCCGACGGCCTGAGCGCGATCCGTGGCCGCGTCACGCAACGACGGGAAAGCGGAAAAGCGGAAAAACGAGAAAGCGAAAACCCCCCGCGCATCCTCTGGCTGCTACCAGACGATGAGCGTCTTACTCGCCGGTTGCGCGGCAAGGCTCTGCCCCGACCTCGACTCGGGCAGCGGTCGCCCCTTCCGTCTTGGACGGTGCGGCCTGCGGTTTATGGACCGCGGCGGTCGTCCCGTCCGTCTTACGCAGCGCGGTCCGCGCGTTTTGGAGTGCGGCGGCCTTGCCGCCGCTTTTCCTGGGGCGCGCCCGGAGGCGTTGGGGTTCGGCAGCCCGTCCGAGCCAAAGTGGTGGCGTTGCCACCACAGTCCACAGGCGCCGACGGACGACGGATGGCGCGAAGCGAATCGCCGAAAACGCCCGAATGCAGCCGGATCGTCTTCGGAATAGCTTGTCGGGAGAACAAGAATCGGGGGACATCATCGAAGCAAGCGATGGTCGCCCCCACGTTTGGAGGACGCTGGCGTTGGGATAGGGAGCAGTGGTTCCGGCCTCGGTTCTTTCGCTTTCGTGTCTTCCCGCGATCCTCGATGCTTCGTTGCGGAGCCGAACGCGAAGCGTTGACCCAGCACCATCGCGACGGCCTACGGCCGCGGACAGCTCGTGGCCGGCGGCACGTTCGGCCCGTTGAAACACAACTGGAAGACGCTGAAGTCGGCCAGGTCCACCGCGCCATCGTTGTTGAAGTCAGCCGGGCCGGCGCAGGCAGCGGCGGGCGGCCGGTTCGGCCCATTGAAACATGTCTGAAACGCGGCAAAGTCGGTCAGGTCCACGTCGCCGTCGTTGTCCAGGTCGCCAAGCATCGGCTTGATCGTCAACGCCGCCTCGGTGGAGACGGCGTCGCCGCATCCGGCCGTGACGACGCAGCGATACATGCCCGCGTCGGCGTCGGACACGTTGGTTACGGTGAGCGTCACGGTGGCCGTGCCGCTGTAGTGGCCGCCGTCGTCGAGATTGTTCCCGTCTTTCTGCCATCGGTAGGAGATCGAGCCCTGACCCGTCGCCTGAACGGAGAACGTCACCGTCGAGTCGCGGTAGACGTCGCGGCTGGTCGGGTTCTGCACGATCGTGGTCGCGGCGTGGACGGTCAGTGCCGCCGCCGAGGACGGGGCGTCGCCCCCGGCGTTGCTGACCACGCAGGAGTAGTTGCCGGCGTGCGTGCCGTTGACGTCCGAGATGGTCAGCACGGGCGTGGCGGTGCCGGAGTAGCCGTTGCCGTCCGCGATATCGCCGCCGTTCTTTTTCCACTGGTACGTAAGCGGACCTTCGCCGGTCGCCTCGACCGTGAACGACGCCGTGCCGCCTGAGCAGACCGGATGCTGGCTGATTGTCGGCGGCGCGACCACGCCGAAGTCATGACGCTGGACATCGCCGGCGACCACGAGCACGTTGGTGTGAGTGACCGGGGCGTATCCCGTGCGGGTCATCGTCACGTTGTAGTACGCCCCGGAGGCGCCGGCGGGAATCAGGGTCGCGACATAGTAGCCGTTGCCGTCGGTCTTGACGGGGGAGTAGCCGCCGACCTGGACGCTGGCGTTGTCGACGGGCTGGCCGGTGACGGGGTCGACGACGCGGCCCCAGAGCGTGCCCTCGGTGGCCGTGGCGGGATAGCGCCACGGCATCACGGGCATGCTTGCAGTGGTCGTGAAGAAGTTGGTCGCGACGTAGGTGTACCAGGTCCAGTCCGTCGCGCTTGGCTTCTTCGTGGAATAGTAGTTGTACGTGGATACGCCGTTGGCACCCTTCGAGCGTGCGTAGGTCAACTGGTTCAGGCTGTTGGCAAACGTGTTGAGGTAGAGCGCCGGCCCGATGACCATGTGCCGCTGATAGCGCCAGGAAATCGCCTTGTCGACCCAGTTGCGGTAATAGGTGGGGTACGCGTCCTCGTCGTAGTAGGCCATCGGGATGCCCGTGTCGAGATAGCCCAGCCGCATCCACTCTTCCCAGTTCTGGAAGCGGGCCCACGCGCTGGAGCTGGTGAACGAGGAGGGCGCGTTGCCCCATGTGATCAGGGCGGCGGATTGACGCAGCGGCTGACGCGGGTTGGTCGTGATCGAGGCCAGCTCGGCCCGGACGCGCCGCACGAGTTCGGTCACCTCGCGCCGGCGGAAGTCATCCCAGGAGGCGTTGCCCGTAGGCGGTGGCGTGCCGGTGTAGCCGGTGATCCGCTTGAATCGCGCGAGGCCCGAGTTGGCGTATGACGTGTCCGAGGGATAGCCGGCGTCGGCGGTCGTGTATCGGATGTAGTCCCAGTGGATGCCGTCGATGGCGTAGTTGGTGGCGAGCTCGCGAACGATCGAGACGAGATACTCCTGCACATCCGGCGAGCCGGGGTCCAGCACGTAGTAGCCGTCGACCTTGGCCATGGAGCCCATCGACGCCTGCGGTACCATGGTCCATTCCGGGTGTGCGGCAAGGGTGGGGTTTCCCGACGGCGGCCAGGTGGATGAGATGCGATACGTGACAAGCCACGGGTGCACCTCGATGCCGTTGGCGTGCGCCCGCTGGACGAGGTAGGCGAGTGGATCGAAGCCCGAGGGAGTGATGTCCGGAGCCTTCGGGACGATGGCGGAGTTCCAATAAGCGCCGTGCCCGCCGCCCGTGCCGTCCTGCATCGCCATGACCTCGGGAATAATGGCGTTATACCGACCGGCGACGGCCCGTGAGACCATCGCATCGATATCGGCTGCGTTCTTGAACCCCGGATCCCACGATTCGGCCCAGAAGGCGCGGAATTCGGACGTTTGGGCCCGGGCCGGCTGCGGCGAGTCTACAAGGGCGAGAATCAGCGTGGCGATTGCCAGGACGGGCATGGAACACCGCAGCGCCTTCATTGGCACCTCCTGCATTACAGACGGGCCGCTTGATTTATCGGGACTGCCCCGTTCGGCATCGCCCTTGCCCCACCGGCGGGCGAATAACCCTCGACGTGCTAATTGTATCCGCCGGCAGGTGCCAAAACCACTGGACGATGGGCGTATTCCGCAAGCGACTATGCCGGGGGCGGGGACTTTGTGGTGATATCCCCCCAGTCTTGGTTCACTCGGCACGCTTTTTCGAAGGCGATCCGGTCGGTTTGTGCGTTCCGGCGATCCGCCTCGCGCCGTCCATCGATCGTCCGTCGCCGCCTATGGACTGCGGTGGCAACGCCACCGCTTTGCTCGGACAGTCTGCCGCACGCCAACGCTTCCCGGCTCGCCCGAGGGAAAGCGGCGGCCAAGCCGCCGCACTCCAAAATGCGCGGGCCGCGCTGCGTAAGACGGACGGGACGACCGCCGCGGTCCATAAACCGCGGGCCGCACCGTCCAAGACGGAAGGGGCGACCGCTGTCCGAGTCAAGGTCGGGGCAGAGTCTTGCCGCGCAACCGGCGAGCGAGACGCGAGCATCTTTGGGTTGTGGCCAAAGACTGCGCTGGGACGACATCCCCGGTTTCTTGTTCTCCCGGCATCTCTCTCGGAGGTCGATCCGGCGTTGGGCGTTGGCGGATATCCGCTCCGCGCGATTCGTCGTCCGTCGTCGCCTGTGGACTGCGGTGGCAACGCCACCGCTTTGGCTCAGGCGGTCTGCCGCACGTCGGCGCGTCACAGCACGCCCCAGGAAAAGGGTTCTCCTCCCGAAAAGTTGGTGGCTTTTCAGGCTCCCGCCTCCAGATCAGCCCGGATTCAGGACCTTTGCGCCACG
>CAZTVU010000019.1:24712-39856 GCA_964617025.1 uncultured Planctomycetales bacterium | reverse complement strand
AGTGAATGTGGGCAATCTCAACAGCTTGCCACTTTCCTTTTTCGGAGGACCTATTTAGGTCGTGTGAATGCTTCCGCGAATTCGCGGATGAGCGGCTCCGCCGCTCGTGGTATACTTCGCATCGGGGCCTCGCTGCCCAAGCACTATGGGCTTCCAGTTCATATCCCATATTGCCGGCAAGGCGGCTCCTTTCTGTTCAACGAAACCGGTAACATGCGACCCTCAAGAAGAGCAAAAGTCGAGCTCAGGAAGGTACACTACCTCGGGCAACCGGCTGGCGATGCTGTATGACGGGAACCGCGAGCTCCCCGACACGTGGCACGTCAAGCGAGGCGTGGGGTTCGTGGGGGCGACTTGCCGATTCGATTACCGGTCGACTGACACAGACAAGGCCGGCGGCGGACACGCCGTGATCGGAAGAACAGGTGGACCGATTAACCTTTGCAGAGGGAGCACACGATGCGACGAACGATCCTCGCGATCCTTCCGGCGGTCATGATGGTTCCGGCCGGCACGCCGAGCCGCGCCGCCGCCCCTCCGAGCCCTCTGACGAATGGCAAGTTCGGCCGGGCGTTCTCGCTCAAGGGAAGCCGCAAGATGATTCTCCCCGTCGGCGAAATGTCGAAGACGTTCCCGCTGACGTTTGAGTTCTGGTGCCGGATCGACAGCACGGCGAGCTACAACATCCTGCTGTCGCAGGCGCCGAAGTACGGCGCGCACTGGGAGATGTTCGCCGCACCGGGCGGCGGCGCGATGATCCTTTACGTGCCGCAGGTCTCGACGACCGAGAACTTCGGCGGCGGTCCTTCCTGTGCCGACGGCCGGTGGCATTACGTCGCGTTGCGGTTCCGCGAACGGGCGTTCGAGATCTACGTCGATGGCGAGCCCGCCGTGAAGAAGGAGACGAAGTCGCCGCTGATCTTCGACAACTCGCCGCTCTATCTGGGCGGCATCGCCAGCGACGCCTTCGTCTGCGACGGCGCGATCGACGAACTGCACATCAGCCGACGAACGGACGATCTGGCCGGCGCCGTTCCGACCGGGCCGGCACGCCCTCTCCCGACCACGCTGCACTTGTTTCATTTCGACCGGGTGGTGGACGGCACGATCCCCGATGATGCACCGGGCTCGAGCGCAGCGGGCCAGATCATCGACCGGTACACGCGGCCGGTCGGCGGCCGATTCCTGGACGAGGTGCAGGATGAACGGTTTGCCGAGTCGAGCCTGCACGGCGACCCGCATGTCGAGAACGAGAGCCGCCTTCCCGTGCGAACGGTGACGGCAGAACCGGGCAAGCCGGCCGAGGCGGTCGCGGCGGTGACGGTCTCGCTGGCCGGCGAGTGGCTGATGAAGGAGTGCGACCCGCGCATCGACAAGGTCGGCGTGATGCAGACGACGGTGGAAAGCCCCGGCGTGAAGGCCGGTTGGTATCGTCCAACCTTTGACCGAAGCGACTGGGACAGGGTGCAGGCGCCCACCTCGGTGCAGACGGCGCTCATCAGGCTCGGAAAGCTGAAAGATCCCCACTGGGGCAGCAACACCTACGATGAACTCGACCAGCACGGCCTGCCGAAGGATGTGGGCTGGATGAACCGCCACACGCGCATCGAGCAGAAGGACTGGTGGTTTGCCCGCAAGTTCCGCGTCCCGTCCGGCTGGAAGGGCAAGGCGGTTCGCCTGCACTTCGACGGCATCGACTACGGCGGCTCGGTGTACCTCAACGGCAGGGCCCTCGGCTATCACGTCGGCATGTTCGGCGGGCCGATGCGGGAGGTTGGCAAGCTACTCAACTATGACGCCGACAACTGGCTTGTCGTGCGCGTGGACAAGGCGCCGGACCACTGGAACGGCCGGCTCAAGGGCTCGCCCGGCTGGGGCTGGCACTACGGCCATCTGATTTCGATCGGCATCTGGCGAGACGTGACCCTGAGCGTCGTCCCCGAAGTGGAGATCAACAGCCCGTTCGTCGTCACTCGGTCGATGGGCGACAGGACGGCCGAACTCCGGATCGAGTACTACGTGGACAGTTGCCGCGCCGGGCCGACGGAGGTGATTGTCTCCGGCCGGATCGCGGGCGCGAACTGCGCGGCCGTGCCGATCGCCTTCACGAACAGGGTGCAGGCCGCGCACGGCCGGAGCCGCTGGCGGACGACGGTGACGATGCCCGACGCGAAGCCGTGGTGGCCGATGAACTACGGCGAGCCGAACCTGTACAGGCTCGAACTGACGGCCGCCGTCGCCGGCACGGCGGTGGACACAAAGACCGCCCGGTTCGGCATCCGCACGATCGAAATGAAGCCGGCGACAGGCGCAATGCCCGAGACGGATTACCGCTGGCAGTTCGTCATCAATGGTCGGCCGATGTTCATCAAGGGCGCCAACTGGTGTTGGTCGGACCCGATGCTGGAGTGCGATCCGGCGAAGTACGAAAGGATCCTCGAGCTGGCCCGCCGCGGCGGTATCCAGATGTTTCGCGCGTGGGGCGGCGGGATCATCGAAACGGACACCTTCTATGACAAGTGTGACGAGAAGGGTCTGATGGTTTACCAGGAGTTCCCGTTCTGCTGGGGCCCTCCGGACTTCCCGGGCACAAATCCGGCGATGGTCGATCAGCAGGTCACGACGGTTGTCAAGCGACTCCGCAATCACCCGTCGCTGATCATGTGGGGCGGCGGCAACGAGAACGTCTCGCCCGAGGGTACCGACGACGGCCTGTTCCTGACCGGTCGCCGATGCCGGCAGTACGATCCGAGTCGCCCTTTCCACCGCACCGACCCGTGGGGCGGCAGCACGCACAACTGGTCCGTGTTCCACAACGGCCAGCCGATGGACGCCAACTACTCCAGCTTCAACTCCGTGTTTTACGGCGAGTACGGCCTGCCAAGCATGACCAACCTCTCGAGCTGCCTGAAGTACCTGCCGCCGGAGGAGCTGGACCGCTGGCCCATGGACGATTCGCGTCACGCGCTGATTCAGCACATGAATCAGTTCAGCAGCCGCGATCCGATCAAGGTGCTGAAGTACTGCGACTACGGCCCGATCAGGGACTGGCGGACGTACATCGAGTACTCGCAGATGGCACAGGGCGACTGGTTGCGCTTCGCGGCGGAGGGCCAGCGATCATGCAGCGGTCAGGATAAGACGGGCTTCTGGTTCTACAAGTTCACGGACCTGTTCCCGGGCCACTCGTGGGCGGTGGTCGATTACTACGGCAGCCCGAAGCTCTCGTATTACCGCGCAAAGCAGACCTGCCTGCCGCGCTGCGCCTTTGCGGTGTATCCAAGGCTCGAATGGGCCGACGGGGAAGCGTTCACCGCGGTCATTCATGTGGCCAATGACACCGCGACCGCTTTTGCCGGCGCGAAGGTCAGGGCGACTGTTTTCGGGAGCGATCTTTCTGAAGTCTGGACGAAGGACTACGACGCGCCGCAACTGGGTCCGGATGAACGCGCGGAGCTGGACGCGATCTCGGTCACGGTACCGGCGGCGAAAGCCAAGCCCTTCCTGCTTGCCGTGACGATGCGCGACGTCGCCGGCGGGCTCGTATCCGACCAGTGGTACTGGTTCAACTTCAAAGCCAAGACCGAGAAGGTCAAGGAAATCGAAAAACTCGATTCGTGGCAGTTCCCGGAGAATCGGTTCAAGGATGCTTACGAGGCGTATGCGGAAATCCCGTCGGCGCCGCTGCTGAGCCTGCCGAAGACCGAGTTGGCCGTGAGTGTGAAGGTCGACGGCCGGAAAGGCTCGCTGGTGATTCGCAACACGGGCGGCGTGCCGGCCTTCAACGTCCTGGTCGACGGCTTCCCCGACGGCTACGACGATTATCTCGACGACAACAGCTTCTTTCTTCGCCCGGGCGAGGAGCGTGTCGTTACGTTCCAGCTCGGCGAGAAGAGCACGCTGTCGGGTGTGGCCGTGCGCGCGTGGAATGCGCCGGCGACGAGGCTGCCATGACGAAAGAAGGTGGTTCAATGTTGATCTGCGATTCGGGTGCGATGCACCGTATCCTTAGCATGGCCTCGTTCGTCATGCTTGCGACGGGAGCGGCGTGGGTGTAACCCCGATGCGGAGACAACGACCCTGACCTTGCGATCAGTGCGGATACAGCTGGAACTCGCAGATCGTCGGCCCGCCGATCGACTTGGCGACGTTCAATCGGACAAGGCGCGCGGTGACGGGCGGGAAACGGGCGACGAACTCCGCCCCGAGTTTTGTGCCGCGGGCCCACGCGCGCCACTCGTCGCCGTCCTTGTATTGCAGTTCGAATTGCTCCACCCGATCGAAGGCCTCCTGGATGACCGCGCGGCTGAATGTGGCCGGCTCGCCGAGATCCACTTCGAGCCAGGCGGATGTCGCATCGGCGTCCGTGGCCCAGCGCGTGCTGTTGTCCCCGTCAATCGCCATCGCGGGACCGACCTCTTTCATCTGCATGTAGATGTTTGAGGCCGTCGCGTGCTTGCCTCGCGTGAGCGACGTCTCCTCTCGGCCCAAGCGAACGGGCGGCATCGTAGGCAGCGGACCGTCCAATTCGAGAACGATAATCGTATCAAGGGCATGGCGGTCTGCCGGGTCGAGCCGGATGCGGATAGCGTCCGCATCCTGGGTAACGCTCGGTTTTCCGCCGGTCAGGGCCGAAACCCTGACGACCTTCCGCGGAAGCGGCGGCAAGGTCAAGACGTCCTCGTCCCACCGCAAGAGGTGCAGATACACCTTGTTGCCTTTGTTCGTGCTCCCGCCCCACCATCGCAGGATGTAGGGGCCGCCACGCGTACCGTAGATGCTGTCCCCGTAGCGGCTCGTCCATTCGCCCAGTTCTCTCAAACGCTCGACGTTGCGGGGATCGATCTCGCCCGTGGGCATGGGGCCGACGTTCAGCGGGGGGTTGCGGCCGTGTACGGCGCAACGGATGAGCGCGCGGAGCAGGCTTTCGTACGGCTTCACATGGTCCGTGGGCCCACCCCACGCCCAGATACTCCCGATCGTCATGCACGTTTCCCAGGGGCGATCCGTCTGGAACCTGCCGACGACCTGCTCCGGCGTGTCGAAGTCGCCCGGCAGGTAGAGCCGGTTGTTGATCAGCACCCCCGGCTGCAACCGGCGGATCATCCGGAACAGGCCGGGGGCGTCGTACCGGTTCACATCGGCCGCCGAATCATACGCGTCGAACCAGATGATGCTCACCGGCCCGTAGTTCGTGCACAGCTCGCGCAACTGGTTGTGCATGTACTCGACGTAACGGGCGTGATTCGCCGTGAAGCGGTCGGGGTGATACCAGTCGGATGGCTGGTAATAGAAGCCCAGTCGCAGGCCCGCTTCATGGCACGCCTTTGCGAGTTCGGCGGCCACGTCCCGGCCGAACGGCGAGTTGGTGATCTTGTAGTCCGTGTGCCGGCTGTCGAACATGCAGAAGCCGTCGAGGTGCTTGGCCACGAACACGACGTACTTCATTCCCGCGTTCTTGGCGATGGCGACCCACTGCTTCGCGTCGAACTTGACCGGGTTGAATCGCTTGTAGAGCTTGTCGTATTCCGCCGCGGGGATGGGGCCGGGCTCGCCGGGGCTGCCGCGGTGCTCGCCCGCGCGGGAGAACCCGATCTCGCTCGCGGTCAGGCTGACGGGACCCCAGTGGATGAACAACCCGAACTTCGCATCGCGAAACCACTGAAGATCCTTCTCCGTGGCGGACAGGCCGTCATCCGCCGGCGCAGTCGCCGACGTCGCCGTTTGATCGCTTACCGCAACGGTCGCCGAGAGAACAGTGGTCAGGCACGCCAGTATTCCGATTGCACGTCCCTGCATCGACGATTCTCCGTCTGTGCGCTTTCCGTTTCCTCGCGGAAACCGTCGCCCTACGCCTCCTCCACCACCTTCATCTTCAATGCCCGAGCCAGTTCCTTCACCGGCTCCTTGAGGTCGCCGTAGAAGGTGACCCGGTGCCAGCTCCACTCGTCCCACTCGTACAGGAGTCTCTCGATATCGCCCTTGACCTCGACCGCCAGTTTGTTGCGGCAGGCCCGGTCGGTCTCGTCGTGGGCGACCGTCTTGCCCTGGTGCAGAAGCACCTCCTTCGCGAAGTCCTTGCGGCAGGTGTTGAATTCGACGGTCGTGGTCATGTAGCCGATGGGCATGATCGACTGGGCGGTCGAACCCGCTCGCGGCTCGGCATTCGTCCGAATGCGGTAGGGATTCGCCGGCCCCTTCGGCCCAAAGACCCTGCTCGGTGCGACGCAGTGTGCGTAGATGATTCGGTTGGTGGCCGTGTCGATGACCGGATCGGAAACGAACCCCGGTCGATCGGCCAGGTAACGCATCATGAGCATGGTTGGCGCACAGAGCAGATCGGCCTCGCATACGGCGACCAGCCCCTCGTTGTTCAACTGGTGGAATCCCAGGCAGCAGTAGGCGGGAATGTGCGCCCCCCAGTTGGCGTAGATGCAGTTGACACCGATGGCATCCGCGTGGTGCTGTTTCATCAGGGCCCGCATGGCCAGGTGGATCCGGGCGGCCTTTTCGATCGTCTCACGCGTCGGCTCGACAACCTTCTCGGCTTCGTTGATCCAGCGATCGGCGATCTGCCGCGCCTCGTCGCGATCCGCCTTCTCATATAAGGGAAGTAGATCCTCGACGGGCTTCGACACCGTGCGGATTCCATAGAACCGCTGGATGTTCTCGAAGATGGCGGGTTGGTCAGCAATCCTGCCCCGCCCGCTGCGCACACCATGCACCGCTTGAGGAAGCTGCGGCGATTCAGCCCGCAACCGCCACAACCCAACGTCGCCGCCTCGATTCGCTGATTCATGATTTCCTCCGTCGGCCGGCCCTTGTTCCCTTGGGGCTTACGGGAGTCCACAAGGCGGGCGGGAGCCGACAACCCCGCCGTTGCACTGCCGACGTTCATAGCATGTAATGACCGACTGTTATGTCAAATCACCGGAGAACGAGACCATGACCGCCCCAGGAATCGCCGCGAAAGCCCTGTTGATCCTGGCCGGATTCCGCCCGACCATCGCCGCGGAGGTCGAGCAGCGCACGATCGAAACACCCCCAAGCCCTCCCTACCGCGTGTGGCCGTCCACCCCGCCGACCGACTGCCCCTTCCCGAAGTCCGACCGGATCATCGGCATCGCCTTCACCGGCAAGCACGCCGAGTACACCGGCGCGGACACGTGGTATCCCTCCTGGGCGTCGGACGGCCATCTCTACTCGCCCTGGACGGACGGTATCGTCAACGGGCTGACCAGCAATTCCGCCGGTCCGGAGGCCACGACGGGTTCCGCCACGATCCTCGGAGACGACCCCCTTCGGTTGCAGGTGGTGGACCAGCGCGTGTACAAGTCCGCCCCCGCTCCCTTCCAAAGCCGCTATCCTTGCGGCAGCCTCGTCCATAACGGCGTCTGGTACTACGGCACGTATTGCCTCGGAGGCGGCCAGATTACCCGACACGAGGGCACCGACTACAACTGGCCCTGGCTGGGCGCTTTTGTGGGTTTCCGCACCTCGACCGATTTCGGGAAGACCTGGACGCAAACACCCTGCACGCCGGCCAAACCGCTCTTCGGCGAGAGCGGACTGCATGGCGATCCGGTGAAGATCGGCGCCCCGCATTTTGTGGATTTCGGCAAGAACATGGAACATTCGCCCGACGGTAAAGCGTACCTGGTCGCCCATGGCGCGAGCGACGGCCGCAATCGCCGGTTCGGCTATAACAGTTGGATTACCGGCGACGAGATTCATCTGCTGCGTGTCACGCCCTTGATTGAGAACGTCAACGACGCGTCGAAATACGAATTCTGGGATGGGCGTTCATGGACGCGCCATTTCAACGAGATCAAACCCATCGCCGCCTGGCGCGACAACATGGGCTGCGTGACCATGACCTACAACGCGCCCCTGAAGACGTTCTTGATGTGCGTTACCGACGGCGGCACTACCGGCGGCTACTTCAATAGCTACCTGTTGGAGTCCCGCAGCATCACCGGACCGTTCAAGCTCGTGCATTATCTTCGCCACTTCGGCGAACAAGGCTACTTTCTGAACATCCCCTCCAAGTTCATTTCCAGTGATGGCCGGACCTTCTGGCTTTGCTATTCGGCTAATTTTGCAGCCGATTGGAACGGGCTGAAGATTCAATCCAGACCGCCGGGCAGCCGCTACGCCATGTGCCTGCAGGAAGTGCGGCTGCTCGCGCCCGGCGATGCGGCCCCGACCTCGATCCTTTTCCACGAGGACAACATTGCGAGCACGGCGGTCGTCACCACGAGTTCCACGTTCGCCGGCTATACACCTGCCGCCGCCGCGGATGGTTTGGTGGACGGGTTCCCCGGCGGCGAGACCCGCGGATGGGCGAGCGCGGGCGAACGAGAGACGGCGATGATCCGGCTGACGTGGGAGAGCGAACAGGTCGTCAAACGCGTGTGGCTGTTTGACCGACCGAACCCACTCGACCAAGTGACGTCGGGCATGCTCATCTTCAGCGACGGCACAACGATCGCCACCGGGGCCTTGCCGGACGACGCGAAAAGCGGGCTGGAGGTCCGCTTCCCGCAGAAGAAGATCCGTTGGCTGATCTTTGCCGTGACGGGCACGAAGCCCGGCAGCCCCAATGTCGGCCTTTCGGAGATCGCCGTCTGGAGCCGGTAGAGGCCGCCGACGCAACAGCACGCTCGGATCGCGCGTCAGGCGGCCGCGTGGACGCCGGCTGGAAAACCTTGAGGCATAGCGGCGAACGTGCTTTACGAGTCGTCGGAGCACACGCGAATGGCCCGGATCTCGAAGAATGCCTTGTTGATGGCGATGAGTCTGCACTCGCTTTGCGGTGCGGCAGTCCGGGCGGCCGGCCCGGCCTCGGCGGCGGACCAGCAGTCGATGGCCGACGCCATCGAGCACGCTAACATCGTCGCCCGGACCGGACCGGATCATGTCAAGAACCTCGCCTGGCTGCGCCAGGCCAAGTTCGGCATGTTCATCCATTGGGGGCCGGCCACGCTCAGCGGCGGCGAGATCAGTTTTGCCCGTCAGGGCGAACGGCGAGGCTTCAACGCCGACATCCCCGGTGTCATGCCCGCTGCGGAATACGACCGGCTGTACGAGAAGTTCAACCCCGTTCTCTTTAACCCCGACGAGTGGGTCAAGCTGGCCCGGGACGCCGGCATGCGCTACATGGTGTTCACGGCCAAACATTGTGACGGTTTCTGTATGTGGGACACCCGGACCACCACCTACTCGATCATGCACACCCCGTTCAAACGCGACGTATCGAAGGAACTGGCCGCGGCCGCTCGCAAGGCCGATATCTCGTTCAATTTCTACTATTCGCCCGCCGACTGGCGCGACCCCAACTACCTGACGGAACGCAATGATCTCTACGTCAAGGACATGCACAACCAGGTCCGCGAGTTGTTGACCCATTACGGACCGCAACGGGTCCTCTGGTTCGATGCCACCCCGAGCGGCGTGGATTTCCGGCTGGGCGAACTCTACGAGATGTTGCAGAAGCTTCAGCCGGGCATCCTGATCAACGACCGGGGCGGAATGCCCGGTGATTTCTACACGCCGGAGTTGCGCGTGGGCCGGTTCGACGTGGAGCGCCCCTGGGAAAGCTGCATCACGCTGGCCGGCAGTTGGGCCTGGACCCCCGGCTGTCGCCCGCGGCCGCTTCATGAATGCATCCGCCTGCTGGTGCTGACGGCCGGGCGCGGCGGCAACCTGCTGCTCAACGTGGGGCCCCGGGCCGACGGCGCGATCGAGCCGGACCAGGTCCAGCGTTTGCGAGAGATCGGGGCGTGGCTGAAGCAGTACGGCGAAAGCATCTACGGCACCACGGCCGGACCGTGGGACATGGGCCCCTACGCCTCCAGCACCCGGCGAGGCCGAACCGCCTACGTCCACGTAATCCACTGGAGCGAGCCGGTACTGCTCAAGGATCTGGGCATCAGGATCGAGAAGGCCGGACTGCTGACCGGGTCGGGCAAGGTGACGCTCAAACCGACCTCGCGCGGCCGGGAGATCGTTGTGGCCGAGGCCGACCGCGACCCGCTTGACACCATCATCAAGTTGACGTTCGAACGTTCGGTGGACGAGCTCAAGCCGACGCGCTGGTCCTCCGGTTCGTTGGCCTTCGGCAAGAAGACGGCCGTTTCAAGCGTCTTCCGCGGATACGAAGGAGCGGCCGAGGGCCAGCACGCGGTCGACGATGACTACGAGTGGGGCTGGTTGTCGGGCCGAGGCGAGAAGAATCCCTGGATGACGGTGGACCTTGACCGGCCGGAGACGTTCGACCGCGCCTGCCTGATCGAGTCCCCGGACGATCCGTCAGTCAGGAGCTTTGTGATCGAGGCGAGCAACGACGGCCGGACCTGGCGGGAGATTGTCAGGGGTACGACGATCGACGGCCGCAAGGACTTCAGGTTCGAGCCGGTAACCGCCCGCTACGCACGGCTGCGTATCACCGAAACGAAAGACAATCCCTGGACCGTCCGCATCAACGAGTTCCAGCTCTTCGCGCCGGAGAAAGACAAGAGCCGATAAGACCGGCCGCGTCCGACTCGCGCGCGACACGGCCAACAGGCAAGCCGATGCCGGAAGTACGACACGCGTCCGGCGGATCCTCTGAAGCCCGCCGAAACCGACGCCGATTGACTTACGACACGATCGTCGCGATTGTGGCCAACCTCGGCCATGCTCCCGCACGAAAGGACGACCGTGACCAGAAACGAATCGCTGCAACTTGTTCGCAGTAACCAAACACGCCTTGCCGTGCTGTTGCTCGCACTGCTGCGCGGCGCGGCCACGCTGAACGCCGATATGCGCATCGGGATCATCGATCCATCGTCGCCCGCCGCGCCGGGGCCGAGGAATGCCGCCGCTCTCGAGTTCGCCAGGACGCAGGGCAAGATCGTGCGACTGGCGCCGAAGAGCGGTTGGAAGGCCGGCAAACGCCACTACGCGCCGGAGGAGTTCGACCTGCTCTGGTTTCACGAGGCGGACAACCCCGGCACTGCCCTGCCGGACGACGCTATGGCGGACCTGCTGGAGTATGTTGAAGGCGGCGGGTCGCTGCTGCTGAGCGGAGCGGCCGGGCGGTTCGTCCACCTCCTGGGCATCGAGCCGACGTCGCCGCGCGTGATCGGGCCGGCGCCCGACGCCGCCACCAGCGGCCTCGTCGTTCGGGAGAAGCACCGCCGGCATCCGGTCTTTGCGGGACTGGACGTGTCCAAACCCATCCTCGTCACGAGCTTCGGCGGCAACGCCCTCGCGGACTTCTACGGCACCGACGGCCCCCACGGCGAGCTGCTCGCCGACGGCAGCTACGGCGCCGGCGAACGGCCACTCGTGGAGTACTCGGTCGGCGCCGGCCGCGTGCTCTTTGTCGGCTGGCGCCTGCCGGATTTCAGCACGTCGAAGGACGCGCATCGGCCGAACCTCGAGCGGCTCTTCACGAACATGCTTCACTACCTCGCCGAGAAGAACACGAACCGCGCTCGCCTGATCGCGCCGCCCGGCCCGGCTCGGTATCGGCGAATCCTCGGCGTTCCCTTCCTTTCCGCCGCCGCACCGGTTTCTCTGGAAGCCACGGCACAACCGAATGAGCGCACCGCCCTCATCGCGACCCTCGCACCGCAGGACGGCAGCCTTGCCGCCGGGGATGTTCATGTGCGGGAGCTGGATACTTCCTCATCGCCGGTCAAGGTGCAGGCGATCGCACTCACGTTGACCCCGCGCGAGAGACCGGCAAGCCGCTACCTTGCCGCCCAGCGCGAGGCGGACGCCCGCGAGAGGGAACGAATCAAGGCCCTGAAGGTCGTCGCGCCCAAGGTGAGGCTTCTGCCCGCTCCGCTGAGGCCGACGAAGACGCCTGAACTGGAACAAAGCGTGCTTCTCGGACGGTCGCACTTCATGGCCCCCGGCGACGGCAGGGGCGACACCGAGCCGGTCTATGAGCCCGTCGAGGACGGCGGCTTCCGTATCACCAACAGCCGCCGGCAGTTCAACCGCGTGATCGTCGGGGGCCAGAACCGCGTCTGGACGGGCGACGCCCCCGTCTTCCGCTTGGATGCCGGCACGGGCAATTCCAGTTACGCGGCGGATCGCATCTACCCCCTGTGGCCTCGACAGGATTCGCAGGCCGGCACGGCGATGCCCGGCATGGGCACGCTGCGCCTGGGCGTCATCGGCTCCGACGGCAAGACCCGCTGGCTCGATGAGGCCGCCGGAATCACAGCGATCTTCCGGCCCGGCTACACACGGTACGAGTGGACGAGCCCGGAACTCGGCGGAGCCGGCTCGATCGTGGTCGCTCCGACCGCGAACGGGCACGGCATGATCTGCCGCGTTGCCTTCGAACGCGACGCGCGGCTCGTCTGGCAATACGGCGGGCTCTGGTGGCTGCCGCAGGAGGCGAACGCCAACCGGGTCACGATCGACGGCAGCGCCGCCCGCTGTACGGAGGCGAACCTGCCCAACGGCCTTGTGCTGGCCGGTTGCGACGCCGCGTGCGAGGGGCGGGTGATTCCGCAGCCGTATGGTCAGCAGGCCGAGTTTGCCGCGGGCCGTCCACAGAAGGCCTATCACGTCGTTGTCGCCTGGGGCGTGACGAAGCACGATGAGGAACTGGCGGCAAGGACGGCGGCGCGGCTGGACACGCCCAACGCATCGGCCTGGACTGCCGTGCGCGATCGTTTGAAGGCCCGGTGGCTCGACTGCTTCGTGCATGCGGCGCTGGATCCCGAGCGGCGGTTTCAGGAGACTGTGAGGGCGCCGGCGGACGCCTTGCGCAAAATGTGCGAGGGGTGGGACAAGCGGCGCGAGGCGTTTCAGGTCCGCACGCCCGACCCGTATCTGAATGCGCTGATCAACTTCGAACGGTGCCGCAGTGAGTACCACCGCAAGGGTCCGGGCCTTTATCTTGGCGAGACCTGGCAGATGTATTCGCACATCTCGACGGGCTGGTACGGCAAGGAGTGGGGCGGCGATCACGAAGCGATCGACGACTGCCTGCGGCTGTACGGCGCGATGCAGGAGGACGACGGCTTCATCCGGTGGGTCTCGCCGTCGTTGATGCCGTTTCACGCGGAGAACAATACGCCGTATTGGGTGGATCAGGTCTGGTGGCACTACGCCTGGACCGGCGACAAGACATTCGTGCGGGACCTCTGGCCGGCCGTGCGAAAGGCGGTTGCGTGGCAGCTCAGGTACAACGACCCCGACGGCGACGGGCTTTCGCAGGACTGGTACGAGTACTGGAATTGCGATTCGAACGGCAAAGGACCGAAATCGGCCGCCTCCAGCGCGATGACCTGGGCGATGCTCGACCGCGCGGCACGGCTCGCGGCCGCCCTCGGCGAGCCGGCGGCGGAGGCCGAGTATCGCGCGGCCGCGGACAAGACGCGCGACGCCATCATGCGTGAGCTGTGGCGTGAGAACGCGGGTCGCCTCGGGTGCATCGGCGCCGACGGGATCTGGCGAGGACATCCGCAGATCTGGGAAGAGTATCTTGCCGTCAACGCGGGCCTGTTGTCGCCCGAGCAGGGCCGCCGCGCGATGCGGTGGCTCGCCTCGCACTACGGCTACGAGCCGAAGGCCGGCGTCAGGCTGCTTTCGTGCAGCGACTGGTGGCCGATCCGCTGGAGCACGCAATGGACGCCGACGGGCGATACCTGCCTTGCCGCCCTGGCCGGCATGAAATGCGGCGATGTCGAGCTGTGGTGGCCGTACCTGAAGACGGCGATCGGCTCGGCCTTTCGCAGCGAGTTCCCCGGGATCAATATGGGAATCTCCAACACCGGAGCCGGCGGCGGCGATCGCGAGGACGTGGACTCGGTGGATCCGTACGTCCACGCGATGGTTCGCGGCCTGTTCGGCATCGAGCCGGCGATTCACGAGGGGCGCATCGACATTGTCCCGTCGTTTCCCGCGGACTGGCGCGAGGCTGCAATTCACACGCCGGACGTAAGCTACGAATACCGTCGTGACGGGGACCGCGCGACGTTTCGCATCCGCACGCCACGGCGGCTGGTCAAGCGCGTCCGGGCGAACCTGAGCGGTCGGGAAGCGGTTACCCCGGCGGAGACGGAATCCGTCGTCACGGTGGAAATCCGTCCGGCCATCGCGCCGCCCGGACCGCCGACGCATCCCCCGACGATCCTCGCGGATCAGCAGCCGCCGTCGCCCGACGAGCGGGGAAGACCGCTCGGGGGGAAGGATCGCGGTCGCCTCGTCCTGTTCGATCTCGGCGGCGCGTGCAATGTGACCCTCGAAGAGATGGTGATGACGAAGGTCCGGTACGACGTTCCGGCCGGTCCCCCGCCGACCCTCAAGGACGACATCGGCGCAATCGGCTGGTGGTGGGGCAACCCCCTGCTGACGATGCCGCCTTCGCCGCGAGTGCTCACGGCGGACACGGGCGTGCCGTTCCTGACCGCCGGACGGCCCCGGCCGGGCGTTGGCACGGTGCCGAAGAACATGCTGGCGTTATCGAGCTGGCCGCCTTACTCGTTGCCCGGTGGGGCGGTGGTTCCGGTGGGGATCAGGTGCGAGCGGTTCTGGCTGCTCCTGCAGAGCTATGTGCATCCGATGAAGAACTACATCGTCAACGGCGAGGTGATCCTTCGCTACGCCGACGGCAGGGAACATGTTGAATCGCTCGTGCCGCCGTTCAACCTCGACGCATACTTCCAGCACTTCGCCCGGCGCGGCGTTCCCGTACCGCTCGGCCGGATCAGCGTGCCGGCCGGTGGGAGCTTTGTCCCGGGCAACCTGATGCACGCGCATGCGGATGCCCTGGAGATACCCTGCGATGCGGCTGCCGCGATCGAAAGCGTCGAACTGCGCGCCACATGCAGCGAGGGTCTGATCGGTCTAGTCGGCATGACGGTGCTGGCGACCGGCACGGCCGGAGATTGACTGTCCGCTGCACGAACCGCGCCGTGAGGCAGACGGATGGCGGCCCGGTGGAACGTTGCGCGCGGCGGCCGTTTCCCCGGGGACAGCAGCGGGGCGCATGGCCGTGCTTGCGGTGTGTGTCGACCTCGGGCTTGACGAGATCCGGAACGGACTTTGCGGGGCCGCTTCACGCCATTCATCGTCCGCCGGCGCCTGTGGACTGCGGTGGCCACGCCACCGCTTTGCCGCGGACGGTCTGCGGCA
>CAZTVU010000019.1:21078-24672 GCA_964617025.1 uncultured Planctomycetales bacterium | reverse complement strand
AGCGGCGGCGTAGCCGCCGCAGTCCAAAACGCGCGGGCCGCGCCGTGCAAGAGGGGCGGAGCGACCGCCGCTCGTGTCGAGGTCGGGTCAGACTTCCATCGCAACCGGCGCGCCAGACGCGCATTCCGTGGTTGCGGCCAAAGGCTGCTCTGGGCCTCTTCGGGGCGAGCGTCACCAACCGTCGCTGTGGCCGCGCACCGGGCCTGCCGAGGCCGCTCCACCAAGGCCGCGCAAGAACGGCCATGGACGCCCGCTCCTACCGTGCCTTGATGGTTACGCCCGGCCAGTCGTCCGTGCGAAACGGCGCGGCGGGCAGGCCGGCTGCGTTGAACAGGTTGCATTCCGGGTTGTCCGCCCACGCGTATCGAACGGTCACCGGCTGCACGCTTCACTCGCCCTCGGCGGCCGCGTCGTCGAAGACGAACCGCAGCAGGTCGCGGGCCGACAGCTCCGATACGGTCTTGCGTGCCAGAAAGGGGGTTCGCCTGGGATGCCTCCTTCTCTGATGGGCGGCCACGCACAGGCAGTCGGCGATCGGCTTGGGAAGGCAGCGGGGCGAGCCATCGCGTCTGCCGTCGGGCAGCGCTCGATAGGCCTCCAGAAAAGCCCGCGCGCTGTCCGGGTTCGGCTCGATCCTTCCGAGGTGAAGGCCGTTATCGGTGATGACGGCGGCAGTGCGTCCTCCGTCGCCGCCGGGCAGGATCAGCACCCCGCCGATCATCTCGCGGGCCTCGCGCAAAAGGACCGCACGCCGTGCCGCCGCCTTGAGCACTTCGGTCACGCGCGGCAGCGCGGCCACCCAGCGCTCATTCCGCCCGGCGGCCGTCATCGTCCGGCACTGCCGCTCGAGCGAGTCAACGAGAGACGTGTCTTCGCCGGCGAGCAGGCGATAGCAGTCCGCCAGCCGATCGGCATGGCCGTTGCGGGAGAGGAGGACGAACACGGCTTCGAGGACCCGGAGGGCCTGGCCGCGAGTGCGAAATGGGCCGAAGCAGTCGCGCCAGGACTGGAGCTCGCACGAAACGGACAGCGGGGAGGCCGGGTCATGCGTCGGCACGAGGTAGCAGTAGCGAGACCACGATCGCATCCGGCGGTTGAACGGCGGCCGCAGGCGGCCCACGAGGTCCGCCTCGACCAGGAGTGCCTCCGTCTCGCTTCGGGCGTGCCGCGCCTCAACGCGGCCGACCAGGTGCGTCCAGGGTCGCAGGAACAACGCCTGGGGCGCCGGGTCGCGAAGGTGGCTGAGCACGCGGCTCCGCACGTTCTTTGCCTTGCCGATGTACAGGAGTTTGCCGGACCGGTCGTACAGGGCATATGTGCCGCAGCACGTCGGCAGCAGCCTGGCCCGGGCGACGTCCTGGACGACGATTCGCTCCGGGGGAGCGTCCAGACTCGAAAAGGCGGAAGGCAGCGTCACGTCCCACCGATGCCCGCGCGGCCGGCCGTGACCGCATCACCGTTCACGGCCGCGGGTTTTCAGGATTATACGTCGCGGGGAGGCCGGGGCTCTCTTTTTCGCGTGGCAACTCCGCGGCCGGCGGGCCGCCGACGGAGGCTATTGACACGGCCGCGCCCGCCGGTAGAGTAGCGGGCACGGCGGGCCCCGGGGCCGGTACGTCGGCCGGGTCCGCGGGCGGTACGGTCCTGCCTTTTTGGTCGGTCCCCCGTGACCCGGGTAAAGGAGGCCAGACGTGCGGTTTCCTCGTAGCGGTGAGAACCCCATGAACGGAACAACGACTCGATGGGTGGTGACAGGGGCGTCGTGCGCGATCGCGTTGCTGGCGATCGGTTGCAGCGGGGCGTCGGATCCCGGGCGGCTGCAGATCCAGTTCTATTCGCCCCCCGGGGCGCAGGTGATCGTCGGCGGCTGCCAGACGCACACGGGGGAGGTGGCCATGTACGACGCCGAGGGCACGCGGCTGGAGCGGACGCCGGACGAGTACTGCATCGTCAATCTGCGGCCGGGCACATACCCGTTCAAGTATACGGCGGCCGAGGGGTTGTCGGGCCTGAACATCTACGGCGAGCTGGAGGTGCATTGCGTCTGCTGCTCGTATGCGCAGATGTTCCGACGGCTGGCGTTCGTGCCGATCAGCCTTCCGTCGTCGCACTTCCAGAAGGTCAGCCACGCCGGCGACGAGATCTTCCCCTATCGCGGCGAGCGCGTCCGCACGGCCATCGACGAGACGGACCTGATGCGGCTCAAGCAGGGCGACGTGGTCGAGAAGGTCTTTGTCGTGGCGGACCTCAAGAAGGCCGAAAAGGTCGTCGCTTCCACCCGGAAGGAGCTGATCCTGCTGGACCGGGAGCTGGAGTACGCCGACGCCCGCTTCAAGGACACGTATTCCGGGTTCCGCCTGGCGACGGATGACCCCGTGGCCCGGTTCTGGGGCGCGGACCGCGAGTACATCTCCTGGGAGAAGAAGCGGCTGGAGCTCCAGCACAAGATCGACAAGGCCCGGGCGAAGCTCAAGCGGGCCGAGGCCCTGCTCAAGGGCGACCGCGTCCTGATCCGCCGCGGGATGCTTGTGCTGGCGACCGAGGAGGTCATCAAGCCGTATCGCGACATGAGCGCCGCCGCCGACGAACTCGGCGAGATCCTGCTGGTCATGCGGCTGGGCGGCCGTCACATGCAGTGGGGCGACCCCGCACAGGAGCTGGCGTCGGCCCAGCCGTAGGCCGCGGGTCGGGAGCCCGACGCGAGAGGAAGCCCCTCGCGGAACGGTGTCGCGTTTCATTTTGGCGATCAACGATCGGCGGCCGCGACGGCACGCCGGCGACGGCGCAAAGGAGAGACCCCGCTCGGCGCGCGTAGGGACTGCTTCGCACGGCCGCACCGGTCCGGCGGACGGCGGTCACCGCCCCGCTACTGCGTCGGCGTCAACGGCGGGAACGGAAACCGCATCTTGGAGTTGATGGCCCACCGCCACCGAGTGTTCTTGAGCTTGTACGCGAAGAAGTAGTAGGTCATGTCGGTGTCCACCAGTTGCGGCCGGAAGCGGACCAAAATCGTCGGCCGGGCGGCCCGGACCTGCGGCGCCATCTTCCAGATCCACTGATTGATCGGCTGAAAGGTGGTGACGGCCAAAGCCGGCGGGTTGCTGAGGTGGTCCTTCCACGTCCCCGAGGCGTCGCACCGGCGGAACTCGTACAGCCAGTGGGCGTTGTTCTGCCTGTCGTTGCTTTGGTTATAGACGTTGCAGTCCGAGACGATGACCGTCTCCGAGGACTCGATGCTGATGCCGCCGGTGACCTTCGGTCCGTCCAGCGCCACCTCGCCGCCGAGCGAATAGCTGACGCCGCTGGTGATCGACGTCTGGTTGTTGGCCGTCTCCGGGCTGGACCTCATCATGCGAACCATGGGCGGGTTGTTCTCGTAGCCGGTCACCCAGGCATCGAGTTCGATCTTGTCCATGTACTTGCCTTTGTGACGGTTGGCGTTGGTGGTCATTGCGCCCTTGCCGGAGAAGACGCACCACTGCTCCACCAGGAACCAGTCATATCCCGTGGCGATCTCGTGACAACTGTAGATGAAGTGCGAGATCTGGTAGTTGGCCCCCATCAGTTGGTAGTTGACGTCCATCACCCACGCCT
>CAZTVU010000019.1:9934-21068 GCA_964617025.1 uncultured Planctomycetales bacterium | reverse complement strand
CGGGCAGGTTCTGGCTGGACGCCTGCTCCTGGGCGAGGATCTTGGCCGACAGCGGCGGCGGCCGCCGTATCCGCTCGCCGTCGTCTTCCAGCCATCGGGCAAAGGTCTCGGCTCGCGACGACTGGTCCTCCGCGTTGTCGCCGGTCGCGTCGATGCCCTCGGGAACCGCGTCGGTCTCTTCGGTCCCGTCCTCGTTGTGCAGCAGGACAAGACCCGCGACGGCCGCCTGCTCGATCGGCGCGAACTGGACCCGCTCAAACGTGCTCCCGTCCGGCTCCCGGTCCAGGGCGTAGATCTCGACGTGCGTCACGCCGGGCGGGAACTCGAACGCGGCCGACGTGACGCCGAGGACCGCGCGGAGCGCGGCGACCTCGGTGGCGTCCGCATCGACCACGGCCACCGGGAAACCGGCCTCCCCGGCAGCCTTGACGGCATCCGCCTCGCCCAACGTCAGCTCGTCGACGACGTCCGACGCGATGATCATCGGGCCGTTGGAGCTCATGCCGTTGTGCTCCACCAGGTCGAGGTGTCGGTCCAGGTCGTCGGCCAGCGGACCCTCGAGGTTGCCGACGCGGTACGCGCCGCTGTTGAATCGCCCCTCCGCCTCCGGCTCCTCGGTCGGAAAGAGGAAGCCGCAGCCGGCCGGCGACAGACCGAGAACAACGGCCGCCAGACAAGCCCCGGTGCGTCTCATTGGAAATCTCCTTCTTCGATTCGTCGCCGGGGCGATGCGAGATGAAGCCCAATGCACTCGGGCAGCCATTGCCTCTGGTCGACACCCCCGAGCATAGGGGCGAGTGCGCCAAACACAAGGCCGGCGGCCGAACATACGAAGTTTGCCGCGCTGCGGCACGGCACGACGACGAAAAGAAAAAGACGACGCCCGCGCACGGCATTGCGACGGCGTTGGTGGGCGGAAGGCGGGGCGGCCGATCCTCCGGGACGGGCTTACGGCGACTGCATGCCGTCCGCCGGCTCCGGCCAGACCTTGTGGATGCCCTGCGGCAGGGGCATGGGGCTCGGCGGTCGCCGCTTGAGCCCGCGGACCGCCGGCCGGGGATCCTTGCAGATGACCATGTCGCCCGGCCTGGAGAGGCAGTCCTGAACCGCCGCCGGGTCGCTCTCATACGGGCCCTGGGGGAACCAGCCCTTGTAGCGCAGCAGACGGACCTGCGGCAGCCGCCGGATCCGGTCGGAGTTGTACGCGTTGATCTCGACGATGTGGTCCCAGACGTCGGCAGCGTCGAGCATCCGGATCAGGTCCTCCTCGATCCCCGGTTCCTTGATGTCCAGGTGCAGCAGCGCCGCTCGCTGCCGCGCCAGCAACAGCACCGCCGCCAGCGTCGGGATCCGCGTGTCGCCGCCGGCCGTGCCCAGTGGTCCCTTGAACGGGTGCTGCAGCAACTCATAGTAGGGCAGCCCCTTCACCGGCCCGGAGCCGCGCGTCACGCGATCCAGCGTGTCGTCGTGCAGGATGTACAGCACGCCGTCGGCGCTGCGACGGATGTCGATCTCGATCCCGTCGGCGCCGCAGTCCATCGCCGCGGCGTAGGCCTCGAGCGTGTTCTCCGGCGCCAGCGTGCTTGCCCCGCGATGGACGAGGATCGGCACTCCTCTGCGGCGCTCGGCGATGAGCCGGTGGCGGGCCTCGCGTGCCTCCGGTTCCTCCGGCGGGATGTCGTCGACATAGCCGAGGATCGCCGGCGTCGCGGCGCGGGCCTCCAGCAGGTCCAACAGGTGCCGGCGGGCGGCCGCCGGCACGTCCGCGTTCCGCGTGAAGTCCGTCATGCCGCGCGACACATCGGCGGCGATCCGTTCGGTCCGCTTGCGGCCGATCGTCCGCTCGGCCGCGTCGAGGATGGCGGCGTCTTCGAGACCGTCGCGGATGGCCAGCAGTCGCAGCGACCCGATCGGCCCGTTCGTGCCCGGATAGAGCAGCACGCCGTCGCCGTGCAGCGGTTCGAACGGCGTCACCGACCACGGCAATCGTTCGTCGGCGTCGTCCGCGATCGGCCGATCGTTGTGCGGCTTGTCCCAGATGTTCAGACCCCAGTAAAGAAACCCGTCCACCCGCTGTTGCCAGGCCTGCCAGCCGACCAGCCGCCCTTCGATCAGCGGGTGCTCGAGCAGCCAGTTCGCATAGGGGTATCCCGGCCCCATGCAAACGTACCACCACATCTCGCCGCCGCGGGCGCGGAGCCGTTGGGCCGCGACAGGGTCGTACTTGTTCGACAGGGGGCAATACCAGTCGCAATGGAGCGACAGCGGGTCGGTGCCGTCCGGCGGCCAGCAGGTCGACAAGGTTTTCACGCGCGGATAGCGCTCCTTGATCAGCCCGAAGTACTCGCGGATGATCGGCAGGTACTCCGGTCCGCGCTCGTCAAACCCGTAGACGTATGCCCGGTCGAGCAGCCCCCGCCTCTCCAGCTCCGGTACGAATGCGTCGAGCCGCTCGATCAGCCCCTTCTTGAACTCCGGCGTGTACGCATCCGTCGGGGCGAAGCAGACCCACGCGACCTTCTCCTTCGGCTCCGGCACGAGGTTCAGGATGTTGAAGGCGTTCAGGCCGCGGTCCTTCGCCCAGGCCAGTTCGTCGAGGTCGGGCAGGCGCGTCCGGCTGATGTCGTCCGGGTTGAGGCGGTGATCGAGGACGAAGGCCGTGTACGCCCGCCGCAACGCCGGCGTGATCGTGCCATACACCTTCTCCAGAAAACCGTCCATCAGAGCGAAGGCGGTCTTCATTCGAAACGTCGCCGGCAGGGCCGCGTCGCGTACGCGCACGGCCAGGGGCACTTCCCGAACCGTCTTCCCGGCCGCGCGGACGGCGACGTGCCCGCGGTAGAACCCGGGTGCCTGGCCCCTCGGAATGCGGCAGTTGAGCACGAACGACCGCGATTCACCCGCCGGCACGTTCACTGGTCGGCCCGGCAGCAGAGGATCGGGCCACCAGCAGGCGGCGTGACGCTCAACGAAGGGATGTCGGGCCGGTTGCTCGACGCGAACGAACCCGACACGAAACCGCTGCCACAGCGACGCCGGGATCACTCGCCCGCCTTCCGCGGTCAGGTCGCCGGGCACCACGTCCACGCCCGCCACCTCGCCGGACGGCGACGCGGCCACGCACACCTGGACCGACACGTGCCCATCGCGGACGGCGTCGAGGACCGTGGGAAACTCAACGCCCCAAGCGGCCGGAAGCGTGTCCGGGAAGATCCGCTCCGATACGTTCGTTACCCAGATTCGCCACGCCGGGGTCGAATCGCCGCCCGCCGGACGCGACGCCGTCGCATAGCCTTTCGTCGGACCGGCAGATCCGTCGGCCGCCCGCGGATGAATCTCCTGTCGGATGACGCCATCGCCGTGCGGCAGCGCCCGCGCCGTCAGCTCGATCCGATCGCGGCCGACAGCGTCGACGAGGTTGGCCGTGAGCACCCGGCCCGACGCCTTCGCCAGCGGGTCCTCGCTGCTTGCCGCGCCCGCACGGCGGACCTCAATGGCCGCCGGCCGATTCGTCTCGACGCGAAGCGCCAGGCTTCGCGGGCCCCAGAGGCCCGCGGTGGCCTCGACTCGAAGCAATCGAAGCGGCGTGGCCGTGATCGCTGGCCGCGAGAACCACGCCCGGCCCGTCGTGTTGCGCAGCAGCAGGTGAAAGCGGATCTCGGCGACCGGCTTGACCGGCACGACCTCTACGGCGGCCTTCTCCCATTCATGCGTGCCGCGACGAAAGCCCGCGATGTGTCCCCATGAGGGCGAGCCGTCGGCGTGGATCAGATCGAGCCAGACCGCGAAGTCGCCGCCCGGCCCGACGTCCTCCGCGCGGGCCCATGCCGAGGCGGTGAACGGCTCCGTCACCGGCGGATCGCACTTGACGACCTGCACCAGGCCGGCCGACGGCGACGCCGCGTCGCACCGCACGGCCGCCACGCCCTGCTCGGCGGTGTAGGCGCCGACCGGGTCCCATCCGACGAATCGGCCCCCGGCCGCCTGCGCGAAGTTTGCATTGATGAGCCGACCACCGATCGCCGGCCATTCGTTGGCTGATGCCGCCGTCGCCCGGAAGCCCATAAGCACCGACAGGAGGCACGAAGCGGCCCTGTGCGTCGCCGTGGAGGCGACGGATCTGCAAAACAACCTCGCCATGCGGGTTCTCTCGTCTTTGGCCGTATGGGCGTTGCGGCCGGCGTGCCTTTTCGTACGCCGCCGGCCGGGTCACCGAGGGCATCTCCGCGGGCTCACACGACCCCCGCGCTGCCCGTGTCGATCCGCTGCGTGACGAACTCCCGCGGGTCCGTGATGCGGCCGGTGGCCGCGCTCGCCGCGACCGTCAGCGGCGACGCCAGGTACACGCCCGCCTCCTTGTGGCCCATGCGGCCGGGGAAGTTTCGGTTGGTCGTGCTGATGCAGACCATCGGTTCGTTCAGACGACCGAACGTGTCGGCCGGGCCCCCCAGACACGCCGCGCAGCCCGACGGCCCCATCGTGCATCCGGCGTCGACAAGCACGTCATACACCGACTTCTCCCCGGCGGCCTTCGGCATGCCGCGGATGTTCAGCCGCTGCATGTCGGCGTGCACTTCCGTCGAGCCGGGCACGACGAACGTCGGCACCTTCACCGACTTCCCCTGCAGCACCGCGGCGGCGTAGATCATGTCCGTGATCTTCCCGCCGGTGCACGACCCGATGTACGCGCGGTCAATCCGGACGTCGCGGCAGTTGCGGGCGGTGTCCCGGTTGTCGGGGCTGTGCGGCCGGGCTACGAGCGGCTCGAGGGCGCCCAGGTCCCACTCGTGCACGTAGCAGTACGCGGCGTCCGCATCGTCGCGGCACACCTCCCACGTCGGCACGTTCGACCGCTTCCGCACGTAGGCGAGCGTCTTCTCGTCCACATCGCACACGCCGTTCTTGCCGCCGGCTTCGATCGCCATGTTTGTGAGCGTCATGCGGTCCTCGAGCGCCAGGCTCGAGATTCCCTCGCCGGCGAAGTACATCGCCTTGTACGTCGCACCGCTCACGGAGATCTCGCCGATGACCGCGAGGATCAGGTCCTTGGCCGTCAGGTACGGCGGGATCTCGCCGTGGAAGACGAACTTCATCGTCGGCGGCACCTTGAGCCACAGCTTGCCGGTGCCCAGGACGAAGCCCGCGTCGGTGTTGCCGATGCCGGTGGCGAACTGGCCGAACGCCCCCGCCGTGCAAGTGTGCGAGTCCGTGCCGAGGAGGACCTCGCCCGGCCGGACGTGTCCCTCCTCGGGCAGCGCCTTGTGGCAGACACCCTTGTAGCTCGTCTTGGTCGGGTCCCGGTAGGGGCTGGGCATCCCCTCGCCCTGGATGAAATCGGGGTCATAGTAATAGCGGATGCCCTGCGCGCGGACGAACTCGCGGAGGATCTCGATGTTGCGGTGGGCCATCCGGTCGGCCGTGAAGATGTAGTGATCCGGGATGATGACGACCCGGTTGGGATCCCACACCTTCGCGTCCTTGCCGAAGTTCTCGTGAAAGACGCCGATCGTCCCCGGACCGCAGACGTCGTGCGTCATGAGAATGTCGACGCTCACCCAGATGTTCTCGCCGGGCTCCACGCGGTTGCGGCCGGCGTGACGCGCAAGGATCTTTTCCGTGATGGTCATGCCCATTCTCGATACTCCCTGTGCGGTGTGTTCGCTCCGGGGTCGCTCGTATTCTAGGGGGCGGTGCCTCCCTCCGCAACGGCCGCAGCGCCTCGTGGACGCGCCGAGACCGGCGGCGCGGTACAATGACCCCGCCGAATCGCGGGAGGCGTGTGCATCATGGACAGGTGGTCAAATCGGTTGGCGGTGGCGGTCCTCCTGGCGGCGGGCGGCCACGCCGCAGCGGCGGAGAACACCAAGATGATACGGCCGGCATATTGCGCGGGGACATGGTATCCCGGAGAGGCGGGGGAGTTGAGCAGGCAGGTCGACGCCCTGATGGACAAGGCGTCGCCGCCGCCCGTCGACGGGCGCCCGATTGCCGTCGTCGCGCCGCACGCCGGCTATCGCTACAGCGCCCCGGTCGCCGCCGCCGGATACAAGTGCGTCCGGGGCCGGTCGTACAAGCGGGTGATCATCCTGGCGTTCAGCCACCGCTACGCCGGCGCCTACAACGGCGTCGACGCGCCGCGCGAGCTGGTCGCCTACCGGACGCCGCTCGGCGACGTCCCGATCGATCGCGAGGTGTGCGACGCCCTGCTGAAAAAGCCGCCGTTCGTGTCCAATCCCGGCACCGACCGCGAGGAATGGGCGCTGGAGCTCCAGTTGCCGTTTCTGCAGCGGGTCATCCGGGACTTTCGCCTCGTTCCGCTCTACGTGGGCCGGATGAACGCCGGCGAGTGCGTTGAGGCTGCCCGCGCCATTCTCCCCTGGTGCGACGCCGACACGCTCCTCGTCGCCAGCAGCGACTTCACCCACTTCGGGCCGAACTACGGCTACGAGCCCTTCCGCGACGATGTCCCGAAGCGGCTCCGCGAGCTGGCCGACGCCGCCGCCGCCGCAATCCGGAACTGCGACGTCGACGCCTTTCAGGAGCACCTGGCGAAGACGAGCGACACGATTTGCGGGCGCAACCCCATCACGCTGCTGATGCGGACGCTGTCCATGCAGGGCGGGGCCACAGCCGTGCGGGCGGCGTTCGACACGTCCGGCAACATGACCGGCGACTGGACCAACAGCGTGACCTACCAGTCGTTCGTCTTCACCCGCCGGCCGGGAACGCTCGGGCCGAAGGAGCGAGAGGTCCTCCTGAAACTCGCCCGCGACACGGTGACGGCCGCCGTGAACAAGCGGCCGCTGCCCAATCCGAACGCCGCCGACCTGCCCCCCGACGTGCAAAAGGACGGCGCGTGCTTCGTCACGCTCCAGAACCGGGGCCGGCTCCGCGGCTGCATCGGGAACATGATCGCCCAGGGCCCGCTCTATCAGGCCGTCATCCACAATGCCGTCTCGGCCGCCACCGAGGACTACCGCTTCGCCGACGACCCGGTGACGCCGCGGGAGGTGCCCGAGCTGCACGTCGAGATCAGTTATCTCACGCCGATGAAGCGCATCGGCAACGTCAACGAGGTGATTATCGGCCGGCACGGGCTGTACATTGTGCTCGGCGGTCGACGCGGCGTCCTCCTGCCGCAGGTGGCCTGGGAGCGGGGCTGGAGCCGCGAGGAGTTCCTCCGCCAGGTCTGCCACAAGGCGGGCCTGCCGCCCGATGCCTGGAAGGATCCCCGAGCGGAACTGTACTCGTTCGAGGCGGAGGTCTTCGGCGAACCGGAGCCGAAAACAAAGGTGTCAGGATGATTTTCCAGACGGGTGGCGGGCCTTTGTCGCGGGAGAGGCAACCCCGGGAGGGGCCGTTTCATCCCGCCTCGTGAGGCGCCCGTGCCGCCCCTTGTTCCTGCCCCGGCCCGCGAATCCCGCGCACGCCGGCCTTGATCTCGCACGCGAACGGAGGAAGATAGGGTCCAGCCGGACCGACGCAAGCGAAAGGAGGACCGCGGACCATGACCCAGCCACTGGCCCTGCTCGGCGGACAGCCGCTTCGCACCCGCCCGTTCCCGTCCTGGCCCGTCTTCGGCGAGGAAGAGGAGCAAGCCCTGATCCGGGTGCTCCGCAGCGGAAAATGGGGCAAGCTCGACGGCACCGAGGTCGCCGCGTTCGAGCGTGATTTCGCACGATATCAGGGCGCCGAGTACGGCCTCGGCGTCGTCAACGGTACCCTGTCGCTCCAGATCGCCCTCATGGCCGCCGGCATCGAGGCCGGCGACGAGGTGATCGTGCCGCCCTACACCTTCCTGGCGACGGCCACGGCGGTGATCACGGCGAACGCCACCCCCGTCTTCGCCGACATCGAGCTCGATACGTTCAACCTCTGCCCCAGGGCCGTCGAGGCCGCCGTCACGAAGCGCACCCGGGCGATCATCCCCGTGCACTTCGGCGGTCTGCCCGCCGACATGGACGCGATCATGGCGATTGCCGCCCGCCATAATCTCACCGTGATCGAGGACGCCGCCCACGCCCACGGGGCCGAGTACAAGGGCCGACGCGTCGGCTCCATCGGCCACATGGGCTCGTTCTCGTTCCAGTCGACGAAGAACCTCACGAGCGGCGAGGGCGGCTTCATCACCACCAACGACCCGGAGCTCGCCGCCCGGTGCCGCTCGATCCACAACTGCGGCCGCCGGCCCGGCCACGCCTGGTACGAGCACTTCGTCATCTCCGGCAATCTGCGGCTGAGCGAGTTCCAGGGTGCCGTCCTCAACGCCCAGTTGCGCCGGCTCGACGAGCAGGCCCAGCGCCGCCATGCCAACGGCATCTATCTCACCGAGCGGCTCGGGCAGATCCCGGGCATCAAGCCGCAGACGATCACGCCCGAGTGCACCCGCCACGGATTTCATCTCTTCTGCTATCGCATCGATGCGGCGGAGCTGGGCGCCCCGCGGGCGGCCTTCCTGAAGGCCCTGAACGCCGAGGGGATCCCCACCTTCGGCGGCTATCCCTTCCCGCTTTACCGGCAGCGGCTCTTCCTCGACCGCGCCTTCGGGCCCTATGCCGGGTGCCACGGCGTTGACTACTCGAAGACCTCCTGCCCGAACTGCGAGACGATCTGCTACGAGCAGGGCGGCTGGCTCGAGCAGCGAATCCTCCTCGGCACGCGCGAGGACATGGACGATATCGTCCGGGCCTTCATGAAGGTGTACGAGAACCGCAACGCCCTGCGCGAGGCCCAGCCGGCATGCGCATGACACCCCCGATCGTTGCGAGCGCCCCCGGCCCCGAAGCGACCTGCGGGCCGGTGCAGCGGGGCGGTCCGTTCAGTGGTGGAACAGGCGCAGTCCGGTGAACGCCATGACCATTCCATAGGCATCGGCGGCGGCGAGGACGCCCTCGTCGGCGATCGATCCGCCCGTCTGCGCCACATACCGGACTCCGCTCTTGTGGGCGCGGTCGAGGTTGTCGCGGAACGGGATGAACGCATCGGAGCTGAGCGACAGGCCGTCGGCGGCGAACCGCGCGATCCACGCCGCCCGCTCCTCTCGCGTGATCGGCTCCGGCAGCGACGGGCAGGCCGCACGGAGCTGCTCCACCTCCGCCTCGGAGAGTTGCTCCCACAGCAGGAACTGGTCGACGGCGTTCGCGCGGTCGGGCCGCTTGACGCCCTCGGCAAACGACAGGCCCAGCACCCGCGGGTGCTGCTGGAGCATCCACTTGTCCGCCTTGTCGCAGGCCAGCCGCGTGCAGTGAATCCGCGACTGCTGCCCGGCGCCCAGGCCGACCACCTGGCCGTCGTATGCCACGCAGACCGTATTCGACTGCGCGTACTTGGCGGCGATCGTCGCGACCAGCAGATCGCGAACGGCCGTCGCCGGCAGCTCCCGGTTGCGCGTGACGACGTTTCGGAACAGCTCCGGGCTGATCCGCGCGTGATTGCGCGGCTGCTCCATGCAGATTCCGAACACCTCCCGCCGTTCGACCGCCGGCGGCTCGTACGAGGGGTCCATCTGCAGAAGCAGGTACTTCCCCCCGCGCTTTGCCTTGAGCACGGCCAGGGCCTCCGGCGAATACCCCGGCGCGATCAGGCCGTCGGAGCTCTCGGGCCCGATAAGCCGGGCCGTCGGTTCGTCGACGACGTCGCTCAACGCGGCGAAGTCGCCGTACGACGCCAGCCGGTCGGCCCCCCGCGCGCGGGCATACGCGATCGCCAGCGGCGAGAGCTCCCCGTCCCCGACCATGTAAGCCCGGCGCAGGGCATCAGACAGCGGCACGCCGATCGCCGCCCCGGCCGGGCTGACGTGCTTGAACGAGGCGGCCGCCGGCAGGCCCGTCGCCGCCCGCAGCTCGCGGACGAGCTGCCAGGCGTTGAACGCGTCCAGAAGGTTGATATACCCCGGCGCCCCGTTGACGACGCTGACGGGCAGTTCGCCGCTCGGCATGAACGCCCGTGCCGGAGCCTGGTGCGGATTGCAGCCGTATCGCAGCGGGATTTCGGAAGCCATGGCGCGGTCATCTTGAAAGCTTGTCCCCGGACCGTCAAGCGGCGGCTTCAACAGAAGCCGCGATTCGGATACGATCTCGGCATGACCCGTCTGGTGGTTCGGCTCGTGCTGGCGATGTTGATCCTTCCGATCACGGGCGTGCTGTTTGTGGTGCTCTTTATCGCGATCGTGATCCCGGCCCCCGGTCTGTCCGGCGAGGCGAGAATCATCGCGATGTGGGCCATTCTGTATACGTTCGTCGGGGCGTATTGGACACTGCTGTGGCGGGACATCGTGCGATGGACGGCTCGACGGATTGCGTTGACGGCCCTGGCCGCACCCGCCGCCCTTGGCGTCGGCCTCGTCGGGGCCATGCTATTTATCGCCCTGGACGGGCAGCGTGCGACGGACGAGGCCGTGCTGATGGGCGGGACGCTTGTGCCGATTGCGTGGGTAATCGTCACGGTGATGGTCTGGCGCGAAACGCCCCGCGAGCGGATGGAGCGGCTGGCGGCGGCGGGGCGGGGGGCGTTGTGCTGCCCGCTGTGCGGATACAACATGACGGGGCTGCGGGAGGCCCGATGCCCGGAATGCGGCACGGCCTACACGCTGGATGAACTGATGGCGGCGCAGCCGGCGAAGGACCATGCCGACCTCGCGGACGAGTGAGGGGGCGGCCGGGCGCCGCGTGCGGCCACGGCCCGCCGCGACACCCCGGGAAACCGGACAACCATGCTGAGCTGGGACGAGTACGTCAAGATCTTCGTCGCCCTGCTGGTGATCATCGATCCGATCGGGATCGTTCCGATGTTCCTGACGCTGACGTCGAAGCGAACGCCCGCGGAGCGCCGGCGGGCGGCCCGGCTGTCGGCGATGGCCATGGCGCTGGTGCTGATGGCCACGGTCCTCGTGGGCGACGTGGTCATGCGGGCCTTCGGGACCGGCATCCCCGCCTTTCAGGTGGGCGCGGGGATCATTCTGCTGCTGATGGCCATCCCGATGCTCCACGCGCAGCTCGGGGCCACCCGCCAGGCGCCGGGGGAGGCCGAGGAGGCCGGCACGAAGGAGGAGGTCGCCCTCGTGCCGCTGGCCATTCCCCTGCTCGCCGGGCCCGGCGCCATCAGCATGATCGTCGTCTACGCCCATCGCGGGCCG
>CAZTVU010000019.1:1586-9914 GCA_964617025.1 uncultured Planctomycetales bacterium | reverse complement strand
ACGCACGGGGCCGTTCTCTGCGGGATTATCCTGCTGCTGGCCGTCATCGTCTGGGCAGCCCTCCGTCTGGCGACGCCCATCTCGCGGCTGCTGGGTCACACCGGGATCAACATCGCGAACCGGTTGATGGGCCTCATCCTGGCGGCGGTCGCCGTGGGGCTGATCGCCGAGGGGCTCAAGGGTCTTTTCCCCGCGCTGGGGAAGGCGTGACAGGGCCGGCGCATGCTGTATTTCCTGCTCGAGAACGGCCTGCACCTCGTCGCTCTGGGCGTGCTGCTCGTGACGATCGCGTTCTTCAGCGGCGCCGAGACGGCCCTGTTTACGCTCGGCCGGCACCAGATCAACGCGTTCCGAACGGGCGGCAATCCGTTCCTCCGGCCCGCCGCCCGCCTGATGGACCAGCCGCAGCAGACGCTGGTGGCGATTCTGCTCGGCAACATGGCCGTCAACGTGCTCTTCTTCGCCTCGGCCTCGGTACTCGTCATTGAGGCATCGCGGCACCTCGCGAGGTGGCAGAGCACCGTCGCCGGATTCCTCCCCGCCCTGATGATCATTTTCTTCGGCGGGGTCCTGCCCAAGGTCGTGGCGGCCAGCTATCCGGTGTTCGTCGCGTCGGTCGTGGCAACTCCGTTGTGGGCGTTCGAACGAATCGCGCGGCCCGTGTGCGCCGTGCTCCAGCGGTTCGTCGTCACGCCGGGCGTACGGCTCCTGACGCCGCCCGAAAAGGCCGCCCGACCCATCAGCCACGAGGAATTGCAGGAGCTGCTCCAGCAATCTGCCGCACAGGGCGTCCTCGCCCCCGGCGAGAGTATCCTGCTCCGAGAGGTGGTCGAGCTGGGCACGATCAAGGTCCGTGAGATCGCGGTCCCCCGCGTGGACCTCGTCACGTTCGACATCGGCGAGGGCCGCGAGGCCTTCCTCGATCTCGTCCGCCGGCGCGGCCTGAACCGTATCCCGGCCTGGCGCGACGATCCCGACAACATCGTCGGCATGCTCAGCGCCCGCGATGTCCTGCTCAAGCCCGACGACCCCCTCGAGGATCTGCTTCACCCCGTGTGGTTCGTCCCCGAGACGAAGACGATCGACAGCCTCCTCCGCGACTTCCAGGGGTCCGGCCGCGAGAGCGCCATCGCCGTCGATGAGTTCGGCGGCGTCACCGGGCTCATCACGCTCGAGGACGTCATCGCCGAGGTGGTCGGCGACGTATTTCGGCCCGAGGAAGCGCCCGAGGAGCTTGTCCGCCGGATCGGCGACGACGTCTACCTCCTCAGCGGCCGGCTCAGCATCCGCGAGTGGGCCGAGACGTTCGGCCAGCGGTTTCGCGACGCCGCCGTCGACACCATCGGCGGCCTGATCACGGCCCGGCTCGGTCGGATGGCCCGCCCGGGCGATACCCTCAGGCTTCGCAACCTCAGATTCGTCGTCACGAAGACGCACCGCCATCGCGTCGTGGAGGTCCGTCTCGAGCGGCTTCCGGAGGCCGGTCCGCCGCCGCAGGAGTCGTCGGGATGATCGCGACGGTCGAGATGGTTTTCTGGCTGACGCTGAGCGCGGCCGGCGTGTTCCTCTCGGGGACCTACAGCGGCCTCGAGATCGGCTGCTACCAGCTCAGCGAGGTCCGCCTGCGCCTCGAGGCCCAGCGCCGAGGCGGCTGGTGGCGCCGCCTGCTCGACCTCAACCGCCATCGCGACCGGCTCATCTGCATCCTGCTCATCGGCAACAGCATCGCCGACTACGTCGCCACCGCCGCCGCCGCGATCGTCCTGACCGGCCTGGGCTGCTCCCAGCGTCAGACGGAGTTCTACGCCACGATTACCCTCGGGCCCCTGCTGTTCGTCTTCGGCGAGATGGTGCCCAAGGCCCTCTTCCAGGCCCGGGCCGACGTGCTGACCGTGCGGGGCACCTGGCTGCTCGAGGGCAGCCGCTGGCTGTTTACGTACACCGGGCTGCTCCCGGCGGTCCGCGGGGCCACGCGACTCGTGCTGCGGCTCTTCGGCCACCGCGACGAAACGGCCGAGGTCCTCGCGCCCCGCGAGCGAATCCGCGCCATTCTGCTCGACCAGACGGCCCGCGGCCTGCTCAGTTCCGTGCAGCTCGACGTGGCCCACCGGGTCCTGAACGTCCGCGCGGTGAGCAACCGCCATGCCATGACGCCGATCCACGCCGTCGCGATGGTCGATGAGCGGGCCGATCGCGAGGCCGTCGAGGAAGCGGCCGCCCAAAACGAGTTCTCGCGGCTCCTCGTGCACGCCGCGGGCGACCGCCGCCGGATCCTCGGATACGTCGACGTCGTCGAGGTCCTGCTGGAGGAGGAGCCGATCGAGGATCTTCTCCGCTTCATCCGACCGGTCGTCCCGCTCGAGGCCGACCGGCTCGTCAGCGCCTCGCTCGTGGCCCTGCGCGAGGCCCGATGTCCCCTCGGCGTGGTCTACGACGGCCGCAACCGCCCGCTGGGCATCGTCACGCTCAAGGATCTGGCGGAGGAGATCGTCGGCGACGTGACCCGGCCGGCGGAGAAAGACTGACCGTGCGCCGGCGTCGCCGTCAGAGTTTGAACATGTAGAACGTCGCCGTGAAGACGCAGTCGAAGCCGATCAGGGCGACGATGGACTTGACTACCGTGGAGGTGGTCGCGCGGCCGACGCCCTCGGCGCCGCCGGTCACCGACAGGCCCTCGTAACACGCGATCATGGAGATCAGCCAGCCGAACACGGCGGCCTTGATCAGCCCGGTGTAGAAGTCCTTCATCGCCAGCGCCTTCTGTGTGAAGTCGAGATAGACGGCCGGGCGGATGTCCAGCGCGAAGGACGCGGTGAACAGGCCCCCGAGCACGCCGACCACGTCGGCGATCACCGCCAGGCCGGTCAGCATCACCATCGTCGCCAGGTAGCGCGGGACGACCAGGAACTGCACCGGGTTGAGGGCGTGGGCGCGGAGGGCCTTGATCTCCTCCGCCTCGACCATCGCGCCGATCTCGGCGGCGATCGACGCGCCCGCGAAGCCGCTCAGCACGATCGCGGAGATCAGCGGCCCCAGCTCGCGGAACATGGCGATCGCCACCACGTCGGCCACCCGCTCGATCTGGCCGTAGCTCTCCAGCGTCGGCGCCAACTGCAGCGCGAGGATAATGCCCACGAAGGTCTGCACCAGCACGATGATCGGGATGCTCCGCACGCCGACGCGGACCATCTGGCCCGCCAGGGCGCTCCAGCGGAACTTCACCCGCCGACCGAGCAGTCCCCGGAGCGTCCACCGCGTCGCGTCGCCGGCGAGATGGCCCATCCCGCCCACGAAGCGGACGAAATCGCCCGCCGTGCGGATCAGCGCAAGCCCCCCGCGGCCGACCGCCTCGACGCCCCGGACGACCGCGTTCGACGGCCGCGCCTCGGAAACCGCATCCGGCGCCTCGCTCATGACGCCAGCGCCTCCTCCTGCGAAGCACAGATGACGAAGTACTTGTCCAGCCGCGTAATCTCGAACACCCCGCGGACCCGCGGGTTCATTCCGACAAGCCGGAGCTTGCCGCCGTGCGCCTTGACGGTCTGATAGACCTTCACCAGCAGACCCACCCCGGAGGAATCCATGTAGCCCACGTCGGCAAGATCAATGACGAGGCGCTCGGGCTTCTTCTCGCATTCCCCGAGCAGGACCGGATGCACGGCCGGCACGTGATGCAGGTCGATATCGCCGGCCAGCACCACGACGGTCCCGGCGGGCGTCCGGCGAATATCCTTCACGGATGTTGAGAAAGACGCATCTTGCATGAATCAGTCCTTTGGGTGCCCCGCGCCCAGCCGCTTGACCATTCTCACCGCCATGCCGCCGCCGTCCGGGCACGAGTAGTCCACCTGGTCCATGACGGTCCGCATGATGTGCACGCCGAGCCCGCCGGGGCGCACATCCTCCAGGCGGCGACCCCGGATCCCGGCCGGGTCGATCTGTCGTCCGAAGTCGCGAATCGTCACGACCAGCGACCGGGCCCCCTCGTCCACGATCCGAATGCACACCTCGATCGGCTGCCCCGGCTCCCCGCCGTAGCCGTGTTTGATCACATTGGCCAGGGCCTCATCGACGGCCAGCCCGATCGCTCCAGCCTCCTCGTCGGCGACGCCGCACGCCCCGACCACCTTTTCCACCACGCCTCGGACGATCGGCAGGCTCCCGGTGACGCTCGGCACCTTCATCTCCACGCAATGACACGCGCATGGCGCCGGCGGTGGAGTCATGGCCGGGATCCGCCCTCGATCGGCGCACTCTCTGCGGTCCGCGTCGCAGGTTGTGTGGACGCCCGAAGCCAGTGCAGCCACCGTTTGACCGCCCGGTCCCGCTCGGGGGCCGGGTCGGCGTAGTTGTATCCCAGTCGTGTGCCGGTCATCCGTTCCAGGGCCAGGATCGCATAAAACCGCACCCCGGGGTCGCCGTCCTCCAGACGCTCCACGAGCACCGGCAGCGCGTCTCGGTCCTGGCGCTCGGCGGCCGACTGGATGGTCCGCACGCGGACGTACGGATCGGAAGACCAGAACCCGCCCGGATAGGGCACTCGCTCGCCGCAACCGGCCAGACCGGGCACCAGCGCGAGCGCCGCCGCAAGGAGCGCAACCGCCGGCGCCCACGCCAACCCGTCGTTCCTGCGACTAGGGGCACGGACCACGAAGCGGATTATAGATGGGCGACGGCCGTATGCAACGGCCGGTGTCGCGGATTGGCCCCGCGCGGTATGATAGCGGCATGCCTCCTCCATTACGCCTCAGACTCGCCGTGTCAGGACTCACGTGCGTGTTCGCGGCCGGCTGCAGCCAGGACCGCAAACAGCCCCCCGCCCCCGCCGTCGCCGAGGATATCCCCATCCTCTGGCAGCATCATGGCACGTATTCCAACATCGCCCGACCCCTCCGCGTCGTAGCAAGGGACGCCGACACGCTCGCGCAACTGCCCATCACGGAGGTCCCCGTCGACTTCCGCCGCCAGATGGTGCTCGTCGCGGCCACGGGGCCGACCACCAGTGACCAGATCGGCATCCGGATCACGCGCGTGTGGAAGGCCGGCAACAGGATCCGCGTCCAGCTCCGCACCATGCACCCCGGCGATGACAAGCGGGGCGGCATTCGCCGAACCAGTCCCTACCACATCGTCGTCGTCCCGCGGAGCGAACTGAACGTCGAAGGATTCTCGGCGACGGTGCCCCGCGGCGCATTTGCCGCCTCGGCACCGCCCGGCACCCCCTCCCCGCCGCGGTTGAAGCGCGGCGAGCGCTGATGCACGCCATGATCACGTATCGCCTTCTCGCGCCGGAGGAGCTCAGGCCCGCCCTTCGCCTCGTGCTCGATCACGGCCAGACCCCGCCGGCCCTGCTGGAAGAGCAGGTGTCTGTGTTTCTCGGCTATGTGCGCACGTGCAACCTAGGCGTCGACCGTCAATGGGGGGCCTTCGACGCCGGCCGGATGATCGCGGCATCCCTCATCGTCGTCTCCCCCGGGCGGTCGGCGATTCTCTATCTTCCCAGGTCTCGACCGCGCGATCGGGACGAGGGCGTTATGGTCGAACTGTTGCGCCGCGTCGTCGCGGATGCCCCCGCCGTCGGCGTCAAGTTCATTCAGGCCATGGTAACCCCCGATGCCGAGCACGAGATCTCCATCTTGTCGGAATCCGGCTTTCGGTTTCTCGCCGAGCTTATCTACATGGAACGGAACGCGAACGCGCTGTTCCCGAAGCGTGCTGCCGCCGACACCCTCCAATGGATTCCCTACAACGACGCACGCCACGCGCTCTTCGCGAGCACCATCATGGCGACGTACGAGGACAGTCTCGACTGCCCCGGCCTCAACGGGTTGCGCACCATCGATGACATCCTTGCAAGCCATCGGGCCGTGGGCGAGTTCGATGAGCGCCGATGGTTCGTCGTCGCATGCGAGGGCACGCCCATCGGGGCCCTCCTGCTGGCCCACGTCCCCGCGCGGGATGCCCTCGAGGTCGTCTACATGGGGCTTTCGCCTCAATGGCGCGGCCGCGGCATCGGCAGCGCCGTGATTCACCACGCGGTGAAGGTCGCCCGCGACGCCGGTTGCTCGATCGTGTCGCTTGCCGCCGATGCGTCGAACACGCCGGCGGTTCGTTTGTATCGCGGGTGCGGGTTCATCGAAACCACGCGCCGCGGGGCATGGATCGCGACGCCCGGGGCCGTGACGCCTTTCCGCCCGTGAAGCGCAAGGTCTCTTGCGCTCGATATCTGGCACCGCGAATCGGCGCGCGGCCGCTGAGTTTTCAACCGATTATCCACGACCGGCGCGCGGATGTGTCCGACCCGTGGATGATGACTTTTTTCCTCGCGCAAGTTCATGCAGCGACGATGCGTGACGCTGTGTGAACAACATTCTTGGTCGCGAGCGTATTGACGGCGGTTTTTGCTCGCGTTAAGATTCCGCCTCGTTGATGAGTGGAGCATGTCTTGCGATAGCGGGTAGCGCGACCGCTGACGCAAGCACCTGAAAAGCCTCGTTGAGTAACGTCTCCTTACGTCGAAGATGCGGAAAGGAGCGGAACGTGTACGCCTCCGCACCCGATGTGATCCTGCGCATCCAGAACCGAATCGCCGAGCTCGTGGGGCCTCAGCGATACAAGGTCTGGTTCAAGAACTCGACGCTGCTGACGCTTGCCGACGGCTTCATCAAGGTCGGCGTGCCGAACCTGTTCGTCGGCAACTGGATCGAGAACCACTACGCCGACGTGATCAGTGCCGCCGCGCGCGAGGTCACCGGCAGCGAGCTGAACCTTACGTTTTCGATCGACCCGCGCCTCCTCGGAAACATCCGCAAGCGGCAGCTCGACTCCCAGACCGAGTACGTCGCCAAGAACTCCGAACGCGTCGCCCGCCAGCGGCGCCGCGTCGGCCCGCCCCCGCCCCGACCGCTCAAGGGGCGGTTCGCCGATTTCGTCGTCGGGCCGTCGAACCAGTTGGCATACTCCGCCGCGCGGAGCGTCGTGGAAGACGCCTCCTCGCGCTACAACCCCTTGTTCGTGCACGGCGGCTGCGGGCTGGGCAAGACGCACCTGCTCCAGGCCATCTGCAATGAGCTCTCCGAGACGCGGCCGGCCTGCCAGTGGCAGTACCTGTCGGGCGAGGAGTTCACGAACCAGTTCGTCTACGCCATCAAGGGGGGGCGCATCGACACCTTTCGACAGCGCTACCGGATGCTGGACGTCCTTGTGATCGACGATATCCACTTCCTGGCAAACAAGAAGGCCACGCAGGAGGAATTTCTCCACACGTTCAACGCCATCGACGCCGCCGGCAAGCAGGTCGTCATCTCCTCCGACACGCACCCGAAGCTCATCGGCCAGCTCAGCGACCATCTCGTCACGCGGTTCGTCAGCGGGATGGTCGTTCGCATCGGACCGCCGGAATTCGAGATCCGCTGCGAGATCCTGCGCCGCCGGGCCGCGATGATGCGACGCACCGTACCCGAGGACGTCATCGCCTACATTGCCGAGAGCCTCGATGCGAACGTCCGCGAGCTCGAGGGGGCTTTGCTCAAGCTGGTGGCGTTCAGCTCGATCGCGCACCAGCCCATCACCATGTCGCTGGCCCGGCACGCCCTCGCGGACCATCTGTCGCGAACCCGGCGCCTGCTCGATCTGAACGACATCTCGACGGCCGTCTCGACGTACTTCGGGCTTACCCAGGGCGAGATGCTGACCTCGCGCAAGAGCCGCACGATTGCCTTGGCCCGCGGCATCGCGATGTGGCTCGCCCGGCGGCACACGAAGATGAGCTTTCCCGAGATCGGCCGGTTCCTCGGCAACAAGAATCACTCGACGGTCATTCTGGCCTGCCGCAGGCTGGATCACGTGCTGGCGGAAAACGGCGTGGTCTGCTGGAACACCTCGGCGGGGCGGCGGGAAGCCTCGCTCCGCGAGATCGTGACGGAGCTGGAGGAGCAGCTCGGCAAGAGTCCCTCGCTTGCCGGGCCGGGATCCGCTCGGACCGCCTGAGGTGGACGAGGAGCGGGAGTCGGCGCGGTCTCCCGCTCCTCTTTCGGCGGCCGCATACCGCGCGGTTGAACTCTCCGCCGGCTTCCCGTAAGATGCTCATCCCGACCTCGTTTTGAAAGGAGATCGTTGCTGTGGCGTTCAAAGTGACTGACGACTGCGCTCTCTGCTCGGCGTGCATCGACGAGTGCCCGAATTCGGCCATCACGGAGACGGATTCCAAGGCCGTGATCGACCCCGACAAGTGCACGGAGTGCTACGGGTTCTACAGCACGCAGAAATGTGCGGATGTGTGCCCGAGCCAGGCCTGCGTCCCCGACCCCGACCACCGGGAAACCCCGG
>CAZTVU010000019.1:0-1576 GCA_964617025.1 uncultured Planctomycetales bacterium | reverse complement strand
CAGCTTGCCGCCAAGTACGCCCGGCTCCACCCCGGGCGCGCCCCGACAACCTGATTCCTCCGCCGTTGCCGCGGCCACTCCGCGGCGGCGATCACGGATCGGCCCGCGGGGGCCGTGTGCACGGTCGCACACGACCCCCGTGTGCCGGCGCCCCCTCTTCGGCGGCCATGCGCGCCGGCCGTCAGTTCACCTCAAGATCGTCCTTGTCCGGCAGCTTCGGGAACGGCGCGTGCGGCTCGGTCTGGTACCAGAACGCCACCGACGCGATGTCGTCCTTCAGCGGGAGGTAGCGTCCGCCCGACCGCCATCCCAGCGCCTGCATCGTCACCTTCAGGTCCGAGTCGAAGCGCACGGGATCCATGATGTGCCAGCGGTACAGCCCGAAGCGCATCTGCGACTTCCACGGCGACTCGGGCCGGATGACCTGCGGCATGCCCGCGTACGGCGTCGTGTACTCGCGGTAGTCGTCCTTGCCGTCCTTGTTCTTCGCGATAAAGCAGTATGATCCGCAGAAGTAGTCCTCCGTGCCCGTGCCGCAGATCGTGGGGAACTCCCCGTCGCCGTCCAGGAAGAACTTGATCTCGCCCTCGCCCCACCAGCCGTTGTTGTTGCTCTGCCAGGCCATGTACGTGCCGACGTAGTGCCCCTTGCCCCGGATGCCGTCGACGATCGTGTAGTCGGTCTTGTACGGCAGCGGGTTGGTGCGGCGGAACTGGGCGTGGAAATACGCCTCGTCTTCGGGCACGTCGGTCAGCGTGTAGTTGATCTGATAGAAGAGCGTCTCGTCCTTGTCGGCGATGTTCTCGACGGTGATCCGGGCCGACTTGCGGAACGGCATCGGCCAGTAGCAGTTGAACGCGCTGCCCGGGTTCACGCAGACGGCCAGCGATGAGACCTGCGCGAACTCACCCCAGCCGCACGCGAAGAAGTCGCCCATCGGGCATTCGACCGACGGCTCCTTCTCGCCGTCCCAGTACATCCGCAGGATGTAGAACCGCCAGTGCCCCGTCGGCGTGAACCAGATCTGCTGGATCGCGCCGGGCCCCTGGATGTCGGCCAGCGTAAACGTCTGGCCCTTCTTCAGCGTGATGCAGGGCGACACCTTCCACTTCTGGCCCAGTTCGCGGGCCGCGTTCTTGCCCGTGCCCTCGGTGGCCATGCCGCCCTTGGCCTTCTCGCCGGTGAAGTTCTCGGCCGAGATCGACCGCGTCTTCGCGTTCGACAGGCGCGACAGGTTCCCCATGTGCATGTGCAGCCCGTTGAACGGCTTCTCCTGACCCACCGCACCCGACGCCACCAGACCGAACCCCGACGCCATCGCTACCACCCAACCTTTTCGCAGAATGCGCCTCATGAGTTCTCCTCTCGTAGAACCGGGCCACGCGCCCGCTGGGACTCATCGGCGGGGAGCGTACCCGCCCGCCAAAGCCGAGGCAACCGGCACGGCCGGCCGTCCGCGCCCCGTTTCCCTGCGCGATCGACCGCCGAGGCCGTGGCTGGAACCCTTCCGTACTCGCTCGCATAATGCCGCCGCCGAGGCCGTTCATGAGGACCGTGCAAGACCCGTCCCCGCATC
>CAZTVU010000018.1:0-39895 GCA_964617025.1 uncultured Planctomycetales bacterium | reverse complement strand
GACGGCCCTGCGGCAGGGCATCCGCCAGGTGGACGCGCCGGCGCGGTACGGCGGCGAGGAGTTCGCCATCATCGCCGTCGGCATCAGCCTGCCGGAGGCGGCCGCGATGGCCGAGCGCATCCGCGCCGCCATCGAGAAGACGGTGCGCGTCCGCGGCCACGAGGTGACGGCGTCGCTCGGCGTCGCCTCGGCGAACGACGAACGGGCCATCACGCCGGAGACCCTCGTCGAGCTGGCCGATCAGGCCATGTACCTCGCCAAGCGCCGGGGGCGCAACCGCGTCTGCACGAGCAACGAGCTCCAGCAGGGCGACCCCTTCCGCGACGCGCTCTACGACCCGGAGGTCCGCGAGCTGCACAAACAGGTGGCCAGCCTCAGCGTGCGGGCGCGCGAGACGTATGTTCAGGGGGTCTGGGCCCTGGTCCAGGCCCTGGAGGCCCGCGATCCGCACACGGCCAACCACTCGCGCAACGTCACGGCGTATGCCGAGGCGATCTGCGAGGAGATGCGGCTGACCGACGCCCTGCGGCAGACCGTGCGCAACGCCGCCATGCTGCACGACATCGGCAAGATCGGCGTGCCCGACAGCATCCTGCAGAAACGCGGCGAGCTGACGCCGGCGGAGCGCCGGGTCCTCGAGCGCGTTCCCCTGATCAGCGCGAGGATCCTGGATCACGTGCGGATTCTCGATCACGAGGTCGTCATCATCCGCCACCAGCGCGAGCACTTCGACGGCAGCGGCTATCCGCAGGGGCTCAAGGGCAGCGAGATCCCGCTCGGGTCGCGAATCATCCTGGCGGCCACGGCTTTTGACGCCATGACGACGGACCGCGCCTACCGCGACCACCGAACCCTCGACGAGGCCCTGGCGGAGCTCCGCGCGGGCGCCGGGGCGCAGTTCGACCCGGTGGTTGTGGATGCCTTCAACCGCGCCGCACGGGCACGCACCCTCGCCTGGCAGCGCCGCATCGCCCAGTCCCTCCGCCCGGCGGAACCCGTCGAGCCCGCCCTGTTGGCATGACGTTCCTCGATTCGTTGCCGCCCGTCCCCGCGGCCGAGCGCGACAGCCCGTCGGGCCCGCGTCATTGGCGAGGGATTCCGCGGCCCCGACCGCTTGCCCGCCGGTGTGGCCGGCCCTACGCTGATGTCGTTCTCGGCTCGGGGCTTTCGGCCCCGTAAAGCCCCGCAGGGAGCGACGGAAACGCCCGGCCATGCGCCGCGTACGAAGCTGTCTCCCCGAGAGGGGCGGGCCCGCGCCAGGATTCATCGCAGAGACCGGGAGATCGAACATGTGTGATTCAATGATCCGATCGTTGTGTCTTCTGACGGCCGTGTGGGTTGTGGCCTCGACGCCGGCGTCGGCCGCGCCGCCGAAACGCCCCGCGCCCGCCGCGGCCAGGCGCGGGGAGCCGGGTGCGCCCGGCCTGCCGAAAGGGCCGACGGTGGACGTGAAGGCGTTCGGGGCCGTCGGCGATGGCATGGCCGATGATGCGCCGGCCTTTCAACGCGCCCTCGACCATGCCGGAAAGGTCCCCGGCACGACCGTCCACGTGCCGGCAGGGAACTTCGTGCTGAAGGCGCCCATCGTTGTGCCGCCGCAGACCGCCCTCGTCGGCGTCTGGCACGCCCCGACGGCCGGCACGAAGATGAAGGGATCGACCCTCGTCGCATCCTGCGGCAAGGGGGAGGAAGACGGCCCTCCGCTGATCACGCTCGGGCCCGACGCCACGCTCAAGGGCCTGACCGTCTACTATCCTGAGCAGGACAACCCGGACGACATCCGGCCGTTTCCCTGGTGCATCCGGCTGGCGGGCGACAACATCAGCGTGCTCGACTGCCTCCTGATCAACCCCTACAAGGGCATCGACGCGGGCACACGGTCGGCCGGCCGCCACTTCATCAGCCGCGTGTACGGCCAGCCGTTACGGATCGGCATTTTCGTCGACCAGTGCTACGACGTCGGCCGAATCGAGAACGTGCATTTCTGGCCGTTCTGGAACTGGAAGGAGAACGCGCCCATTCACCGATGGATGCTCGAGAACAGCGAGTGCTTCGTCTTTGCCCGGACGGACTGGGAGTATGTATACAACACGTTCTGTTTCGGCTACGGCGTCGGGTACAGGTTCGTCCAGTCGGACAAGGGGGCGTGCAACGGCAACTTCCTCGGCATCGGCGCCGACGCGACTCGCCGGGCCGTGGTGGTCGAGCACAGCCAGCCCTACGGCCTGCTGATCACCAACGGCGAGTTCGTCAGCTTCGGCACGCCGGATGCGATGGAGGTCGACGTCGCCGCGACCAACGTCGGGGCGGTGCAGTTCAACAACTGCGCGTTTTGGGGGCCGTCGGACCGCATCGCCGTCGTTCGCGGCGGCACGACCTCCTTCAGCCAGTGCCACTTCTTCTACTGGGATCATTTCAAGCGAGGCAATCCGGCCATTCGCGCGGAGGGCGGGCGGTTGATCGTCAACGCCTGCCGGTTCGCGAAGGACGCGCCGCACATCTCCATCGGCGAGCCGACGAAGGCCGCGACGGTCGTCGGAAACGTGTTCACCGGCGCGATCCGGATCGAAAACGGCATCGGCGAGCGCGCCCAGATCGGCCTGAACGCCGGCGACGAGCCGTCGCTCGTCGGGCCCCCGCCGCCGTCGCCGCCCGGCGCGACCTCACCCGCCACGCGACCGGCGGAGCGGTAGAAGAACGTAGACGGCTACGGCCGCCAAAGTGCGTTGCGCGTTGCGGGTTGCGCGTGGGGAGTTGCGAATCGTGTGCCGTAGGCGTCGCGCGATCAGGTACCCCGCTGCTCATGGAACTCTGAACTCGCACTCCAAACTCTGAACGCCGCTGTGTCCGGTGCGATCAGGTCCTCTTCTGGGCGTTATGTCAGGCAAATGCACCCGGCCGGCGTCTGTATGCCCGTGTGTCCGGTGCGATCAGGTCCTCTTCTGGGCGTTATGCTGCAATGAAGCGACAATAAGATTTCCTGTAGGTAAGTGTCCGGTGCGATCAGGTCCTCTTCTGGGCGTTATGCGGCCCATTTAGACCTCGAAGAAACAGCATCAAACCTAGTGTCCGGTGCGATCAGGTCCTCTTCTGGGCGTTATGAACTCTTGCACGAACTACCTTACCTACAGGGAACCTGTGTCCGGTGCGATCAGGTCCTCTTCTGGGCGTTATGCAACACCGCCAAGAAACTTTGGCGCGGGCGGCCTAGTGTCCGGTGCGATCAGGTCCTCTTCTGGGCGTTATTCAAGAACCAAAACCCTACTTGTTAATTCGCCGGAGTGTCCGGTGCGATCAGGTCCTCTTCTGGGCGTTATGAAGTATAGCTTTACGCCTCTTTTTTCAAGCAGCCCCGTGTCCGGTGCGATCAGGTCCTCTTCTGGGCGTTATGCTTATCTAGAACCAAAACCCTACTTGTTAATTCGCCCGAGTGTCCGGTGCGATCAGGTCCTCTTCTGGGCGTTATGAGGTTTGCGCCTGGGGCTCGGTTCGGAGTGACCGAACGTGTCCGGTGCGATCAGGTCCTCTTCTGGGCGTTATGCCTGGCGGCGCCCGCAATGGGCGCCTACACGGACGTCGTGTCCGGTGCGATCAGGTCCTCTTCTGGGCGTTATGAAGGTGCGCGTTGTCTGGGACGGGTACGATGCGAGGTGTCCGGTGCGATCAGGTCCTCTTCTGGGCGTTATGAGGACGCCGTCATCGACCTCGCGACCTGGCTTGCGGTGTCCGGTGCGATCAGGTCCTCTTCTGGGCGTTATGGCGGGCAGACGGCAACGGTGCTGCCCGCGTGTATGTGTGTCCGGTGCGATCAGGTCCTCTTCTGGGCGTTATGACAACATCATCGCCAACTTCGGAGCCAGCAGCTCGGTGTCCGGTGCGATCAGGTCCTCTTCTGGGCGTTATTCGTCGGCGATCCAAACGCGGCGATCTGGCGCGGAGTGTCCGGTGCGATCAGGTCCTCTTCTGGGCGTTATCTCGGAGCTGTTGACCGTGTTGCACCAGTAGGCGCAGTGTCCGGTGCGATCAGGTCCTCTTCTGGGCGTTATCTAGGAAGGTTCGTCGCGATGGCGTCCCAGACGCGGGTGTCCGGTGCGATCAGGTCCTCTTCTGGGCGTTATGCAGAACCAGCCAGCCGAGCAGCTGCGCGCGGTTGGTGTCCGGTGCGATCAGGTCCTCTTCTGGGCGTTATGGCGCAAACGGCCTGCCCGCGACCGCGCCTTCGATATGGTGTCCGGTGCGATCAGGTCCTCTTCTGGGCGTTATGCGCGGCGTGTTCGCACTCGCCGGTCGTGCTGTTCCAGTGTGTCCGGTGCGATCAGGTCCTCTTCTGGGCGTTATGAAAAACGCGAAACGAAAGCGCAATATGCGTGTGTATGTGTCCGGTGCGATCAGGTCCTCTTCTGGGCGTTATGACAGCATCGGCGTCGTGTCCTTCGCAAGGTCGCTGAAGAGGTGTCCGGTGCGATCAGGTCCTCTTCTGGGCGTTATGGCCGGCCCCCGCATCCGGCTGCGATGGCCGCAGTTGCGAGGCCGTTTGCGAGCGGCCTGCGCAACTCAGCGGACGACCGGTCCCGCGATTCAGCTCTTGTCAATGCAACAGCCTGATCCATCGTGGGTTATATCCTCGCGAGCCGGTACGGAGATTTCGTCATCGCCTCCCCCGCTCGCGTTCACGCTCGATTGTCAAAGAACGTTCCTCCGACAAGCCGTAGCCTACCTCACGCCGCTCAGACAATCAAGGGCCCTGCCTTCTGGCGATCGACCTGCTCGCCCACGAGTTCCACCCTTTCGCTGCATCTCGCGCAAAGGCGTGCGATCAGCAGCCGGTCCTCCCGATGGCTGATCACCTGATCCAGCCGTTCGCGTAATTGCTCAAGCTGCGTCTCGCTGACCAGGCACTCGAACACGCTGAACTGCAGACGTCCGCCATAGCCCTTGACGATCCGATACACCTGGCGCCACCGCTTCGGGCTGGCGATATCGTACGCGATCCACACGACGTCTCGCTGGCTCATGCCTCACCTCGTCCGGAATCCTGTGTACGCCGGAATCTGGCCCGTGAGAAACCGAGCCAGGATCCGCGCCTGCATCTCCATCAGACGCACGTAGGTGGTCTTGTAGCTGAACACCGGGTGCGTGCATTCGTCGGCCTTCCGCTTCTCGTAGGCGGCAAAGAACGTCCGGCGTCCGGCATCGGTCAGGTTGCAGCTCTGCCGGCCTCGCACGAAATCGCCCTCCGACAGCATTCGGTTGTTGACCAGCGTCAGCACGACGGAATCGCCCAGGATGGGCCGGAATTCCTCCATGACGTCGAGTGCCAGGGCCGGCTGTCCGCGTCGTGATTCATGCAAGGCCCCGATGTACGGGTCGAGCCCGACGACGGCGACGGCCGAGATCGCATCCTTGCAGAGGCATGCATACGCCAGCGACAGCAGCGCGTTGATCGGGTCGCGGGGCGGGCGCCGGTTGCGGTTCTCGAAGGCGAAAAGATCCTTGACTTCCGCGCGAAGCATTCCGGAGAACCGAGCGAAGTACAGCCGAGCGGCCGACCCCTCGATGCCCAGCAGGCCGGAGCGGGTCGCGGCCGCCCCCGCTGTTCGCGCGAGCTCGGCGAGCTGCTCGACGTCCTGCTCGAATGCCGCATCGCGGGCGTCGTCGCGAGTGTTGCGCATGAGCATGACACGCTGATTGTGAATCTTCGCGGCGATGACTTCGCGGGCGACGGCCAGACGCACCGCCTCGGAGTGAAGCGCCGCCGCCACGGTCGTCCGCAACAGGCCGTTGGCGTTCGGCAGAGGTGCCAGATGTCCCTTGAGCCGGCCGCCCGTCGACAGGAAGGCAATGTCGATGCCCAGGTCCATGCATGCGTGCACGGCCTGCGTCGTGAGCTGGCCGTAGCCGTGAATGCAGACCTGGCGCAGACGCCCGGCGGGGACCTCGGCCAGCGTGTACCCCTGGCGATCGCGGACGATGAACTGTTCGCCCGACTTCGAGATCGTCGCCCCCTGCTCGGCGACGTAGAGGATTTCCGTGTCGTAGTCGGCGGGGACGATGCGTCGCAGGGCCTCGCGCGTGTCCCGTGCGCCGGCGCGACCGTCGCCGGCGGCCTCGGGGCTGCCCGCCCGAAGCCGGTTGGTCTCGTCCGGCATGCACAACGCGACCAGACTGCACGGCGGGCACTTCGGCGAATCGACCAGCGGCGCCGGTTCGTCGTCGCACGCCGCTACCGCGCGTGCGGCGGCAACGGCCTGGCGCGTCTGCTCTCGCAACGACTCGGTCATGGGCACCTCGACGCGCCGCCGGGCGGCCGCGAAATAAAGATAGCCGCGTCGGATCGATAAGCGGTGCCCCGGGCGGGGCGCGGCAAAGGCGTCGGCGGTGTCGGTCGTGTCTGCGTCGCGGTCGTCGGCGGGCCGGGGATCGTCCGCGGCCGATTCCAGCAGCAGCGCCTGGGCGCAAAGCTGCACCGCGTCGTTGGGCCAGTAGCCGGCAGGGCACTGTTCCGGTGCGGGCGGCCTGCCCTTCTTGTATTCGATGGGGCAGACCTCGTCGCCGGCCTCCTCGACGACGTCGATCTTGCCCGTGATGCCGAGGGAATCGCTCGACAGCCAGACGCTGCGGGTGTGTATGACGTCGCCTTCGGCCAGCGACGGATCGTCCACCCGGGCGTGACGCCGCCGTCCGTGGACGACATGGGCATTGTCCTCCATGACGCCCTGGACGAACTCGTAATGGAACCGCCGCGGGCAATACACGAAAGCGTTCAGCATTGCCAGCGGGATGAGGTGCGGCGATGCGGGACGGGCATCCTGCCCGTTGACCGTCGCAAGGGCATCGTGCTGGGGCGCTGAAGCACCGGCATCCGGCTTATGGACGCAGCGGTCGGACGCCGCGGCCGCTTCGGGGCTCTCTTCGGCGGTCATAAAAGCACCTCCGGGCAAGCGCCCGGTTGCTTCCACCCGCATCGCCCCGGAGATGAAAACGACCGGCAGACAGGCTGAAGCCTCCCTGCCGGTCGACTACCGACAATTCCCCCGCCGATCGCAACAGCGGGGGACCCAGAAGAGAAACTGAACGCACCCGCTGAGACGCCATAGCCTCGTCGCGGTTGCCCGCGCCGAGCCCAGTTGCGGGGGTCGCCCGCAGCCACATTCCGGCGAGACACATTCTCAGCGTGAGTCCCGACCTATAGACGGAACCCAGGCCCGAAGGCCACAGTACGAATATGAACCTACGGCGGCCGAAAGTCAAGGGGTCTGCGAGCAAAGCCCCGTATTGCCCGTGTGGCTCACCAGGGAGTTGGCTCGATAGGGCTTGGTTCCAAGCTCCTGGGCCAGCCTCCCGCCGGCGGCGTTTCAGGCGGCTGCCTGAATCGCTGGTTCAATCGCTGTTGAACCAACGCCTTCGCTCGTTCCCAGAAGTCCCTGCCGGGGAGCGTTTCCCCGTTTACAGTCCACGTCCGTTTCTCGCGGTCATAGGCATATCTTTGGTAGGCGTGGAACTCGTCCGCCAGCTTTCGCGCGAGGTTCATCGCCGCGTTGTAGTCGGCGTTAACGATCAGCCCGCACTCCGTGCAGCAGAATTGCCGACCACCGTCGATCGCCTGACGCATGCCGGCGATGAGCCCAAGCGGCGTGCCGCGCACTCGCCGGGCCTGCGGCGTCCACTTGCGACGCAAGATGGGCTTCCCGTATGAATCGAGTTTCGGATTCCCGGCGTTGTCGAGAAGCGGCTCAGCGGGCGCGAGGGCGTCCTTCTTGGCGTCGATCGAACGGATATGTGAGAATCGGTGCCCGACGGCGCCGCAGCGGTGACAGAACCGGGACGTGTGGTGCGGAGGTACCCACTCGTAAACGTGAATGCCAAGCGGTGCCGCCTCCATCTTGACAAACTCGACCAGCTCCCGGCGGTTCCAAGTCATTAGCGCAGCGTTCACTTTTCGGCCGAACTCCATTTCGGGGCGGTAGCCGGCCAGGTTCTCAAACACGATGTAATCAACTTTATGTTTGAGTGCGGCCCGAAGGATTGTGTGCGCAGCCTTCTTTCGGCGATCGTCCTTGAGATTCTCGACGTGGTTGAGCAGACCCCGCGCGAACTCCTGCCCATGTGCCAGGTGGGCGCCTCGAATCTCAAATCTTCGCCTTGACCCCCGGGGACAAGCCTTCTTCTGCTTGCGGCGCCGTTCATCCTGGTGTCGTTGAATATGGACCAGGCTAGTTCCTGCTACGTCCAGAATCTCGACGGCGACCGGTTTGAGAGGCTCGGGCAGCCTGCCGTGTCCGTGTCCGTCATCAACGAACTCCACCACAGCGCCTGTCCCCGGGTGTCGAAGTCCGAGATCCACGGCCATCACGCGAAGGCCAACAGGCATCTTGGGACGTTTCTTCGAAATCCTCCGTTTGTTGGCCGCCGATGCAGCGGAGCCTTCCGCTGTCTCGGCGGTATCACTCTTCGGGGGAATTCGGTGGGCTGGGGCCGGAAACACGCGCTTGCCCTCCGGTCCGTTCAGACGCTCATCGAGTTCGCACGACAGCGTGAAGATCGGCTCCGCGTCGCTCCGCAGGCGCCCGCGGTATTCGAGACGGATGCCGCCGACGGTAAGGGGAATGCGCCGAAGATATCGCCTGCGCTCGACGAGCAAACCCCTTGCCTCGGCCAGCGGACCAAACCAGTACTCGTAGGTGCCCTGGTAGTGACGCTTCTTGCGCTCGTTGCTGAGAACCTCCAACCTGCCGATCAAATCGCTATCCTCACTCGGTTGAGGAACGAAGGGTCGCAGGCGACGATCTGTTGAAAGCGCGTAGCGCACCATGACGCGGGTGAATCTCGCCATGTCGAGCGGCGGATCGCCTCGGAAGAACCCATCGAGCAATTGTTGCCACATGCCGTTGGTCCAGTCGTGCACCGGGCCGAGATTGGCCTTGGCGATGAGATCGGCATGCTTTTTCGTAAGATCCTCGCGGTAGCGGTCAAGGCGATTCGCCAGGGCCTCGCGCGTGAGATGATACGTGGACCAGTCAATCGGCTGACTCAATCGCGCCTGCTCGTCTTCGGTCAGCGGTTTGCCCTTGGCGTGTTTCTTGAGAATCGGCTCATCCTCTTTGGGAACCAGCACAGACAGTTCTACAACCAGGGGACTCATCGACACGATGGTGTACATGTACCCCGGCGAGGTCTCGGAAAACGTGAACCAGTCGGGCCGGACATTGTACCGCGGGTAGCGAAACTGGATGTCCTTGGCGTACTGCTGGAGCTTGCGCTGATGGGTGTTGTAGGCTCGCATGGTGTCGACGTACCGCCAAAGGTGGGGTTTGTCGGCAAGCCACAAGAAGAAGTTTACGTCTCCGATCCGCCTGGGCTCCGACATCTGATAGCCCTTGATGACCTCCTCGGCTGTTGTGCGGTCCGGCGCCCCTTGGGCGTCGGGCGGCATTAACCGTTCGTAGATATCACGCCACCCGCGGGTCATCGCCGCGTTGATGCGCTCGACCTTCGTACCGTCGAACTGTTGCCCATGCTCACGCGCCCGCTTTTCGGATCGTTCCTGTTCGTACGCCTCAAACGCGACCCGTGCCCGTTCGAAGTCGCTCCAATTCAGGCGGGCAATCTCATCGATCTCCGCCTCACGTTGGGCGTTTTGCTCTTTGCCCCAGGCTCGTAGCAGTACGGTACGGCGCCAGCCGGCGCGCCGTTCGTCGGCTCCTTCCTCGTCTGTGACGTCGCGCTGTTCCCCGCCGGTCCAACGCTCATACTGGCTCCGGGCTTCTTCAAGGTAGCTCTTGTGCGTGTCTTGGTTCTGCTCGAAGTTAAGAATGCGCCTGGCTGCTGCCTCGAAAAGCCCCCGTCGAAAGCCCTTATTCGGCGAGAGCGGGAAGGCCAATTCACGATCAAATAGCCACGTGTTCCGCCGCCGAATCTGCCGGATAGCTTCCTTGACCTGCGGCAGCAGGTTCTTGCTCGACTCGCCCGGTCCGGAGCCCTTCGATTCGGTGGAGAACGTAATGGGCTCCATCCACGCGTGTGCAGATTGCGACCGCCCAGCCCGTTTCTCCTTGGGTAGGTCCAGCCCCATCATGTCGCGGTAAATCATGCGAAGGCGGTCGAGTTGCGCATCGTCGAAGCGATTGCGCAGTCGATTCCGCCTGTCCTGTTCTGCGGTTCGGTCGTTCAGGTTCTGCATCCAGAAGTAGTGCTTGAGCACATACGCTAGCGACTCATTGAAGATTCGGTGTGTTGCCCACAGATAGTCCCGCAACCGGCGGGGTGTTTTGGCGGACAGGCGGGCGGTGAAGCTGCGGTTCATCAGGCTTGCCTCCGTGGAACGAAGCTTTCATTGTTGCAGTGCAGCGACCTTTCGGCAAGGGGGTGCGGCAAGTTTTGGCCGCTGTGGGACGGTTGTGCCCAAGCCGCGAGCTGGTGATCGCTAGACCGGCTCGAATCCCCGTGTGGGGGCCAGTCGTGCGAAGGCGGATGCGCCAAGGCGAGTGCCGGTCGCCGTTCGGATCGATGATCGCGTGCGTTCGCGGTGGCAGCCGGCATCGCGTGGTGAAATGCTTGACCGGGGCGGTGCCGTCGGGTATCGTACGTTAGTGGCATCCGCGTGCGTTTCCGGATGCACCTGAACGGAAACGGGGCGGATGCCGCACGGGGCTTATGGTGCCCCTGCGACGGCTTGACGATGCAGACCGCCGCCCGGCTATAGAGCATGCCGGAAGCGGCGTCGGGGCCGGCGTCGGGGAAGCGTTGACGCGTGTTCGCCGTAAGCCGTTTTGGTTCGATTGTTTGGGCGTGTACCCAAGTGGCCAAAGGGAGCGGACTGTAAATCCGTTGGCTTATGCCTTCGCTGGTTCGAATCCAGCCGCGCCCAGTCCGAAATTCGGCACCGACCGGCAAACGTCGGTGAGTGCTTTCTTTGTTTGAACATTTTCACGATAGATATGCCGTGTCGCCGGTGCCTGTGAATTCCTATGGACGCCGGTGCTCACTGCATCGCATTGTTCATCGCTCGTTCGGAATCGCCCTTCGCTGATTCTGCTCAAAGCGTCGCACGATTGAATGGGTTGGAAAATCCCGGTGGGGTGCCAGCGGGTAGCAGTCGCCCGGCGGAACCCCGATCCCAGACCGTATCCTCAGGACGCGGTGCTACGGCGGTGGTCGGTACCCGGGGGTGGCCCGGTGGCCGCCAGTGTCGGTGCGCGTCGACGATCGTCATCGGCGGCGGCGGGGCAGCCAGGCCGCCGAGGTGGCCAGGAGAATGATCGCGGCGGGCTCGGGGACCGGCGCGAAGACCATCGAGGGGCCGGCCATGGCGATGCCGCCGGTGGTCGGCGCGGGAATCGGGTCGAACGCGGCGGTCACGGTGACGATCGGTTCGAACGCGGCAGATGCATGGATCAGCACTTCGATCGGGGGCAGGGGCGAGCGAAGCGACAGGCTCGTCACGCCTAAGGGGTCCAGCAGACCGGTGAGTTGAACATCCGACCAGTCGAACGCCAGGGCGTCCTGGGTGTTGTTGGTGACGGTGTAAATGTAGTCGTACTGTCCGTCGTCGGTCAGTTCGACGGTGCTTTCGAACTCGACGAGCGTGACGGCCACTTCGTCGTCGTCGTTCAGGATGTGCATGCCCGTCTTGAGCGATTCGCGCCGGTCGTCCACGTTCGGCTGGCAAATAGTCCCGCCCGCCTGGGGCTCGTAGTACCGGCCCGGGCCCTGGTCTTTCGGGAAGCCCATATTGTTAATGTACCAGAACTTGGCTTCGGCCGACTTCGTCTTCGGCGCGAGGTTGCACGTCTCGGTCGTCCACTGGACCTCGGATTCCTGGCCATAGGTGAAGAACAATGTGGTTCCCGGCGTCAGGGATCCCGACAGGTGATGGCCGGGGATCGCCCATTCGTAGACGATGGCGGGTACGTCCACGGCGACGGTGCGGATGGAGTAGCCGGCTTTGGCCTTCGAGAAGCCGGGTAGGCCGCCACCGTCATCCCAGACGGACCGGGTAAACGTGTCGTTTCCATCGATGAATGGGACGACGTCGAATCCGTCCTCCAGCGGAGGGTACGCGCCCTCGAGGGGGCAAAACGTCACTGCCAGAACGACGATACCAAGGGACAGGGACCGTGCGAACATATACTCTCTCCTCTCGCCATTGTCGCCACAAGAACGGCTCTGCCGTACGATCAGAAAGCCCCGGCCAACCCTCTGTGGCCCCGACGGGCCTCCCTAGAATTCCCGACGCGAGCTTCGGCCGAAAACTGCGTCGGCGTAATTGTAGTACGCCTGTCGGCCGCTGCCCACGTTTCCTCGGTTTTTTGCGCGTTTTCGGAGTTGCCGGGGCTCCTTTCGGGAGATGGACCGGCCCGTCGCTCACCGGGGCCGGGCCGCTTTGCGGCTGACGTTTGAGCGACGCTCGAGTCCACGGAGAGGCCGACCGCGACGCCGGCTCATTCGTGGGACGGCTCGCGGATGAATCCGTAGTGGCGGCCCATCCAGTAGGGCAACAGCCAGTACACGCCGTCGCTCTCCGTCTCGCCGGCGTCGCCCTGGATCGCCGCCCACGGATTGTCGTCCCAGCGGATCACCCCGCGCTCGCTCGGAGGCAACAGGCGGTGCGTCTGTATCACCTCGAGCACAGGCGCCCGCACGAGGCGGATGTCCTCGCGACATGTGTTGTCGACGCGCCATCGGACGAGATCCAGCGGCGCATCACGCAGAAACGCCACGGACTCGTCCGTGCGCGGGTCGCCCTCGACGAGCCCGGCGTACGTGAAGTGGAAGTACGGGCTTGCGTCGTCCTTGGCCGTTGCGTACCAGTGATCGACGCTTTCGCGGTAGAGACGCCGTATCGCGGGATCTTGTTCGTACTTGAGCAGGGCCGGGTAGGCGAGGGCGAGCAATTCGTCGTCGATGTACGTCCGCCAGGCCGGGGTGCGGGTCTTCGCGCGGCGAACGTTGGCGGCGTAGCCGTGGTCGTGAAGCAGGCGCAGATAGTGCTCGCGATACCGGGCGTCGCCGGTCACGTGGCGGGCGACCAGCAGGAACGAGAGGATCTCGACCGAATTGATGCCTCGCTCGGGCGCCCAGTCGGGGTCGTGGTTGAGCCTTTCCGGCGCCCAGACGCCCCAGCGTGTGTGGCGGCCGTCGAGGTCCTTGAGGACATAGCCGTTATCGATGATGTAGTCGATGACGCGGCGGACGTGCGCTCGCACCGCTTCCCGCTGCGGCTCGTCGGCCGCAAGGTCGTAATACCAATGGTAGCCGAAGAAGTGGCCCGTGATCTCGTCGCTGCTGGTGTCGCCCTTCCAGAGCCATTTCCCGTCGCTCGATGGGCGCCAGCGGATCGGCACCCGCTTGTCGCGCGGATCGGCGATTCGGCGGTCGGCCCATTCGGCATCCGATAGGGTCTCGTTGGGGTCGCTCATCGTCGTCCACGAGGCGGGGACGACGGTGCGGGCCACGAACCCATCGGTGCCGGTGACGGTCTGAAGAAAGCGGAGCGCCTCGAATGCCCGCCGAGCGTTCGCCCGGGCACGCGGGTCCCGGGTTACGCTGTAGCGAAACGATTCCATCGCGAGATACATGGCCGTGTACTGGCCGTCATTGTCGTCGTCGCGGGGCTCCCAGGTGGTCACGTCGCCGGGCGTGCGCAGGCGGCACTTCTCCACCAGGCCCGGCTCGCGGACGTGCCGCGAGAGGCACACGTCGAGGAAGCGCTCGGCCTTTTGTGCGAGCGTCATTCGGACGCGGCGGATGGCGCTGATGCCGCCGGCGGTGGCGATCCAGGCCGTGCCGTCCGCATCGAAGGCCACGTCGCGGACGTCGTCGCTGAGGACCCAGCGGCGGCTATGTCGCAGCGACCAGCTTGTGCCGTCGTACCGAGCCGCGCCGATCGCCGTGCCGACCCACATGACGCCGTCGGGGCCCCTGCAGAGCGATCGGACGAACACGCTGGGCAGGCCCTGCTGCGGCGTCAGGGCGGCCGTTCGCCTGGCGTCTTTGTAAACGGTGATCCCGCCAAGCCCGCCGGCCCACAGAGAGCCGTCGGGTGCCCATGCGACGGCATGGACGTCCGAGCTGACGATCTCGTCTTCGGCCTGATAGAGGGTGGTCCCGGCGTTTGTGTGGTGCGTCAGGCCCATCCCCGTGGCGATCCACAGGCCGCCGGCGCGGTCATCGACGATCCGACGCACGCTTCGTGAACAGGGCAGCGACTCGCGAACCGCGTCGGTGCCTCGAATGCGCCACAGGCCGTCCGGGCCGGCTGCCACCACGTCCCCGTTCGTCGGGCAGACCGCCGATATCGGGGCCTGGATCGACGCGACCCGTGTCAGGCCGTCCGGCGTCGAGCGATACAGGCCGTTCCACGCTCCCACCCACACCGTTCCGGCACCGTCGACCGCGACGGCGAATGCCGGCCCGGCATCGGCTGCTTCGGTCAGGGCGGTCCAGCGCCGTTCGCCTCGCTTCAGGCGATACACGCCGGCCTTCGTCGCCGCCCACACGTTCCCGTTGCGATCCACCGCTACGGCGCGTACGTCGTTCATGCCGGGTTCGGTCCCGATCGCGTGGGGCTCGTGAATCTCCTGAACGAACGGGATGTCGTTGACGGTGCGACCCGCTTCGGACGCGGAGGCAGTGGCCCCGCAGAGGCAGAGCAGTATCAGCGCGGGTGTGGCGTATTGCGGCGGGGCAAAGCGAAAAAGCGAGAAAGCGAAGAAGCGAAAAAGGCGCCGTGGGTTCGGTTGCGACCACGTTTCAGCGGCGGTACCTTCGCACGCGGCTTTCCGGGTGCGCGCCTCCTGCTCTTCTTGCGGAGAAAACAATGATTGACGCGCCCGATGCAGTTTGTTTGCCATGATCGTCTCCCGTAGACCGGCGCTTGTGCCCGCGGATGCGAGGGCACGCCATCGTAGGGCGCGGGGTGCGGGCGATTCAAGGGTCGCCGCGCGGGCGGCGCCTCCGATGATATCCTCCGATTTCGTGTTCGCCCGACAAGCTTTTCCGAAGACGATCCGGCCGCGTCTGTGCGTTCCCGGCTATCCGCTTCGCGTCACCCATCGCCCGCCGGCGCCTGTGGACTGCGGTGGCAACGCCACCGCTTTGCCTCGGACGGTGTGCCGCACGCCGGTGCGTCAGAACGCGCCCTGGGGAAAGCGGCGGCCAGGCCGCCGCAGTCCCAAACGCACGGCCCGCGGCGGCCTATCGTCCACGGGGCGGGCGTGTCTTACCCATCGGATGTGCAGCGACGGTCGCGGAGCGCGCGGGCCGAGGTCCTTCGGCTTCATTTGACGGGTCTTGCCGCGTGTTGAACAATGCGCGAGAGTGCCGCCCGGACCGGCGGCGCAGCGCGGATCCCGGCGGCGAGACGTGTAGCGATGGCGACGATCCGAGAGCATCGCGAGTTCATGAAGTCCGGCTTCGGCACGCTGTACGGCGTGATGTCGGATCAGGCCCAGGGTCTGCCGCAGCCGCCGCTGCAGTTGCCCGTGGACGCCGGCGCGGAGATCGTCGACCTGCCGCCGGTCGATCCCGGTGTGCTGGCGCAGCGAGACCTGTACGCCCTCCTGAAGGGCCGTCGGAGCCGTCGCGACTTCACGACCGGGCCGCTGTCGGCGGCGGAGCTGTCGTTTCTGCTATGGGCGACGCAGGGCGTCGAACAGGTCGTGCGGGGCGGCTACTGCACGCTGAGGCCGGTGCCCTCCGGCGGGGCGCGGCACCCGTTCGAGACGTACCTCTTTGTGCAGCGTGTCGACGGTGTTGCGGCGGGCGTGTACCGCTATCTGCCCCTGTCGCACCAGCTTGTGCTCCGCTTTCGCGCCCCGGATGCCATGCGGAAGGTCGCCGCCGCGGCGTGCGATCAGGCGTTTCTCGCGGAGAGCGCGGTCGTCTTCGTCTGGAGCTGCGTCCCGTATCGGGGCGAGTGGCGATATCTGACAAAGGCTCACAAGGTCATGCTGCTCGACGCCGGCCACGTGTGCCAGAACCTTTACCTGGCGTGCGAAGCGATCGGCTGCGGAACGTGCGCCGTGGCGGCGTACGACCAGGCGGCGATGGACGGCCTGCTGCGGCTGGACGGTGACAACGAGTATGTGATCTACCTCGCGCCCGTCGGCAAGAGGCGGGCGGAGTGAAGGAGCGTGCCCGGATGCGATCGGCCTGGCGGCTGGTCCCGGTGGTTTTGCTGACGGCGGCGGTTGCCGGTTGTTCCGGCAAGGAGCGATACACCGTCACGATTCGGTACGCCGTAGCGCCGCGGCAGCCCCTGCCGCCCGGCCTGAAGGCGGTGGCGGTCATCGACTCCGGCGTACAGACGATCGGGGCGCAGCAGGACGACCGCGACAAGAAGTGGTCGCTCGTGGCCGCCGACATGATCGAGGCGATGCTTCAGGGCGCCGCCCAGCGCTACGGCACCGGCCCGGTCGTGGCCAAGCGTCGCGAGACGTCCAGGATCCTCGCCGAGCAGGACCTGAAGCTCGCCGGCCTGGTCGACGGACCGACGGCGACGCGGGCCGCAAAGCTCCTGGATGTGCAGGGGCTGATCACCAGCCGCATCACGGTGCGGATCGACGTGCAGAAGGGGACCAAGTCGACGATCGACTGGGCGTCGATCATGGGCGGCGTCGTGCACGACATGCAGGAGGCCCGCGGGGCCCGCCGGCCGCCGCCGCGTTATGCCCCGCGCGATCCGCGCTACGCCCGCTACCCCTACGACCCGCGCGTTCGCAACCCGTATGTCTACCGACGCGAGACGACCGCCTCCGGGGGCGGTGTGACGCTGCACACGAAAGAGGTGGAGGAGATCAGCCGCCACCTGACGGTGCAGTGCTCGTTCAGCCTGATCGACGCCGCGACGGGCCAGGCCCTCGGACAGTACTCGCCGCCGCCCTATCAGAAGACGGACACGCGGTCGCCGCACTTCCTGTTCGGCAGCGCGGTCACCGAGGCCGATCTCGATCCGGTGGACCACTTCATCGGCGAGCTGGTCGAGCGGGCGGTGCAGGAGTTCGTCGGGATGTTCGTGCCGACGGAGGTCGAGTGCCGGTACGAGCTGACCGGTCGCGGCAAGGAGGCCGAGGCGGCCATCCGCGCCCTGCGGGCCGACGACTACGCGACCGCGATCGCGGGCTTCGAGGCGGCCCTTCGAAAAAAACCGAACGAGCACGAGCACGTCTTTGCCATGGGCGTGACGTACGAGCTGATGGGCGACCGCGAGAGGGCGTTGGAGTGCTATCGGCGGGCGGCTGCGATGGAGGACGTGGACAAGGACGAACTCGCGCGGTACCTCGCGGCCAAGACGCGATTGACCGAGCACATGGGGCGGATCCTGCGGCCGGCCGGACAGGGGCCCTCGCCGCCGGCGGGACCGACACGGGTCGAGCCGCCTCCGCCCGCGACGGCTTCGCCGGCACCTCCGCCCGCCCCGGCCCGGTACTGGACGTGGTCGCTGCCCGCGACGCGACCCGCTACGCAGCCCACGACCATGCCCCGATGAGGTTTTCGTTCCCGGTACGCAGGGTCCGCAGTCGTTGCGGGCGACCGCGAAGCGGTTCTATAATCCGCGTGGAGCATCCGGAATGATTCGCGTAACGGTCAACGGGGAGCCGAAGGAACTCGACGACGGCATGACGGTCGGGCAGCTTGTCACGCGCTACAACCTCGCGCCAATCCGCGTGGCCGTCGAGGTCAATCAGGAACTGGTGTCGCGCCGATGTTACGACGCGACCACGCTGCACGAGGGCGACCGGGTCGAGATCGTCACGTTTGTCGGAGGTGGTTGATGACGGACACGCCGTTGAAGATCGGGCCGTTCACCTTCGCCTCGCGGCTGTTCGTGGGGACCGGCAAGTACGGCAGCTACGAGCAGATGCAGCAGGCACTCGATGCCAGCGGCTGCCAGGTGGTGACCGTCGCCGTCCGCCGGGACGTCCTCAGCGGCGACGGCACACGAAAGGACAAGAGCATCCTCGACTACATTGATCCGAAGCGATACACGATCCTTCCGAACACCGCCGGATGCTTCACTGCCGAGGACGCCGTCCGTGCCGCCCGGCTGGCGCGCGAACTGCTCGAAGGACTCGATAATCCCGGGGCCGCGTGGGTCAAGCTTGAGGTGCTGGCCGATAAGAAGACGCTCCTGCCGGACCCGATCGGTTCGCTTCAGGCCACGGAGAAGCTGGTCAAGGAGGGTTTCACGGTCCTCGTGTACACCTCCGACGATCCGATCATGGCGAGGCGCCTGAAGGAGGCCGGCGCTACGAGCGTTATGCCCGCCGGTTCACCCATCGGCAGCGGCCAGGGGATCCTGAATCCGAACAACATTCACATCTGTCTGGAGTACCTCAAAGAGGGCGATCCGGCTTACCCCGTGATTGTCGACGCGGGCGTGGGCACGGCGTCGGATGTGACCATCGCCATGGAGCTGGGGGGCGGCGGCGTATTGCTGAACACCGGCGTGGCGTCGGCCCGGGACCCGGTGACCATGGCCAAGGCCATGAAGCATGCGATCGAGGCCGGTCGCCTGGCCTATGTCTCGGGTCGCATCCCGAAGAAACTCTATGCGACGGCATCGTCGCCGTGGACGGGGCTGATCGAGCCGGTCGGGTCCAGCCGCTAGGCGGGTGAACCCGACACGCCAGGTAACGTATCAGCGGATCATTTTTCCGGATTCGGTGGCAACGTAAATCGTTTGGTGCCAAGGATTTCTGTTGACTTCGCGCCTTGCGCGCGGTAGGCTGAAGGCAACTCCAGGGGGGTCGGGCTGCGCTGTCATCACCAGCGAGCGAACGTCGTGAGAATGTCGATGGCGGGAGGAACGCGCATCATCGGGATGGTGGCCGTGCTGGTCGCGTCGCTGGCATGGGCGGGTCCTCCCGACGGCTGGTTGATGGAATCCGCGGCGGCGCTGCCCGAGGACACGTCGGAGGTCCTCGTCTTTCTCCAACCCGGGACGGACGTCAAGCAGTTCGCGCAGGATCACGGCATGGTACTTCGCCGTGCCCTTCGCAGCGGCGCGAACGCGTACGTCCTAGCGGCATCATCCGTCGCTGCGGCGAGGGAGGCGGAGGCGATCGGGGCGGCGACCGACGGGCGCGTCCGAGCGGCCTACGTCAACCGGCGGACGCATTACGTGCGGATGGCGTTCGTTCCCGACGATCCCTACTTCCCGAAGGACCGGCCGTCCGAGGGGTGGCCGGGGCAGTGGCATCTCGTGAACGGACACGCGCCGGGCCTGGATGCGCGCGTGCAGGGGGCCTGGCTGCGCGAGATCACCGGCAGCGGGGTGACGATCGGCATGGTGGATGACTGCCTGCCGACGGATCATCCCGATCTGGCGCCGAACTTCGTCGCGGCGGACAGTTGGGATTTCGGCGACGACGACAATGACCCCGGGCCGTCGCGTCCGGACGACATGCACGGTGCGGCGACGGCGGGGGTGGCGGCGGCGCGCGGCGGGAACGGGATCGGCGTCACGGGGGCGGCTCCGCGGGCGGGGCTGGCCGGTCTGCGGATCGACTTCGCCTCGCAGAACACGCAGCAGTTCGTCGATGCCACGCTGTACCACAGCAGCGGCGCAAGTACCGGCATCGCCGTCAAGAACCACAGCTACGGGGCGATCGTGCCCTATGTGGCGACGCCGGCGGAGAAAGAGGCTCTCGCGATCTCAACGGCATCGGGCACGATCCATTGCTTCGCGGCCGGCAACCAGTCGGCCGATGCGTCGAAGATCGACCTGCAGAACAGCCCGGATGCGATCACGGTGGCGGCGCTCGGCAGCGACGGCCGCCGGGCCGGCTACAGCAACTACGGCGCGTGCGTCACCGTGACGGCGCCGTCGAGCTCGTACGGCCTGCTGAAGGTCACCACCACCGACCGGCCGGGCGAGGCGTTCGGATACAACGGGGCCGACGACGCGTTTCCCGATGCGGACTACACCAGCGCGTTCGGCGGGACTTCGTCCGCGTCGCCGCTGGTTGCCGGCGTGATGGCGCTGGCCCGGCAGGTTCAGCCGGCCCTGAATACGCGATTCGCCAAGCATCTCCTCGCGCGGAGCAGCAGCATCGTCGACTCCGCCGACCCGGAGTGGCAAACCAACGCGGCGGGGTTTCATTTCAACCCGCGGTACGGGTTCGGCCTGATCAACGCGGACGAGTTGACGCGGCTGGCGACCTGCTGCGCGGGCGTCACGCCGTTGACGACGGAAGAAACCGCCCTCGTGACGGTCGAGGCCCCGATTCCCGACAACAGCGCAACGGGCTTGTCGCGGACATTCTCGCTCGGCTCGTCGACGCCGCTCGAGGAGTTGCTGATCCATGTCAAAGTGACGCACCCCGCTCGCGAGGACGTGGAGGCCTGGGTCACGTCGCCGAGCGGTACGCGGGGCCGGCTGTTCGCGCAGGAGTCGAGTGATCGGGGGCCGGGCATCGACTGGACGTTCACCACCAACCAGTTCTGGGGCGAGGTCCCGGCGGGGACGTGGACGTTGACCGTGAAGGACCTCCGTGCCGGCGGCACGGGGGTGTGGAACCAGTTTCGCGTGATCGCGCGGTTGGGGACGCTCCAGCCGGCGTCGGGCGAACCGGTCATCGTCCGGCATCCGGCCGGCGGGGAACTGTCCGTCGGCGATACCGCGCTGTTCGTCGTCGAGGCCGTCGGTGCGCAGCCGCTGTCGTATCGGTGGCGGAAGGACGGCGTGGATCTCGTCGATGGGGGCCGCGTGCTCGGCGCGGCCACCGACACGCTGCGGATTCTGGATTGTCGTCCCGGCGACGGGGGCGCCTACGCGTGTGTCGCGAGCAATCCGATGGGGGCTGTTTCGTCGAACGCCGCCGCCCTGACCGTGGCCGTTCAGTGCATCGTGGAGAGCCGCCCGGGCGGCCGGAATCACGATCGGTATTCCGAGATCGGCGTCCTGTCCGACAGCGTGGCCAAGTCGACAGCGGCCGGAACCACACTGGGCGTCGGGAGCCGTTGGGGATACATGGATCCGGCGGCGTACGGTATCGTCGCCGCCGTCTATCGCTTCACGCCGCAGGTCGCGGGAACGTACGACGTGTTCGTCACGTGGCCGGCGTCGACCAACGCGAGCGAGGCGGTCGAGCATATCGTGACCCATGCGGCGGGCTCGTCGAGCGTCGTCCTGGATCAGGACAACGTATCGAATCCGACCGGGGCCGGTCGGTGGAACCGGATCGGCTCGTATCCCCTCGCGGCCGGCACCGACTATACGGTGACGCAGACGAACGAGAATTACCCCGATGTCGGAGAGATCTTCCGCGCGGACGCGGTCAAGTGGCGACTCGTCGCCGAGTGCGCAGAGCCGCCTCTGGCGGCGTCGGCGAGCCCGGAGCACGGATGGAACGACGAAATCGTTGTTGTCTCGGTGTGCGGATCGGGCCTTGTCCCCGGCCAGACGAGCGTCCGGCTCGTAGCCGAGGGTGTGCCGGATATTCCGGCGGGCGGCGTCGCCGTGCAGCCCGACGGGTTGAGCCTTACGTGTGAATTCGATCTCCGCGGCGCGCCGGCGGCGGTCCGCGACGTGGTCGTCGGCACGACGAACTGTCCGCCGTCCATCCTTTCGGCGGCGTTCACCGTCCTCCAGACTCAACGCGTTGCCGCCGACTTCGACCGCGACGGCGATGTGGACCTGGCGGATTTCGCCCACATCCACTCCTGTTTCAACGGGCCCGGTCGGCCGTCGCCCTGCGAAGCCTCGGGGTCGGCCGGCTCGCCATCGCCGGACGCGGTCAGCGCGACGGGCGACATCCCGGCGGGGGTGCCGCTGGCCTTCGTCGAAAAGTGGGATGCCTATGCCACCGGGACCGAAGCCTCGGGCTACCTGGCGAACTGGTTGTCCGTGCCGGGCGCGTCGCGGTACTGGATCACCAACTCGAAGCCGTTTTCGTTTTCCAATTCGCTTCTGATCAACAACAATCCGGGAGGGCCGTTCGCGATCACACGCGACTTGACGCCGTCGCTGCGGGCGGCGGTGCCCGAAGCGACGGAAGTCCGAGCGACGGATGAGGAGCCGCTCGATGCCGTCTTTTACATCTGGATGGGCAGCACGAATTCAAACCTCAAGTACGGCGACGCCTTTATCGAGCTGTCGATGGGCGACGTCCATGCGCCCGCCGCCGGCGACGCGGCGGTTGTGCCGGTCCTCGCGTTCGGCATGACCCATGGCATCAACGGCGAGACCAAGAGTCCCTGCTTCTTCGACGGCCGAAGCTGGACGCCGGTCGGCGGGGTGACGTCGACCACGGGCTGGAACTTCTTCCGGATGACCGTGCGGTCCGATACCTGCTTTCTTACGGAGTATCGCAACGGCACGTACGTGGAAACGCGGCCGCGGCTGTACACCGGCGGCTTCGACCGGATCAGCATCCGCACGGCCGACAACCGGGGCGAATGGCGGTCGCTGGACGACGTGTACCTCACGGGCGGTTCGATCGTGGCCTCGTGCGCGACCCCGGCCGAAGTTGCGTCGGTCACGCCAAACCGGGGCCGCGCCGATCATGTGATCGACCCCGTCGTCATCGAGGGAGCGGGCTTCGTGCCGGGCGAGACGAGCGTGAGGCTGGTTGGCACGGGTCGGCCCGACATCCTTGCTACGGAAGTGAGCGTTGCGGCGGATGGGGAGAGTTTGACGTGCCGCCTCGACTTGGCCGGCGCGGAGGCTGGCCTCTGGACGGTCGCGGTCTCCACGCCCACCTGCCCGGCGGCGACGCTGACCGGGGGGTTCGAGGTGTTGCCGGCGGCCTATGCGGATGCCGACCTCGATCACGACGGGGACGTTGACCTGGAGGATTTCGCGATCTTTCAGGACTGTTTCAACGGGCCGAACCGGCCTCCGGCGTGCCGGTGAAACGAGTGTCGCCCGGGGCAGCCTCGGGCCGTAACCAAGACAAGAGATGCTTGGGCGCCTGTCGCGGTGGAAGATTCTGTCGCGACTTGGACTCGGGCAGCGGTCGCTCCGCCCGTCTTGTGCGGCGCGGCCCGCGCGTTTTGGACTGCGGCGGCCTTGCCGCCGCTTTCCCTCGGGGCGCCATGACGCCCCGGCGTGCGGCAGACCGTCCGAGGCAAAGCGGTGGCGTTGCCACCGCAGTCCACAGGCACCGACGGACGACGGATCGTGCGAGGCGAATGTCTGAAAGCGCCCGGACGCGGCAGGATCGTCTTCGGAAAAACTTGCGGGGAGCAGTAGAAACCGGGGGATATCATTGGAAGGTCGAACGAGGCGCGGCGGCGGGACCGCGGCTGCCGCGGGCAGTGAAAAGCCGGCTTCGCCCTCCTCCACGACTCGGGCCTGCAGCGGACGATCGGTGCACGGTTTCTCCGATCGGCGCTACCAGCCGGGACCTGCGGCCGGCCCTCGGGTCTGGATGAGGCCGATCTGCAGCGCGCGGATCGCGCGGACCGCCCACTGGCCCTCGCGGCGGACGAGGCGCACCTCCCACCGGCTGGGCATATTGGCCACGAAGTTGTCGCCGCTCCGCAGATCGCAGATGACGCGAAAGCGGATGGCGGCCTCGTCGCCGGCCGACTCAAACTCGAACGCGGACAGGCCGACCCGTTGAATCGTGTACCGGGTGAGCCGTTCGTGAATGGTGCGGATCAGCGTCTCACGGGTGTCCCGGCCGTCCCGGTAATCCGCGTCGATGGCCTGTTCGATCCTCGCGAAGTCCGGCTCCTGCACGGCCGCGGCCAGGTCCTCCATCAGCGCGATCGCCCGTTCCCGGTCGGTTCGGACGAGGGCCTGCGCGACCAGCAGCACCGCCGAGGCCGGCACGGCGATCCCCAGGGCGTTTCTTCGCCCCGGCGATCCGGTCCGCCGCCAAAGCACCAGCAGCACGGCGCAGACCGCGACGCACAACAGGCCCAGCATCACCGCGCTTTCGAACAACAGCGTGGTCAGGAAGCTCATTCACTCCGCTCCGGCGGCCACCAGGTGACCGGGATCGACCTTGCGGCGGAACGGCGGCCAGGCCACCGCCGGGTCGTACCATCGCTCCAGCGTCGCCTGCCAGTCCGCCGCGCGGCGGACGCCGATGAACGCGCGCTTGACCTCGGGCGCAAACGGGTGGTACTCGCTGTACTTGATGCCGAACTTCCGCATGATCTTGCTTCCGCGAACCTCGCCGTACTGCTCAACGGCGTAGCGATAGTGTTGCGCCAGGATCTCGCGCTGCTCCACGACGCTCGGCGGCGGCGGGAGCGGCCTTCCGGACAGCAGCGCGCGGCACTCGCGAAAGATCCACGGATTGCCGATGCAGCCGCGCGCGATGCTGACGCCGTCGACGCCGGTCTCCCGCATCATGCGGACCGCGTCCTCGGCGCAGAAGATGTCGCCGCTGCCGAGAATCACGCGGTTTCCGACATGTCGCTTGACGCGTCGAAGGAACTCCCATCGGCTCGGGCCGACGTAGCGTTGCTGCACCGTGCGCGGATGGACGGTGACGGCGGCGACGCCGATCGCCAACGCGCCGTCCAGAATCTCGAAGAAGCATCGCTCGCTCTCGGCGGAATCGTCGATGCCGCGCCGCATCTTCACGGTCAGCGGCCGACGGCCGGCCACCACGTCGTAGACGCGGCGGAGGATGTCCAGGGCGGCCTGCGGCCGGGCGAGGAGATACCCGCCGCGGCAGCGGTGGAGAACCTTGCGGACGGGGCAGCCGAAGTTGACGTCGATCGCGTCGTACCCCGCCTGCACCATGGCCTCCGCGGCCCGCGCGAATTCCTCGGGCCGCGATCCGATCAACTGGCCGCCGACCGGGTGATCATCCGGCGCGACGGCGAGGATTCGCCTTCGGCGAAGACCCTTCGCCAGGACGATCTGATCGAGGACGACTTCCGTCAGCGCGTAGGGAGCGCCGCACTGCCGCGCGATGCGGCGCATCGGCAGGTCGCTGTAGCCGGCCATCGCGGCCTGGGCAATGGGCACATCGAGTTCGATCGATCCGATGCAAAGGGGCATCTCGCATCCACCGAAGCCGAACGTTCAGCACGACTCTATGCTATTGTCTCGCGCGGCCGTGGGCAAAAAGGCCGATCCGGCGGACGCCGCGTGGCGGGCCGCTTGGGATCGCGTCCCATATCCTCCCAACGTGGATTGGTAACTAACTGCTGCAACCTCGGTTGTCGATAGCAGTGAGGTATTCTACCCACACGGAGAGTGCCCGTTGAAGCCCGTGGAACAGACGACGATGGCGGATCGGCCGCCTGCATATCCGGTGCCCCAATGTGACGCGGCCTTGACGGCCTGTAACCTCGAAGGACGGATGGGGACGACGGTCACCGACGCGGGCGACCGCGCGCGTCTTGGGACGTTCGGGATGATTGCCGCGTCGCTGACCGCGGCGTTTCTGCTCCGCTGGCACGGCCTTGACGGCAGCCCCGACCTCCGCAATGGGATTGAGGTCACGGGGGCATTGTTCGGGATCGTGGTCGCGAGCATGTTCGCGGCCCAATATCTCGCGTCGGGCTGTCGTCGCGATCTGTTTATCGGGTTGGCGTTCCTCGTCGGCGGCGGGCAGGGTCTCGTCTGCGGGTCCCTCGACCTCGGCCGCGATCCCGCGTGGACGGGCCTCGCGGCGGATCGCGCGTTCGCGCCGCTTGCGGTCGCCCGCTTCCCGGGCGCGCTTGTAATGGCGGCTCTGTTGCTCGCGGCGCTCCGTGTGTCGGGCCCCGTGGCGCAGAAGGATCGACGGCGCCGGGAACTGCTCCGGGCGACCGTGTGGACCGCCGTCGCTGTGGCGGCCGGGCTCGTTGTCGCTTTGCGGTTGCCGTTTTCGGCGTCGGGGTTTGCCGGCCGCGTAGTTGCTTACCTTGCGGGGCTGATGCCGGTCTTTGCGCTCGTGGTCTCCGCGGGCGCGTACCTTCGCGTATTTCGCAGGACCTGCGAGCCCCTGGCCGGATGGCTTGCGCTGTCGATCTTCATTCATGCCGTCGGCGCGGCGGCGATGGTCCTCTCGCGCGGGCCGCGGGACCCGTTGCTTGGCGGGGCGCACCTGCTCGGGGCCCTCGGCTACGCGGTCGCGATGCTTGGGTTTGCGTTGTGCCTGATCCGCAGCACGGCCGCCCGAACCGCGTCGGAGCAAGCCGCGCGCGAGAGCGAGCAACGGCTTCGAACGATGGTGAACACCAGCAGGGATGCGATCATCGCGGTGTGTCCCACGGGTACGATTCGTTTCTTCAACCGGGCCGCGGAGAACATGTTCGGGCTGAGCGAGGCGGAGGCCCTGGGGCGGCCGATCGTGGATCTGGTGCCTGAGCGCTTTCGCCAGGAGTATACGGAGGAGGTCTTGCGGTTCTTCCGGGACGCCGCCGCCGGCTCCACGGTCGAGGCCATTGCCCAGCGGCACGGCGGGACGGAGTTTCCGGTGGAGCTTTCGCTCGCGAGGGGTCAGTGGGGCGCCGAGCCGTATGTCCTGGCCGTCCTGCGGGATATCGGCGAGCGCGCGCGGGCGGCGGCGGCGCTGGAGGAATCGCTGTCCCTGCTGCGGGCGACGCTGGAGTCCACGGCCGACGGGGTTCTTGTGGTGGACCGCAAGGGCCGGGTGACGACCATGAACCGGCGCTTCCGGGAGATGTGGCGCATCCCGGACGACGTGGCCGAAACGGGCAGCAACGAGAAGCTGCTGGGGTATGTGCTGTCCGACCTGCAGGACCCGGACCGGTTCCTCGAAGGCGTGAAGGCGCTGTATGAGTCGCCGGAGACCGAAAGCTTCGACCTTATCGAGCTCCGCGACGGACGCGTGTTCGAGCGATACTCGCGCCCGCAGCGGGTCGGGGAGGCGATCGTCGGCCGGGTCTGGTCGTTCCGCGACGTCACGGACCGCCGGCGGGCCGATAAGGCGCTCTACGAGGCCAAGGTCGCCGCCGAGGTCGCCAACCAGGCCAAGAGCGAGTTCCTGGCCAACATGAGCCACGAGATCCGCACCCCGATGACGGCCATCCTCGGCTTTGCCGAGAACCTGCTCGATCCCACGCTGTCCGAGGACGAGCGGCTCAACGCCGTTCAGACCATCCGTCGAAACGGCGACCATCTGCTGGACATCATCAACGACATCCTGGACCTCTCCAAGGTCGAGGCGGGCCGGTTGAGTGTCGAGCGGGTTGCCTGCTCCCCGTTTCAGGTGGTGGCCCAGGTCCACTCGCTCATGCAGGTTCGCGCCGGCGCGAAGGGCCTGGTGTTCAATATCGAGTACCTCGGAAGCATTCCGGCCACCATCCGGACGGACCCGGTGCGTCTGCGCCAGATCCTCCTGAACCTGGTCGGCAACGCCATCAAGTTCACGGACACCGGCGGCGTCCGGCTTGTCACGCGATTTCTCCCGACGCTCAACGAAGCCGGAGAGGCGGCGCCGGCGTCCGCCTGGCAGCCTTCGTCCGGCGGCTACATCCAGTTCGATGTCATCGACACGGGCATCGGGATGAGTCCGGCCCAGATAGCCAACGTGTTCCGGCCGTTCGCGCAGGCGGATTCCTCGATTACCCGCCGGTTCGGAGGGACCGGGCTCGGCCTGGTCATCAGCAAGCGGCTTGCAGAGATGCTCGGGGGCTGGATCCGGTGCGAGAGCACGCCGGGCGAAGGCAGCACGTTCCGCGTGACGATATCCACGGGGCCTCTGGACGGCGTGCCGATGCTCGACGGCCCGCCGCAGGAGGCTCCGGTCGCGGCGGCCGGATCTTCGCCTGCAGCGCTGCCGCCACGGCTGGACTGCCGGATCCTGCTGGCCGAGGACGGGCCGGATAACCAGCGGCTGATCTCCTTCGTGCTCAAGAAGGCCGGGGCGCAGGTCAGCGTGGTCGAGAACGGGCTCCTGGGTGTGGAGGCGGCCCTCGCCGCCCGCGACCAGGGGCGGCCGTTTGACGTGATCTTGATGGACATGCAGATGCCGGTGCTCGACGGTTATGCCGCCACGCGGATGTTGCGCGGCAAGGGGTACCGCGGTCCGATCCTCGCGCTGACCGCGCACGCCATGGCCTCGGATCGGCAGAAGTGCCTCGACGCCGGCTGCGACGATTACATCGGCAAGCCCATCGACCGGCGGAGCCTCGTCGAAACGATCGCGCGGTATGCCGCCGAACCGATGCCCGCGTGACCGTGCGTCAGTGCGGTGCCGCCTCCGACGCCGTCATCTCCGGGCCGATCGCCCTCCGATACCAGCCGATGCCCGCGAAAAGCGCCGCGAGCAGCATGTAGCCGATCGCGACCCCGTACGCACGCGTGCCGAAGGCCCCGTTGGCCGGCGTGTTCCAGAGGAGCAGGTAGTCCGTCGAGTTACCGGTGAGCTGGTAGGCGTGCATCAGGCCGACGAGCGTCAGCGCGGCGGCCGCCAGCGACCACGCCGCCGCCGCGAAGAACCGGCGATCAATCAGGAACGCCGCGATCGCCGCCAGGAGCACGCACGCGAAGATGTAGCCCCGCTCAAGCATGTTCATGCCGTGCAGCAGGAAGCCGTTCGTCTCGGCAGCGGGGTTCGCCGTCAGCACCGCATGCATCGTCCTGCCGCCGGCGAGGGTGAACACGCCGCCGGCGACGGCGGCGCCCCAGGCGGCGATTGCGGGGAACAGGCCGATGGCGACGGCCGGGGCGTGCTCGCGCGGCGTGGTCTGATAGGCCTGGGCGGTGATGACGACGCCGATCCAGACGACGATGGCGATGCCGGCCTCCACGGGAATGACGCTGTTGATCACCGCCACGGTGCCGGTCAGACCGATGACGGTGAAGAACAGCCCGTTGAGCGTCGAATAGCCCGCTCGGGCGCCGAGCCCCTTCCAGCCCGGGTGGCCGATGTAGATGGTCGTCGGGAAGCATGAACCGAAGCATGCTGCGGCGATGCTCCCGATCCCGTTGACGGCCAGCGAGGTGCCGGTGTGGAATCGGTCGCCGCCCGCCTCGGCCGATTCGATATTCTGAAGACTGCCGATCACGTTGAACAGCCCCATCGGCACAATGACCGAGAGCGAGCCGATCAGGATCTTGCGATGTACATCGTCGCTCCAGGCGGTCGAGAGAAACCGCCACAGTTCGCCGCCCGCCCAGATCGGCGGGTGCCATCCGCGCATCGCCCACGCGCTGCGCACCGCATCGGTTGACAGCGTCCGCCCGAGCCACTCGCCCCGCAAGGAAGAGTCCTCCACGGCGAACGTGAGGGTCCAGGCCGCCGCCGTTCCCAACACGACGGCCAGCAGGCCGCCCGGAATGCCGCCGGGAAACCGAATACCGGAGAAGTAGGTGATCAGGACGATCCCGAGCGGCAGCATGGCGATCAACGGCCGCTGCCAGATCTGCAGCGCGAACGTCATCGCGATGAAGCCGATCGCGATCCCCGCCAACGTGCTGAGCAGTGCGGCCCGCGGGGTGTGCCGGCGGATCCACTCGGCGTACAGCGCCCCGGTGAACTCGATCAGGCCGCTGCCCAGGCACGCCAGCAGGCCCATGAGCCAGGCGGCCTGGGCCGACTGCGTTGCCTGGTACGTGGGCATCATGACGAAAAACACGTAGACGATCAGCGAGGGCGTGTTGATGCCGTAGGGCAGCGCAGTTACGTCGCTGCGGCCCTCTCGCCGCGCCACGCGGCGGGCCTGGTATGCGTAAAACAGGTTGCCGATCACCAGGGAGACGGCGGCGCCCGGCAGGATGTGATTGTAGATGAATCGCTGGTTGTCGCCGCTCATGCCGCAGAATGCCGAGCAGAGCGTGATGATCAGGAGCCACTGGACCAGGTTGTCGATAGCGAGACCGAAGAATCCGTCCAGGTCCCGCTTCACGAACATGGGATAGGGCGTAGCCATCGCGGTCGGCCTCGCAGTCCGGCGGCATTCTACCGCCGGACGCAACCGATGGCGACATGCGGAGCAGGCCCTCGCTGCCCACCGTACCTCGTGCGGTCGCAAACCGGGCCGATGGAGTCCCATCTTTACTCCGTCGTTGCATTGCGCAACGACGGGAAAGCGAGAAAGTGAAAAACCGGAAAAAATCGCTTTCGGTGAGCCGTATCCAGCGTTCACCCGTGGTGTGGTAGTCCCTCGGCGTCTGTGGACTGCGGCGGCAACGCCACCGCTTTGGCTTGGACGGTCTGCGGCGCGCCGGCGCGTCCCGATGCAAGCGGCGGCAAGGCCGCCGCCGTCCACAACGCGCGAACCTCGACGCGCGAGAGGGGCGGGACGACCGCTGCCCGAGAGGAGGTCGGGGCAGAGTCCTCCAGTGCAACCGGTGCGCAAGAGGCGCCTCTTGGGGTTGCGGCAAGTGGCTACGTTGCGGTTTTTCGCTTTCCAACGTTGCGGCAGGCAACGCGGGGGTTTGTCGATGCGGAAGGTTCCCCCGGCACCGGGGCCTCGGGCCTGCGTGGGACGGCTGCTTCGGCGCGGGACGGCCGGCGCCACCGCCTCGATTCCACGCGACGTGGGTGGAGGTTCTTACGCCAGCGCCCGACGCAGCTTGCTCAATGCGGTATTCTGGATCTGCCGGACCCGCTCCTTGCTAAGCGACATCCGCCGGCCGATGTCCGCGAGCGTGCGGCCGCGCGTGTCGCCGTCGAGCGGAAAACGCTGTGTGAGGATTTCGCGTTCGGTTTCCGTCAGCTTGACCGACCCGTCGGCGAGAACCTTCGCCAGCCGTTCGGCGTAATGCCGTGACTCCTCGCTCCGACGGGTCTCCAGCCAGTTGCTCTTCTCAAACTTGGCCTCGAAGTTCAGCGGTTCATACTGGTGCCGCTTGATGGCCTTGAGTCGGCATCGGTAGAACGCGCGGACAATCGCGCTGCACGCGTATGTTGTGAAGCGGAAGCCTCGCCAGGGATTGAACGTGTCGATCGCGCGGGTCAGGGCCATCATCCCGTCGCTTAGCAGCTCGTCGCCGTCCACGTTCGGTATGCGCGTGCGCTTGTACATGTCGTACACGAGCCCGAGGTTGTCGGATGCGATCTGCTCGCGGAGCCGCTGATGCATGGCGCTGTACCGCTGGTAGGCCGGCTCGTGTTCCGCCTCGGTACCGTAGCGGCTTCGCAGTCTCCGGAGCTGGTGGGCGCAGAAATGCATCTGCTTAAACCGTGCGAGATCACGCTCCGCCGCCGTCGTTTGGCCCGCCACCGCGTTGTTCGTCTCAAAAAGCCGTCGATAAGCCCCCCGGCCATGAAGCTCTTGATGATCCACAAACTTCGGGACTCGCGCCTGGGTTTCGCACACATCGCCCATCTTGACCGCTGACTGCCCCATTTCCGGTTCTCCTGCTTACTTTATTGGCCCATGGCCGCAAAACAAGCCTACCACTGGCGCCAGTGCGACGAAAAACCGTCTACGCGAAAGCAGACTCACGGTTGGTGAGAATACCCCATAGGATGCGTCATTGCTATAAAGATTTGGCCTAGGGATTCGGGAGATTGCCGGCGAGGCGGGACAGCTCCACCAGTTCCACAATCGAGTCGGTTCCCAGCTTCATCATGATGTGGGTCCGATGCACATCCACCGTCTTTCGGCTCAGGCCGAGCTGCAATGCGATTTGCTTGCTCACCTTTCCGGCGACAAGCAGGTCGAGCACCTGTCGTTCGCGCGGCGTCAGCGTCGCCAGGCGCGCCGCAGCATCCGCACGTCTGGCCAGTTCCTCGCGGTTGCGGGCGTCCGCCTCGATAGCCGCTCGAATTCGCTCCACGAGCAGTTGGCCGTTGTAGGGCTTCTCGAGGAAGTCAAACGCCCCCGCCTTCATGGCGCGGACGGCTTTTGGGGCGTCGCCGTGTCCGGTGAGAAAGATGATCGGAATGCGAATCTTTCGGGCGAGAAGGGATTCCTGCAATTCAAGTCCGTCCATGTGCGGCATGCTGATATCGAGCACGAGGCAGCCCGGCCGTCGCGGGTCGAAGGCCTTCAGGAATTCGTCGGCGGAACCACAGGTTTCCACGGGAAGGCCGACGGACTCGAGGAGGCGCTTCAACGAGCGGCAGACCGCCTCATCGTCATCCACCAGGAAAACGGTCGGCTTGGCGTCCATCGTTACCCTCGCGATCCGATCATCGCGGGCCGTCCGGATGCGGCAAACGAAAGACGAAGGTCATGCCGCGGTCGGCGTTCCGCGTCGCCCACAGGCGGCCGCCATGGGCCTGGATGATCGAGCGGCTGATCGACAGCCCCATGCCCATGCCGTTCGGCTTGGTCGTGTAGAACGGATTGAAGACCTGCTCCATGTGGCGCCCGTCGATGCCGGGACCGGTGTCCAAGACGGCGACTTCCACGCCCTCGGCCCCCGCATGAGCCGTGCGGATGATAAGCCGCCGGGCGCCGTCCTGCCCGTCCATGGCCTCCACGCCGTTGCGGACGAGATTGAGGATCACCTGCTCGATCTGGATCGTGTCCGCCATAACGTCCAGCCGCGTCGGTGCCAGATCAAGTTGCACCGTCACGCCATGTCGGCGGGCCTCCGCCTCGGCGAAGGCGGCGGCCTCCCGCACGAGGGCGTTCAGGTCCGCGGGCTCCTGGCGCAACTCTCCGCGTCGCACGAAGTTGCGCATCCGGCGGATGATCTCGCCGGTGCGCTCGGCTTGGACGGCGATCTGCCCGATGTCCTCCAGCAGGTCTTCCGCCGTAGCGTGGCCCGCGCGGAGGCGCAGAAGGCACGCTTGCGCGTAGTTGGCGATCGCCGTAAGCGGCTGGTTGATTTCGTGGGCCACCTCCGACGCCATTTCGCCCAGCGTGCGCACACGCAGTGCCTGGGCCAGCTCCGCCTGGTGTTGCCGGCTGCGCTCCTCGGCGCGGCGCAGCTCGGTGATGTCGGTCGAGACGCCGCAGACGGCGTACGGCATACCGGAGGCGTTGTGCAGGGGGAACTTCAGCGAGATGAAGACTCGGGATCCGTCGGCCAGCGGCAAGACCTCCTCGAACTGCATTGGGATGCCGCTCCGGAGCACGACGGCATCGTTCTCGGATATGCGCTTCGCCGCCGGTTCCGGGAGGATGTCCAGGTCCGTCCTGCCGATGGCTCGCCCGCCGGCGGCGTCGAGGATCTGCTCGCACCAGCGGTTCATGAGCAGGTAGCGGCCCTGGGCGTCCTTCACATAGATGGCCACGGGGCTGTTGTCCAGGATCGCCTGGAGCTGTTCGCGGCTCTCGCGGAGCTCGTCTTCCACCTTGAACCGGTAGGCGGCCTCGCCGATCAGCGCGGACGCCTGTTCGAGGAAGTCGATCGCTTCGGGCGAAAGGCGCCCCACCCGCTCGTCCGCGAGGTGAATGGCCCCGACGATGGTCTCCTGATAACGGATCGGGAGGATGGCGACCGAGCCGAAGCCGCTCGCCACGCAAACGCCTCGATAGGCCGCGCGCTCCTCCGGGGACAGCGAGGCGATGAACGCCGCGAAGTCGTTCGTGTAGAACGAACCGGCCGCCGTCACCGTGGCGCCGGCGGCCGGACAGCGAATCCCCTGGATGACCCGGGTGCATGTGCATTCGTCGCGGCCGAGCGCCAGGCACGACTCCGTGCGCAGGAAGTCGGTCGAGTACCCCACCGAGGCCTCGTAGGGGACCTCACCCCGGCTGTTGAGCACGCGGATCCCGACGCACCGGCAACCGATGGTGTCGCGCAGCAGCTCCGCGACGCCATGCAGGTAGGCGGATCGCGAGGACTTCTGGACGAAGAGTTTCAGGAGCGCGTTCGTCGCATTGAGGCGGCGTTCGGCTTCCGTGCGGGCGGCGATCTCAGCCGGTGGTGCGTCCGCAGTCCGCGGCGGATCGTGAATGGCCATGGCAGTTCCAGTATACCACGTCGATCGGCAATGAGGCGGTCGAAGCGCTGCGCCGCCGTGGAGCTTGGCGTTTTCCGGGGTCATTGCTACAATCCCCACTTCGGCGGCATCGGGCGGGCTTGCATACCGTCCGCGATGGGGATAACGTACTGGCTTCAACGGGCCTGGCGGGTGCGGTGCGCCGGGTACGGCTGGTTATGAAGTTCGTCCTGCTGGATCGGATTATCGAGCTGGAACCCGGCTCCCGTATCCGTGCGATCAAGGGACTGACGCTCGCCGAGGAATACCTCGCCGACCATTTTCCGACATTTCCGGTCATGCCGGGCGTGTTGATGGTCGAGGCCCTCGTGCAGGCATCGGCGTGGCTGGTGCGGGCCACGGAGGAATTCGCCCACAGCCTCATCGTGCTGGGCGAGGCGAGGAACGTGACGTACAAGAGCTTCGTGTCGCCGGGTCGGATCCTCGAGCTGGAGGTGAAGGCGCGGCGCATCGAGGCGGAGTCGAGCGAGTTCGACGGGCTCGGGCATTGCGGTGACGAGGAGATGGTCAAGGCCCGCTGGACGCTCCGCCACCGGAATCTGGCGGATCGCGACGCGGCGATGGCCGAGATCGACCGTGCGATTGTCGATCACCTGCGGGGGCAGTATCGGTTGCTGAAGGCGACGTAGCTGAGGGCATAAACGCGATTTGGAGGTCTGTAACGATGGCGATGAGCCGCCAGGAGATTTTCAAGGGCGTCCAGGAAACGCTGATGGATGCGTTGAGCCTCGATGACAACGAGGTCACGGAGGATGCGACGCTCACCCGCGATTTGGGCGCGGAGAGCATCGACTTCCTCGACATTCAGTTCCGGCTCGAGAAGGCGTTCAGCATCAAGATCCCGCCGGGTGAACTCTTTCCGGAGCACATCCTGAAGAACCCGGACTACGTGGAGAACGGGAAGATGACCAAGGCCGGCCTCGAGCAGCTCAAGAAGTCGATGCCGCACGCGGACTTCAGCGGGTTCGAGAAGGACCCGGACGTGAACAAGATGCAGGACCTGTTCACGGTGCGGACGATCGTCAACTACATCGAGTCCAAGCTTCAGGCCGCCTGATCCGCCCTGCCCGATTGCGAGCGACAAGCCGGATGCGCTGGATCTGGATCGACAAGTTCATTGCGTTCGAGCCCGGGCGGCGCGCCGTTGCTGTCAAGAACGTCACCCTGGCCGAGGATCACCTGCACGACCACGTCCCGGGCTACCCCGTCATGCCCGCCAGCCTGATGATCGAGGGCATGGCGCAGACCGCGGGCATCCTCGTCGGCCACGCCCGGGCGTTTCGGGAGAAGGTCATCCTGGCCAAGGTGAAGCGTGCGACGTTCGCGGACGACGTTCGCCCGGGCGACCAGCTTCGTTACGAGGCGGTGATTGAGCAGATCGCCGACGCCGGCGCCTCCACCATCGGCAAGGTCTATCGCGACGGCGAGCTTCTCGGCGAGATCGACCTGTTCTTCTCGCACATTGACCAGAACATGAGCGGCCTGAGGTTCCCGGAGGAGAACTTCGTCTTCACCGAGCAGTTCAAGTCGCTCCTGCGGACATACAACGTGGGGGGTGCTTCGTGAATCGCCGGGTCGTCATCACCGGGGTGGGGCTGGTCACGCCGGTCGGCATCGGCGCCGAAACCGTCTTTGCCGCCCTGCTGGAAGGCCGGTGCGGCATCCGCCGGATCGAGGCGTTCGACCCGTCCCGGTTCGATTCGCAGATCGCCGGCCAGGTCGAGGCGCTCGCGATGGGCAACTACGTGCCCAAGAGCTACCGCAAGAGCACCAAGATCATGGCCCGCGACATCGAGATCGCGGTCGCGTGCGCGTACGAGGCGGCCCGCGACGCCGGGCTGCGGACCCGCTGCCTGATCGAGCGCGGCGATGCGCCGGCGCCCTCGAACATCGATTCGACGCGCTTCGGCGCGAATATCGGTGCGGGCCTGATCTGCGCCGACCTGACCGAACTGGCCGGGGCGCTCTATACCGCCGCCGACGAGAGCCGGACGTTCGACATTCGCAGGTGGGGCAACGAGGGCATGAACAACCTCACCCCGCTCTGGCTGCTCAAGTTCCTGCCGAACATGTTGGCCTGCCACGTGACGATCGTCCACGACGCGCAGGCGCCGTCGAACACGATCACGTGCGGCGAGGCGTCCAGCCACTTGGCGATCGGCGAGGCGTTCCGCACGATCGCCCGGGGTGCGGCCGACGTGTGCATCTGCGGCGGCGCGGAGAGCAAGCTCAACCCGATGGGCCTCATCCGGCAGAGTCTGCTCAAGCGGCTCGCCGCGGACCGCAACGACGATCCCGTCCGCGCCTGCCGACCGTTCGACGCCGATCGCACCGGTACGGTCATCAGCGAGGGCGGCGGGCTGCTCATCCTCGAGGAGCTGGAGCACGCCCGGCGGCGAAACGCAACGATCTGCGCCGAGTTGGTCGGCTTCGGCGCCAGCGCCAACACCCGCAGTTGGCGAGAGCCCGATCCCGACGGGTCCAGCGTCGCGCTGGCCATGCAGAAGGCGCTGGCGGACGCCGGCATCCGGCCGGAGGCGGTGACGCTGGTGAGCGCCTTCGGCTGCGGCACCCGCGCGCACGACCTCAGCGAGGCCCGTGCCGTTCACGCGGTCTTCGGGAGGCGGGGCGCGGACGTCCCCGTTCTGGCCGCCAAGGGCGCCTTGGGGAACAACGGCGCCGGCAGCGGGGCCATCGACGTCGGCATCGCCGTCCGCAGCATCATGAAGGGCATCGTTCCCGCCTCGCAGAATACCGATCGCGTGGACCCGGAGTGCCGCCTCAACGTCGTCCGCGGCAAGCCGCTTGAAATGCCCATCGAATCGGTCCTGAGCGTCGCCTATGCCTTGGGCGGAGGTCAGAATGCCGCCCTTGTCATCCGGCGATTCACGGATTGACGGGCCGGGCCGTCGTCCCTAGGACTTGCCGCAGGTTCCGCGCTCGGGGCAGGATTCGCACCGGTAGTCGTTCGCCTCGCACTCTCTCACCCGGCGGAGGATGAGTTCGCCCATGCTGCGGTCGAGGCCGATCGGGCCGCTGCAATGCCAGCGGACCGCGGGGTGCCGAGCGGCGGCCTCGGCGACCATGCGCGGGATGTCGCGTCGGCTGTGGCGACCCGGCGACAGGAAGTAGGGGAAGACGAACACGTCGTCCGCGCCGTCGGCGACGGCGGCGTCGAAGGCCTGGGCGATTGTCGGCTCGGCCAGCTCCATGTGCGCGGCATAAACGCGGTCCGCCGTCATCCCGCGCAACATGCGCGCGACGTCCTCGAGCAGGTCGTTGGCCTCCGATAACCGGCCGTGATCCACGATAATCAGCGCCCGCGGCATCGGACGGCTCCTGCGTCAGGGTGCGGCCGGACGGCTCGCCGCCTCGGCCGACTGGTAAACCGGAGGCGCGGGCATCACGCAAAGGTCGTCCGCCACCCGGTAGATGAACTCGATCACTCGAATCGCATCGCCCGCCTGGATGCGCTCCACGATATCCGTGGGTCGATGATAATCGCCGTGATCTCCGGTGTAGAAGTGCATCGCCGGGATTCCCGCCTCGCAGAACGGAACGTGATCCGTCATGCCGATCTGCGGCTCCAGTCGGAGGCGAAGCCCGAAGTCGGCCGCCGCGCCGCGCAAAACAGCGCCGAACTCCCGTCCGCTGTCGGCTCCGAAGACCTGCAGGCGGTCGTCCCGAAGTCGGCCGATCATGTCGAGATCAAGCATGGCCACGATATCCGACAAGGGCACCGGCGCGTGGGCAACGAAGTGCTGCGATCCCAGCAGCCCCAACTCCTCGGCGGTGAAGGCCACGAACAACAGCCCTCGACGGGGTTCCGCAGCCTGCGATCGAAGGGAGAACATCCGGGCCAGCTCGATCATTCCGGCCGTGCCGGATGCGTTGTCGTCGGCGCCCGGGAAGATTGCCGGCGACGACCGAGCGGCCGGAGCGCTCGCTGTCGCGTCCGGCTCCTGTCGTCCGAGGTGGTCGTAGTGGGCGCCGATCACGACGTATTGTCCGGCCAGCGCCCCCGTCCCGCGCTGTAGCCCCACAACGTTCTTGGCCGGTGTGACCGGCTCTCGCAGCTTGCGGGTGATGCTTGTCGCGAAGCGGGCCGCCCTCGCCTTGTTGCCGTCCCGGTGGATCTCAAAGGCCTGAAAGTAGGTGCCGTTTTCGCCGGCGGGCGTCAGGCGATACGCGCGGAATGCTCGGGCGATGTAGTCCGCGGCTCGATCCATCCCGGGGTCGCCGCTCCAGCGCCCGCCGGTGTCACGGCCGGCCAGATGACGAATATGATCGATGTAAGTTATTCTTTCGAAATAAGTTATATCAACATGCAGCTCGGGGGCACTCGCCGGAGTGACGGCGGCGAATGCGATGAGTGTCAGCGGCGAAAGGGTGATCATGGTCGATCCGACCCCGAACTCAACGAAAAGTGCCTGACGGTTTTCCGTCAGGCACCCACAATGCGAAAAACGGGTGGCAGCGGCTCAAAGCGGGTCAGCCCACGATGCCAAAGGCCGCATTGATGCCGGCGACTATCAGGGCGTCGGCCAGGCCTGTGGCGATCTGGCTGAGGATCTGGCTGAGCAGCGCGCGGAACTCGGGTCCTTCGAACCAGTCGGGGATTTGCGAAAGTCGGAACTTCAGCAGCGGCAGAAGGGCCAACGGAGCCGCGAGCGCATACAAGCGGACGTATGTCGCCTTCATGAGAGCACCTCCATCCGTGTCCATCGGTATTATACCGCCCCGAGGACAACTGTAAAGCAACACGACGACCAGGCGACGCCGACCAAGCCCATTACGGCTTGCCGCTGGTCTATCGGCAACTCCCGCGCCCAAGCGGCAACTTCTGCGCGGAGGCGTCGGGGGGCAGACGCCGGTGGCGACGACGGCCCGGCGCGGTGGAACGTTTCATAACCCTTCGCGGGCGTGTCGGTTGCGGCGGATCGCGCCTTGTTTGTCCTACCCAGGCCCGAGGCAGTTGGCACGGCATCTGCCTTGCGATCGACGGCCGCACGCTCAAGGCGTGCGCGAGTATGCGTCGGCGCCGCGGCACGGCCGCCGCCGACTGACCGCCGCACGGAGTGCAGCGATGAGAACGCCGGAGACGCGTGTTGCAATGGATTGCAGCCGAAGCCCACTGGATTGGGCTCAACTCGGCGGGCGCATTGTGCGTGCCGCCACGATTGCTACCGCGATCCACCTCGCCGAGGAGGCGAAGCGGATCTCGCGTGAATCGGGAAGGGATGCGGTGCCGCGGCGGAGGGCGAGCGCCCGATGATCTACGGATTGTGGCAATCCGCAGCGGGGCTCCAGGCGAATCGCTACCGCCAGGACGTGATCGCCAGCAACCTCGCGAACATCGACACGGTGGGTTTCAAGCGGGATCTCGCCGTGTTTTCCGAGCGTGCCGCGGCGGCCCGCGAGCCGTTCGGCGACCCGACGATGTCGAACCGTCTGCTGGACTCGATGAGCGGCGGCACGTTCGTCGCACCGACGGTGACGAGCTTCGAACAGGGAGCGATTCGACCCACCGAGAGGCCGTTGGACCTCGCCCTCGATGGGGACGGTTTTTTCACCGTTCGAGACGGCCGGAGCACGCGATACACCCGCGACGGCCGCTTCACGGTGGGCCCCCGGGGCGATCTGCTGACGGTTGCGGGCGGCAAGCCGGTGTTGAGCGACCAGGGCGCGCCCATTCGCATCCCGCCGGGGCAGGCCGGTTCGGTCCGATTTTCGCAGGACGGCACGGTGTGGGCGGGGACGACGGCGATCGCGAAGCTCGGGCTGGCGGACTTTGCCGACCGATCGCAGTTGCGGAAGCAGGGTGCAAACCTGCTGGCGGCGCCCGAAGGCGCCAAGCCGCAGGCCGCCTCGGCCACGGTGGTCTCGGGCGCGGTGGAGAACTCCACGGTGGACCCGGTCACCACGATGGTGGCGATGATCGAGGCGTCGAGGGCGTACCAGTTCAACGCGACGATGATCTCGATGCAGGATTCGATGCTGGGCCGGCTGGTGAACGATGTCGGCCGTGTGAGCGCCTGAATCGCTGAGTAACTGAGCAACCGAGTAACCGAGTACCCCGACGACCAATGGCAATCAGTGCCCTCCATGCAGCCGCGAGCGGGATGAAG
>CAZTVU010000017.1:15198-41639 GCA_964617025.1 uncultured Planctomycetales bacterium | reverse complement strand
GTTCGGTTCCGTCGTATGTTCCGTCGGTGTCGTAGAAGACGGCAAGCGTCGCCGCCGGATCGCTGGGTGCCCCCGCCGCGAAGACGATCTCGACGGCGAGCCCCCCGGGAACTTCGATGTTGTTCGCGGGCTGCATGACGTACACGAACGAGTCCGTGATCACCGTCACGGTCCCGGCGGCGTACTTGGTGTCGACGCGCCCTCCGCTGACCGCCTCCCGAATCGTGACGCCGGTGTAGTAAACCCCCGGCGCCAGGCCGGAGGTGTCCCAATCGACGGAGACCTCGTCCGAACCGCTCCCGGACCCCGTGGCGATTCGCACCTCGTCGCCCGATCCGGCGATCTTGTCGGTGTCGTAGCCGACCGTGTACGAATAGGCGCCCGTCAGCGAGGTCTTGAACGTGATCGGAATCACGCCGCCCGGAGTGGTCCGGAGGTTCGTCGCGGGGGATGACACGGTGATGCTGAACGGCTCCTGAATCGTGACGAGGCCGGCGGCGTAAACCGTCTGGGTGGCAATGCCCGAATCGTAGGTCACCGAGATGCCGACGCGATACGTGCCGGCCGGAACGCCCGCCGTATTCCACGACGCCGTGAGATTCACGCCCGTCGGGAGGCCCGAGGCGAAGGTGTGCTCATCGCCGCTGGCGGCGATGCCGTCCGAGTCGTAAAAGCCGGTGACGTTGGAGGGGCTGCCGTCCCGCACCGTGTATGTGACGCCCACGACCGCGCCTTGGGCGACGGTCAGGTTCGCGGCTGGAGCGGCCACGGATACGACGGCGTCGCCGGAAGTGCCGTTGACCGGAGCGGTGGGGAGACAGCCTTCCAGGTCGATGGCGACTGTGGCGACCAGGAACGGAACGGCGCTCACCAGGAGGCTGGTAACGCAGGTGCGCTGGAGCGCGGGCGGCAAACGCGTCATAAGTCACGACTCCGTGTCATGTGGCCCTGTCGCGCGGGGCGGCTGCAACGCTGCCGACAACGACTCCCGGTAACGCCGGCAGGACCGGCGTCCATCGGCCCCCGCAATCGAAGCTTAAGCCTACCCCTGCGGATTATCAGGGCCGCCAAAAGACCTGTCAACGAAACGGTCGTGTTCTCGCATTAGGGCAGGCCAATCAAGGGATGACGGTACGCGTCGGGGGGGTCGCAAGGCCGTCGCACCCGGCCCCGAGGTGGGGCGTCCAGCGTTCCGGCAGTTGACAGGACCCCCGGCCGCCCCGAACATTACGGCGAGGGGAGTTCTGCCGCCAAGGAGTTTTGCATGCGCTTTACCCGATATGCGTCCCGAACCCCGATCTCGCGATGCCGTCTTCCGGGCGTCTGCCTGACGCTTGCCGCGGGCATATGGCTCCTGGGCGGGGGGATCCATCCGGCACAGGCAGCCTCCTATCGACAACAGAACCAGACGTTCTCGCTGGATGTTGAGTCCCGGTATGTGGCGGTCGAGCTGGACATGGCAACAGCCACGCCGATTGATCTGAGACGGAATCTCGCCGCCGAAGGCTTCCTCGAGGCCAAGTTGATCCGGCACGCCGTCGGGCGAAACCGACTGATCTACCAGGTCACGACCAATCGAGCGGATGCCGAGACGCTTAAGGTGCTTCGCACCACCCCCGGCGTGCGCGCCGCGCGGCGGCTGTACTACCTGGGGAACAGGACCTCGGCCCTGGTCCCTACGGACCGAATCGTGCTGCGGCCCAAGGGGGGCGTGGCGGATACCCGGATTCGCGAGCTTGCGGCCCTTCACAAGTGTGAAGTCGTTCGCACAATGGGCCTTGGCACCACAATGTACGTCCTTCGGCTGCTCGATGAGACCGATACGGACGCGGTCGGTGTGTCGGCGCGGCTGATGGATTCGGGCATCGTGGAGTTCGCCCATGCGGACTTCCTGGCCGAGAAGAAGCTTCACCGGGTTGCAATTCAAGATCCATTGTTTCATTATCAGTGGCACCTTGAGAACCTCGGCCAGACGGGGGGATCGCCCGGGGCCGATATCAAGGCCGTTGAGGCTTGGGACCTGACCGACGGCAGCGGGGCCATCGTGGCCGTCCTGGATGATGCCATCGATTGGAAACACCCGGACCTCGTGGACAACGTCGTTGCCCGATACAACTTCATATGGGACGACGACGACCCCACGCCGACCCGGCCGTATCCCGACGTCTACTGCCTTGCCAACTGCGACGACCCGGCGAATTGGGTCCTTTGCTATGACGACCCCTGCCAGTACATGAGTTGCTGGGGTATGGATGCCCACGGCACCTGCACGGCCGGGCTGGCCGTCGCAAGGGCGAACGAGGTCGGCGTTCGCGGCGTGGCGCCCATGGCCGGCCTGGTGGCCGAGGCGATGCTGAACGCCGGGCTTGTGGAAACGGCGGAGGCCTTTTATTTCGCCGAGCGAAACGGGGCGCAGGTTTGCAGCAACAGTTGGGGCTTCGTAGACCCCCTGTTTGTGCCGGACGTCGTGGTGACGGCGGTAAACGACATCGCCGTCAACGGACGAGGCGGCAAGGGCGTCCTCGTGATGTTCAGTTCGGGCAACGGCAGCACGCGGATCGACAAGGACAACTACCTTGCGGCTCTGCCCGACGTCATGGCCATCGGTGCCACGCTCAAGGACGACGTGCTGACCTGCTACAGCAGCTTCGGCCCGCAGCAGAGCGTGGTCGCGCCGGGGGGCGGCTCGTTCTTTGGCTACAACCTGGATCCGCTCGCCGAGCGCTGTTACGAGGCGGACATGGCGACGACGGACGTGACGGCCGGGCGTTTTCCGCCCGACTTCGAGTTCCCGGACGTTCCGCAATGCCTGGACCGCGCGCAGTCGGGCTACCTCGGCCTGCAGGGTTATAACCCCCCGCCGCCGCCCGGAGCGGGGCTGATGGAATACGCCACCAACTTCGCCGACGTCTATTACAGCTACCGCTTCAACGGCACGTCGGCGGCATGCCCCGTTGCGGCGGGCGTGGCGGCGCTGGTCTTCAGCGCAGCGCCCGACCTGCCGGCCGAGGTCGTACGGGCGGTCATCGAGCACACGGCGGACAAGGTGCACGCCGAGGGGGCCGGATACGACCCCGTGACCGGCCATAGCACCCGCTACGGACACGGGCGGGTCAACGCGTTCCGCGCGGTCCAGGCGGTTCAAAACGGCCGAACGTGGCCGGCGCCGGTGCGAAACGTCCGGAACGACTCCAGGGGCTACCGCGTGTACTTCGACTGGACCAACCCGCTGCACGATGTCGCCTCGGTGATGGTCGTACGGTCCCAGGGACCGTTGACGTTCGCTCCGATCGACGGAGAGGTGTACACGGTGGGCCAGCAGGTGGCACCGAACACGATCGTCGTGGCGAACGACCTGAGCACGTCGTACTGGGACGACGGCATCGGCGTGGACGGCGTGTACAACTACGCGATCTTCGTCAAGAACGGCATCAACCACTACTCGTGGGGCACGCGAACGACATCGAACGTTCAGACCGTCGACCAGGCGCCGCTGGCGTCGATCTCCGCCTCGACGACGGCGGGCCAGGCGCCGCTCTCCGTGCTGTTCAGCGGGGGCGCGATCGATCCGCAGAAGCGTTCGATCGACACCTATGCCTGGGACTTCGGCGACGCCTCGACGGGCGAGGGGCCGACCATCTGGCACACCTACCGGACACCCGGGACCTACATGGTGAAGCTGACCGCGACGAACTCCGCCGGTTACAGCGGCGTCGCCACGACGTTCATCAACGTCACGGGCTCCTCCGGCAGCACGGCAAGCTTCAGTGTCGTGCTCTCGGCCGGGCCGCCCGCGGGGTCGCCGGCGCTGTCGGTGCCGTTTACGGTGTCGACGACCGGGGCGGCGGCGCAGAGCTACACGTGGGATTTCGGCGACGGCTCGACGCCGGAGCTGACGACGGTCGGCTCGACCACGCACGCCTATGCGGCCGCGGGCAGCTACACGGCCCGGGTGACGGTGACGGACGTCACCGGCGCGTCGCGGACGGCCGTGACCACCGTACAGGTCGGCACAACCGGCGAGGCGGGTCCCGCCAGGGAAGTCGCCGACGGAACCAACGGGACGGCGGATACGCCCGCGCCGCCCGCCCTGTGCGGCGCGGGCGCCACGCCGACGCTCATCGTGTCGGCGATGCTGCTGGCGGCGGTCCGAATCGCCGGGCGTCGCGGGCGCGCGCGGCCGTAGGCACGTGCGTCGGGTTCGCTGATTCGTCGCGAAGGCCCGGGTAAGACTGCGCCCCTTCGATGATCCCCCCGACTTCTCGTACTCCCGACAAGCTTTTGCGAAGACGATCCGGCCGCGTCCGTGCGTTCTCGGCCGTGCGTTTCACGTCATCCATCTTCCGTCGGCGCCTATGGACGGCGGTGGCAACGCCGCCGCTTTGGCTCGGACGCCCAACGGCACCCGGAGGCACCCGCGCGCCCCCGAGGGAAAGCGGCGTCATGGCCGCCGCAGTCCAAAATGCGTGAGTCGTGCCGCGCGAGACGGGCGGAGCGACCGCCGCCGGAGTCGAAGTCGGGGCAGGGTCTTCCATCGCAACCGACGCGCAAGTCGAAGTCGGGTGGGCGATTCTGCGGCAAAGCCGCTGGTTCGCCCGCCACCGGGGGACGGTGACTCTCTCGCGGCCGACGATGGTGGGTGAACCCGTCGCCGGCGCGGCGGAACTTTCCCGCAGCCGACTTGTGGACTGCGGTGGCAACGCCGCCGCTTTGGCTCGGACGCCCAACGGCACCCGGAGGCGCCCGCGCGCCGCAGGAAAAGCGGCGTCATGGCCGCCGTAGTCCAAAATGCGCGAGTCGCGCCGTGCGAGACGGGTGGAGCGACCGTCGCCCGCCTTGAGATCAGGGCAGCGTCTGCCAACAAAACATCCGTGCACGATGCGCGTCTCTTCGGGTTGCGGCCAAAGACCGCCCCGGGATCTGCGGCTCGGTCCATGCCGCCGCAAGGGCGCCTCTGTCGGCGGAGACTGGCAAACGCCCATGCCGGCAGCTACACTGACCGCACCTATGGATGCACGGCAGATTCGTCTGAAACGATTGTTCGGCGACGGCCGGGCGGTGATCATCGCCATCGACCACGGGCTCTTCGACGGGCCGATCCCGGCGATGGAGGACCTGCCCGCCACAGCCCGGCGGATCAACCCCGTGGTGGACGGCGTGCTGCTGGCCCCGGGCATGCTGCGGCACTGCGCCGAGGTCTTCGCCGGCCGGCGGCGGCCTCTCGCGGTGGTGCGGCTCAATTGGAACTCGGTCTACTGCTTCCACTGGAACTACCGCGAGGCCCCGAGCGTCTGCTCGTTCGACGTGGAGGACGCCCTGCGCGAGGGCATGGACATTGCCCTGGTCTCGCTGACGCTCCGGACCGGCAGCGAGGAGCGAGACGCCCGGAATGTCGAGGTCTTCTCGCGGCTGACGAACCGCTGCCACGCCCTGGGTATCCCGGTCATCGGCGAGTACTTCCCGACCGGGCACCCGGACATGTCGGCGGCGGAGCTGCATGAGAATGTGCGGATCGGCTCGCGGATCGCCGCGGAGCTCGGCGCGGACGCGATCAAGACGTTCAACACGTGCGACTTCCGGGCCGTCACCGAAGCGTGTCCGGTCCCGGTGCTGGGGCTCGGCGCGGAGAAGCTGGCGACGCAGCAGGCGGCCCTCGATCTGGCCGCCGCCGAGGTGGCCGCCGGGGCCGGCGGCGTGGTTTTCGGGCGGAACGCCGTCCAGGTGCCCGATCCACACGCGTTTCAAGCGGCCCTGTGCGAGGTCGTGCGCGACGGCGCCGACCCGAAGGCGGCCGCGGACCGGTACGGCCTGACGTAGGGTAACGCAGCAACGCGCGAAGGCGCGGGGCCGTGCGACCGGGCGCTCCCGGCACTGGTCGCTCATCCCTCGGCCGTCGCGGTTCGCCATATTCGCACGGCAGCGGGTTTTCCATGCCCATACGCGGCTACAAGGCGTTCGAGAAGACGTGGTCCCCGCGGGCACGGCTCGCGTGGAACACGATCCACGGCGAGAGACCCAAGGGGATCCCCTCGTGGATGCTCCATGTGATGGACGTGGCGTTCGTGGAGGAGGTCACCGGGAACGCCCCCGGCGCCTTCGCTCGCGATCCGGACACGGTGTACCTGGCCTTTCAGCGATTCGCCGGCACCTGCTTCATCGACCAGTATCTGCCGGCCAATCCGCTGACGATGACCGACACCGGCTTCGACGCCGGCACCGAGCGGACCGCCACGACCGGCCGGCACGACCTCGTGCTCGACGGCATTCGCATCGATTCGCCCGAGGCCGTGCTCGAACACCTCGAAACAAAGACGTTCCCCCGGCGCGCGAGGCGGATCGCCACGTTCGACCCCGGCGACGACGCCGAGATCGAGCGCCTCGTCGCCATCGAGTGCGCGATCCAGCGGCGGTTCGGCCCGGACATCCTCAAGGGGCCGTTCATGGACGGCTTCCAGAGCTTTCCCGTCTTCCACAACTACGTCTACGGCTATGAGAACTACTTCACGGCCTACGCCCTCTACCCCGAGGTGATGGAGCGCGACTTCGCCCAGCAGGCGGACCTCGCCGTCCTGGAGAATGAGGCGGCCGCGCGGGCCATCATCGAGGGCGGCCTGCCCCGGCTGGTGCGGCTCGATTTCGACATGGCCGATTCGCGGGGGACGCTGGTGGACATCCGCTCGCTCGAGAAGATCTGGTTTCCGCATTTCGCCCGCGCGATCCGGCCGTTCCTCGACGCCGGCATCCGACTTCTCTGGCACTGCGACGGGAACCTTATGGCGATGGTGCCGCGGCTGATCGAGTGCGGGATCAGCGGATTTCAGGGCTTCCAGTACGAGGACGGCATGGACTACGAGCGGATTTGCCGGATGACCGACCGCAACGGCGATCCGCTCTTCATCATCGCCGGCGTCTCCTCGACGCGAACGCTCCCCTTCGGTACGCCCGACGACGTCCGGCGGGAGCTGAAGTGGCTCGTCCAGAACGGCCCGCCCGCCGGCCTGATGCTCGGCGCCAGCAGCAGCATTCCCCCGCGCACCCCGCGGGAGAACATCCAGGCCCTCATCGACGGCCTGCAATACTACCAGCGGCACGGGCGGTAGCCGGTCACGGAATCTGCATCAGCGCCCACGCCATCAGCACGAGCAGACCGACGGTCATCCAGCCCAGCGCGAACCCGACGAGGTCCTCGCGGTACCGTCGCCGGAAGCCTCGCCATCGCTCCGCCGTCAGCCAGCCGGGCAGGTCAAGCAGCAGAAGGTCCTGACCGCGGTCGCGGGCGAGCGGCTTCTCCTGGCCGTCGGGCAGGCCCTCCGTGTCGGTCGATCGCCGCATATTGTCGAAGAAGCGGGCGATCCGCTCCGGAGCCTCCGACGGCGTGAGGAGACTGACGACGATCAGCAGGCCAAACCCCGCCAGCGTCGCCCAGGCGTACGGCCACGGTGTCCAGGCATAGACCAGTTGCAGGCGATCCGTCGCCGCCCAGTTGATTCCGTAGTAGACGAGGAAGGACCCGAGCGTCGCCGCCAGCGCCCCGTAGCGGTTGGCCCTTTTCCAGAGGATGCCGCCGAAGAACATGATCCCCAGCAGGGCGGCGATCGTCTCGGTGAACATGAACGCATCCAGGATCCGGTCGACGTACAGGGCGAAGGCGACGCCCAACCCGGTCAGGCTCAGCCCCGACAGGCGGCCGACGAGCAGGAGTTCGGCATCGGTCGCGGCCGGGCGGAGGCACGCGGCGTACAGATTTCGCGTGAAGAGGGCGCCCGTGTTGACCATGAAGTTCGAGCAGGTGGACATGTTCGCCGCGAGGACGCAGGAGACCATCAGGCCGACCATGCCCGGCCCGAGCAGGTGGAGGCAGGCGTAGCCGAATGCGTGTTCGCGATCGGGTATGGGCTCGCCGCGCTGAATGACCATCGCGGCGACGATCAGGCCCGTCAGCGCCCAGCCGATCGTGCAGAAGCGCTTTACCATCGAGCCGTACGTCTGGCCGATCCGCCCGGCCCGCTCGGAGCGGCCCGTGGCGTTCATCGTCAGCGTGTGCGGCTGGGCGGTGATGCCGATCAGTCCGTTGAGCGTCAGCATGGCGATCGTGAAGGCGTCGACGCCGCTGCTGGCGTTATAGAGCTCGAAGAACTCGGGCTTGAGATTCGCCCGCATGCCGGCGAAGCCGCCCACCGCCGCCAGCCCTGTCGGGATCAACAGAAAGGACAGGACGATGATGAGCAATCCCTGAATGAAGTCGGTGTACGCCGAGGCGACGAGCCCGCCGAAGAAGCTGTAGAGGATGAACGCTGCGGTCATGGCGAGCACGACGCCGTTGGCAGAGATGATCTGGCCCCCGGTGGCGACCGAGATGATCTTGCCCGCCCCCTTTAGCATCGCGCCCTGGTTGAAGACGAAGAAGGCGATGGCAAACGCGGTGTACAGCAGGGCCAGCCCGCGGCCGTAGCGGTCCTCGACGATCTCGCCGATGGTCGTCCGTTCGCTCCGCCGATACCAGGGGCTCATCAGCCAGTAGAAGGGCGTGACCAGCATGTTCTTCCACTGGTACCAGATGGTGGCGAAGCCGTATTCGCAGGTGGCCCCGGTCTGGGCGACGGGGTTCTCGGCGTTGGTGCCGGTGCCGAAGGACTGGCCGACCATGATCCACCAGGGCAGCCGTCGGTCGCCGAGGAAGTAGCCGCCGCTGGTGCGGATCTTGCGGCTGATCCAGAGGCCGAAAAGCGTGATGCCGGCGAAGTAACCGACGAGGACGGCCCAGTCGAGGACGGTGAAGACGGCGGGTTTCGGATCCATCATGTTGGTCTCGCGGCGGGGATTGTGTCGATCTCTTTCGCGAAAAGCAAGCAGAATTGGAGGCTGTAACATGACTCCAGAGCAGTCGCATGGTATCCCGCCTGAGTCCCGCGTGTTTCGCAGTTCGATCCTTTTCGGGAACGGGAAAACACGCGAACCACGCCCAGCGCAGCCGCCGGCCGCAACCCAAGGATGCCCCTCTTGCGAGCCAGTTGCGTGGGAAGACCCCGCCCCGATTTCGACTCGGGCAGCGGTTGCCCCGCCCGTCTTGTGCGGCGCGGCCCGCGCGTCTTGGACTGCGGCGGCCTTAACGCCGCCTTTCCTCGGGCGCGCCGGGACGCACCAGAATGCGGCAGACCGTCCGCGGCAAAGCGGTGGCGTTGCCACCGCACTCCCCAGTTGCCGGCGGACGACGAATCGCGAGACGCGGATATCCGGGAACGCCCGAACGCGGCCCGATCGTCTTCGGAAAAGCGTGTCGGTAAGACAGGGAATCCGGGAATATCTTCGAAGGGCGGGGGGATGTCCGCCGATCGCGGCGACGAGAACCCTGTACTCCCGCTACTCGCCGCAGAATCGCGTACCATCCGTGGGATACGCTGCGCCCTGCCTTCGAGATGATGCGCGCATTCGACTCGGTGGCACGCAAAGGCGTGACGGCGGCGCAGACCCTCGCGCTCCATACCTTGGGCGAAGGGCGTCCGAGAGCCGCCCGTAAAACGATCAACGGCGAGGGCGTCGAGCTGTCGCTCGAGGGCGCTCGCCGTTGCGTCCGTAGACGGTTGGCCGTACTGACCCGTCGGCCTGCGCGGGTCACGCGGCCTGGGCCTTATTCAGGCTCCTGAGCTAATATACCATACTTCGGAAGCAAAGTCACGATCATTCCAGCTTTTTTCGCGCGATTTCCGCGATTTCGGCCCGATCTCCCCGACGCCCCCGGGAAGCTTGCCGACAAGACCGGTACGGAATCGGCCTCAGCCCCCCAGCGCCTTGAGGATCGCCCGGCAGAAGGCCGGCAGGTCGGTCGGCACGCGGGAGGTGATGATGTTGCCGTCGACGACGACCTCCTGGTCCACATACTTGGCCCCGGCGTTGACGAGGTCGTCAATGATGGCGGCGTAGCAGGTCATCGTGCGGCCCTGGATGAGCTTCGGGTGCGAGGCGAGCATCCAACCGCCGTGGCAAATCGCCGCAACGATCTTGTTGGCCGCCAGGGCGTCGCCGACGAGCTTCTTCATCGCCGGGCACAGCCGCATGCGGTCCGGCGAGTAGCCGCCGGGGATGATGACGGCGTCGACATTGTCGCCGCGGATGCTTTCGGCGGCCCGGTCGGCCTTGGCGGGGTAGCCGTGCTTGCTTTCGTACGTCTTGCCCGCCTCGGGCCCGACGATCATCACCTGCGCCCCGGCCTCCCGAAACCGCAGGACGGGATACCACAGCTCCAGGTCCTCGTAGACGTTCTCCACCAGGACAACGACTCGCTTCTCGGAAAGACCCATGAGAACGCACTCCGTAAGTTGTCGTGTTGATCTCACTGACGCGGGATTTTATACGCGGAGACGCACCGGACAAGCCCGGCGCGGTTTCTCGGGTGCACGTCGTGTCACGTCAAATAGAACCGGCTCGTGTCGAGCCGGGCATGTTTGTACAATGCGCAACATCGTACAAAGCCGCCTTGTGTCGAGCCGGACGTGTTTCCAAAGGATCCCGGGCCGACACGGCCCGGCTCCGTGCGCGTTGTGCATTGGCAAGAGGTTCCGGGCCGACACGGCCCGGAACCGTTTCGCGATTGCACACTGCGCGACCTCAGACGGAACCGACTCGGCAACAGCCTGTTCCGTATGGAGTTGCCGTGTGAGCATCATCCGAAAATCGTTCCCATTCGTACTGGCGGCGTACATTGCGCACACCGACGTCCTCCGTGCCGCGTCGCCGGGCTCCTGCGAAACGATGACCGACGCGGAGCTGAAACAGGCCGTCGCCCGCTGCCCCGTGGCGTACCTGCCCGTGGGCATCAACGAATGGCACGGCGAGCAGTCCGCCTGCGGCCTGGATGCCCTGAAGGCCGAAACGCTCTGCCGCATGGCCGCCTCGTCGCTCGGCGGCGTCTGCTTCCCGACGCTCTGGCTCGGGCCGGACGCCTCCACACCCTTCGACCCGGCGACGTACCCGCGCGGCACGCTGACCATCCCGCAGGATCTTTACTTCCGCGCCGCCGAGGAGCTCCTCGCCCGGATCGAGGCGCAGGGCTTCCGCGTCTGCGTCTGGCTGTCGGGCCACTACCCCGGCGTCATCCCGTCCGTCGCGGCCCGATTCAACGAGCGCGGCACGCTCCGGGTGATCTCGATCTCGGAGAACATGGTCGTGCAGGGAATCCCCTGCGGCGACCACGCGGCGGCCTGGGAGACATCGGTATTGATGGTCCTGCGGCCGGGGCTGGTGGACCTTTCGCGCCTGCCGCCGTTGCCGGCGACGACGCGGCCCGCCGGCGACGTGATCACGCCGCCGTACGAGTTCCGCCAGTGCACCGAGTTCTACGGGGTGTACGGCGCCGATCCGCGGATCTGGGCCAACCCGCTGTACGGCCGCCGCGGGACCGAAGCGGTCCTGGACGGCCTGGTCCGCGAGGTCGGCAAGGCGCTTGGCGAGGTGGACTATGGAAAGGCGCGGCCGCCGGTCGCGTGGCCCCCGGATACCCGGCAGCCGCCGGAGGTCCGCTACGATCACCAGTTGCCGCGGGAGTGGCTCCGACGCTACGACGAGGCCCCGGTCGTCTATTGGCCGCTGCCGGGCGGCGGCGACTCGGTCGATGCGGTGACGGCGGGGGCCGTTGCCCTCGCGCGGTCATGCGGCGGGATGGTCTTCCCCGCGCTGGCCTACGGCCCCGGCGCAGCCGCCCGCATGCACCTGTCGCCGGAGACATGGCGTCAGATCGTGCGCGAGCATCTCTCCGACTTCCGCGAGATGGCCTTCCGCGTGATCGTCCTGATGCCCGGCCCGGGGCTGGATGCCGACCTGGTCGGGGAGATCGGCGGACTCCGGCAGTCGGACGGGCAGACGCGAATCCTGGTCGCCCGGCCGGGCGACGCCGCCGGGAGCGAGGCCGTCCGCGCCGCCGTCCGCCGGATGGTGCCGCAAGGGCCGGAGATCCGCGCGCTGGATGACGGCTGGCTGCTGCACGGCAAGCCGACGGCGATGTCGCTGTCGGCCGCGCTTTACGGCCCGCCCGGCGACACCCGCATCTACGAGCGGCGGTTCGACCTCACGGAGGACGAGGCGCGAATGGCCGTCGTCCTGGATCTCGGCACGGTGTCGAACTGGTGCGAATTGCGGATCAACGACACGCCGCCGCTCGAGGCGCATTGGCGACCGTACCGCTTCGTGCTCACGGGGCGCGTGCAGGCCGGCGCCAACCGGCTGAAGGTCACCGTCCGCCACAAACCGCAGCCGGGGCTCGACGCGTTCTTCTATCGCGCCGGTCCGCCGGAGCTGAAGGGTCCCGTGACGCTAAAGCTCTGGCGGCCGTAAGCCGTCACCGCCCGCCGCGGCGTCAGCCCTGTTCGGGCGCCGTCGGCGGGGACGCCCCCTCGCTCGGACGCGCGGCCGACAGCGCCCGGTTCGGCCGCGGGATCTGGATGGCGACGGTCAGCGCGTAGTGCGTGACCGGGATCCCGAGCAGCATCCCCCACACGCCGAAGAGCCGGTGAGCGACCAGCGGGAGGAGCAGCGTGATGACCGGATTGAGGTGGAATCGCGCCGCATAGATCCGGGGGTTGAGGATGTAGGCCTCGACGAGGTGCACGGCGACGATCACGCCGAGGGCCGCGAAACCGAGCTTGAGGCCCCCGGTGTTCAGCGCGATCAGGATGATCGGCACGGACGAGATGAACACGCCGAGCACGGGGATGAACCCGAACATGAAAACGATCGCGGTCAGCAGCACGTACGGCTGAATGCCGAGCACCAGCAGCCCCGCGAGTGTCAGCGCGGAGTTCAGCGTGGTGATGTAGAACTGGCATTGAAAGGCCCGGCCGACGACGGTGGCGAAGTTCACCACGCCGGATGCGGTCTCCTCGAAGAACGCCCCGAGCGACGAGTCGCGCCACTGCGAGACCTCGCGACCGATCCGGGCGTAGTCCAGCAGGATCAGAAAGCTGAGGAACACGGCGAGGATGAACTGGAGCGAGAGCGTGACCACCGTCCCCAGGAACCCGAGCACCAGGTGCGGCAGCGGCCCGACGTACTCCTGCACGAGCGAGAGGATCGCCTCCGCGTCGCGTTCGTGGCCGGCCTGGGTGCTGGTGCGGGGCTCGGGCGAATCGGCGCGGTCCCGCTCGCCGGGCTGCAGGGCGGCAAGCTGCTGCTCGATCAGCCGGTCCACGAACGGATAATCGGCCTTGATCCGGGCCAACTGGCCGAAGAGCTCCTCCTGCAGCCGCTTGTTCTGCGCGAAATCGCGGCCCTCCTTCAGCAGTTGCGGCAGGGCGAGCGAGAGGAACACGATCAGCAGTGCCAGGAAGATCACATAGGGGACGATGACCGCCAGCCGGTACGACACGGACAGGTGGCGGACGACGAATGTCGCCACCTGACGCCCGGCAAACCCCAGCACAAACGTCAGGAAGATGAGCGTGAAGTAGCCGCGCATCAGGTAGAGGGCGAAGAAGAACAGCCCCCATATCAGAACGCGTCGGTTGATGCGATAAAACCGCTGAAGGTCAAACTCCAACCTTTGTCCTCCCGAACGCACGACGGCACTATACCGGAACCCCCCGGCCTTTGCGAGGCACAACGCCCGGTAACACGAGCGGCCTTTGCGGGTTGTCGGCCGCCCGAGCTCCAATCGCGCGCCGCGCCGGCGCGGCCGGGGTATAATTCAATCGGGAGGAGGAACGAAGGACGATGCATTACCGGGAAGGAAGCGACTACCGCGCAGGACAGGCGGGCGGCCGTGCCCAGTTCACGCAGGCCGAGCTTCGCCGCATCTTCAAGCAGATGGTCATCGCGGAGCTGGAGGGCGGCATCCTCCGTTACAGCCGTCGACGAGCGCTCCAGCGATACGCCGACGACATCGGCATCCCCGCATTCGACGCGAACCTCCTCATCGCCGAGGCGCAGCACCAGGCGCGCCGCAACGAACCGCTCGAACTCGACGTGACGCCGGAGGTCCCGCCGCCGCTACCGAGGGCCGAGGCATTCTCCGCCGGCCATTGGCTGGCCGTTGTCATCCTGACGGCCCTGGTTCTCGATCTGATCCTGCTGGCCTGGCTCCGGGGATGATTGCGCCGAGGACCGGGCACTTCCGGTCGCCCGTGACGATGCCGATCCACGCGGTCACTGCAAATCAGAGGATCAGAACTCCACCTGATACCGGTTCGTCATCTCGATGCGGATTCGCTCCGCCTCCGCCTTGATGCCTTTGAATATCTCGCCCGCCTGGCCGACCGCCTTGGCCCGTTCCTCCTTCGCGGCCTGCCGGCGCTGCGACTCGGCCTGCGCGAGCGCGGCCCGGCGCTGCGCGTTGTCCTCGCGTCGGGCGCTTCGCTCCGAACCGTAGTACCCGCTGTAGCCGGAATAGCCGGAATGGCCGTCCACATGCGTGGTCCGGACGGCGGACGTGCGGGCATGGGTCTGCAGCGTCCCTTCGCTCATCACCCGCGAGGCGTCGTTCAGCCGTGCGCTGATCTCGGCGGCAAATCGGACGAGGTCCGGGTCGACGTTCAGAATCGGCAAACGGCTGATCTCGCTCGCGTCCCGCTTCAGGAACGTGGCGATATCGGAGAGCGAGCCGGATCGCCCCCCCTGCGTCTTCTTGTCGAGCCGCTGGATGATGTCCCGCACCGCCCGGAAGTACTGCTGCGACGCCGCGGCCTTCACGTCCTTCTCGCTCGCACCGGGCTTCTCCGACGCCGGCGGGGCGGCGGCCTGCGGCGCCGGGGGGTTCACGACGCTGAGCAGACGCCGAAGCCCTTCGCTCGAAAGCGTACCCTCGAACGTCACCTGCCTGCCCTTCGCTTGGACCTGCCAGGACTCGATGTCGTCGATGGCAGCGCCCGACTGCGAGAGGAGTTCCAGCAGCAGCGGTTTGGCAAAGCCCGCAAGGATGGCCGTGTCGCTCTCAAAGTCAACGACGCCCCGCCCGGTCGCCTCCTGCCCGACCGCGACGCGGAGCGTCACGCCGCGAATGCCGGCGAACATCTCGCTGAGCGCGTCCAGGTCCGGGTTCTTGCCCTCCAGCGACGCGAACGTCTCGGTCCCGAGACGCCTGCGGACCTTCGGCGCGCAGGTCACGTCCTGCAAGTCCATCGCCATGACGATGGGCGTCTCGGTCCCGACGGCCCCCGCCGCCTTGGCCAGATACGCCGGCAAAGCAGCGCCCGACGCGGCCGGTTTCCTCGCCGCCCATCTCGCAGCGAATTGCCGGTTGGCAGGGCAGGCCGCGCCGAGGACGAGCGCATCAAACTGGATGAAGTACGCGTTGATCGGTGACCAAACGGCCGGGGTCTCTCCGAGCTTGTCGACGAAACCCCCTTCGGCCCGGGCCATAAGGTCGAGCGACGGCGGCTTGGCCAAGTCCATCACCGACACCTCCCAGATCGTTTCCATGTCCGTGGGGTCAAGCAGCGCAGCCATCACGACGCGGCTCGCATCCGGCGGAACTATCAGCGGCTTCCGCGCATAGGCATCGGCCATCTTGACCTTCCAGCCTTCGCGGACGCCAAGCGGGCTGTTCAGCACCTTCTCCGCATCGATCAGAACGATTGCATTCGCGTCGCTCGGGAGACGGGCGATCAGGCTCTTGAAGTCGGCCGATGCGGAGCCGGCCAAAAGCACAAGTGCCGCTGCGGCCATGCCGTAATGCCTTAGACCGGTCTTGAACACCATGTGGTTACTCCTTCGTGTAGATTCGTTGTGCTCGCAAGCATCTCACCGCCATCCCTAAAGCATAAGCGATCGCCGCCGCTTTAGCGAGTCCGCTGGGGTGCCGGGGTCCAGAACAAACTGCTCGCGGGCTCCTTTGCGGAACCCGAAAACTCGCATGCCCAGAGGTCTCCTTCGTTTGGACAAGTTGCCTGGGCTGCACCGAACCCGGCAAGTTTCGGGCGGCAGCGCGGTCCGCGTGCGAAGCAAGGTTCAAACCGCCTTTGATCCTTGGTGGTTCTGCATCCAGATTAGTTGGTGCCCTGAGGTCATCATCTGAGTCCTTGGAGGGTCTTGTATGCCTTTCAGGGATCAGGCAGTCATGCCGCGAATTCCCCCGTCTGAAATGAGCTAATTGTCTAGTGGGCAGAGGTTTAACCGCTGTCTTGGGTTTCAATTCGTAGCCACGTACTTGATTTCGTTTTATCGCGTGTCATTTCCTTTACCGTGTGGTACGCTTGTTTTTCTTGGTTCTCCTCCCGAAAAGTTGGCGGCTTTTCAGGCTCCCGCCTCCAGATCAGCCCGGATTCAGGACCTTTGCGCCACGGGCCGGTCGGTATACCGAGCCCGATAGCCAGGGGACAGGGCCGCCCAGCGGGCGGTTCCGAGGGCGCGCTGCCAGAGAGGCCGGGGGCTTGCTGTATCAATCTGTTTTCGCAGGATCTGGCCTGTTTTCATGGCTGCCCGATCCCTGAAAGCGATAACTCAACGCCGTCGTTGCATAACGCAACGACGGAAAAGCGAGAAAGCGAAGAAGCGGAAAAGCCAAAAACACGTTCGGAGGGCCGTATCGGGAATACACCTGCAGTGCAGTCGTGAGTGCACTCCATCACCAGACGTTTTTCGTTTTCTCGCTTTCTCGTTTTTTCGTTTTCCAGCGTTGGCGTATGCAACGCTGGGGTCAAGACCCCTCAAGGAGTTCGATGAAGGCCTCAGGGCACCAACTGATTTGGAGGAGAATCTCTTTTTCGAAGCCATGACCGGAGGCGACCCATGTATCTCGAGATCCATGTCGATCGGCGGCGGAAGGGTCCCTATGTGTATGGCCCGTTTCGCGAGACGTCTCGGGAGGATGGGCGGGTGCGGCACCGAACGCGCGGGCGCGTTACGGGGCTGGCGCAGGACCAAGCGGAGGCGGTGCGCGAGTTCCTCCGGCGGGGCTGCCCGCGGGAGTCGGGCGGGGTTTGCGAGCGGCGTTCACGCGGAGGCACCTGAAGGATAGCTGCCTGGTCCTCTACGATGTGACGAGTTCGTATTTCGAGGGCGAGTACGTGGGGAGCCGGCGGGTGGACCGGGGCTACGACCGGGACGGCAAGCGGGGCCGCAAGCAGATTGTGATCGGGCTCCTGACGCATAAGGAGGGATGCCCGGTGGGGGTATCGGTGTATCGCAGGAACACGAACGACCACAGGACGCTGGCGGATCGTGTAAAGGAGTTGAAAGAGGCGTACGGGTTGCGGGATGTGGTGCTAGCGGGGGATCGGGGGATGATCACGGCGGCGCGGTTTCGGGAGCTCACGGAGGCGGGAATCCGGAGCGTGACGGCCTTGACGCACCCGGAGATCTTCCGGCTGGTTCAGCGGAGGGTGATCGAGCCGGGGTTGTTTGATGAGCACCGGATTGCCGAGGTGTACGATCCGGCGGCGACGGGGATTCAGTACCTGCTCTGCCGCAATCCCGCGACGGGCGAGAAGGAGCATCGGACGCGGGAGGCATTGATCGCCAAGACGCGGGAGTCGATGGAGACGTTGGCCGCGAGTCGAAGGCGGTGGACGGCGAAGGAACCGGGGGCGGCGGTGGGCAAGGCGTTGGCGAAATGGAAGGTGGGAAAGTTCTTTCGCTGGGACGTGCACGAGGGGAAGCTGCGTTGGGAGGTGGGTGAGGCGCGTGTAGCGTTGGAGCGTTCGCTGGATGGCTGCTGTGTAGTTCGGACGGATGCGTCGGCGGAAGCGTTCGACGAGAACGAGGCCGTGGCCTGCTATCGGCAACTGGCGGTGGTGGAGCGGGAACTCCGGCAACTCAAGACGGTGTCGATCGAGATTCGCCCGACCTATCACCACAAGGATGACCGGATCGAGGCGCACGTGCTGCTGTGTGTGCTGGTGTACTGCATCCAATGGCACATGGAGAAGCGGTTGGCCCCGTTGTTCGCGGCGGATGGCGAGGGCAAGGATCGGCGGCGGACGGATCGTTGATCGCCGGGGAAAGCGCCTTGGACGCGATGTCGACGATGATCCGAAAGGGGAACGTCGGATCCTGCTGCACGGTGCGCTCGGGCGCGAACGCGACAGCCTGATGTAGCTCGCTGTCGCGAAGGCCGTCTCCGCCGCCATAGATGCAGAACAGCGGCTCGCCCTTTGTGACAAAGCCCCCGACCTGCGGCACGACCCGGATGGTGCACCCGTTCCGACGCGCTGCCTCCGCCAAACCGTGGCCGTCCGAGGCCTGGAACATACCCGATGTCCCCTGGTAGTAGACCGTGCGTGAGACCTTGCCGGAGCCCGAAATCGGCTGTTCCGCAGGTACGCCGTCCGACTCCGCGAGCAAGTGCGGGTAGATGCCCTCGATGACCCCGTTGGCCGTCTCCGCGATGCTGCGGATGATGCCTGCGGGCCGCAGGTGCTTTGCGGTGCGGTCGACCCGATAGAGGACCATGCCGATGCTCGCAAAGCAGCCGAGGATAACCCCCACCATCGGCAGTTGCGGCACCACATCCCCGATGAAGCTCCGCACGGCGATGGAGTGGGTGAACGTGAACACAAAGGAGCCCAGTGCCCACTTGAGCAGCCGGCCCCTCATCGCCAGCGCCATGACGCGGGGCGAGAGTTGCGCGCCAGCGATCTGAACGGCGAGAAGCAGGATGGAGAATGCGAACACCGTGAACGTCAGCATCGAGGAGGCAATCGCGCCGACCACGCCGCGAGCCCCTTCCGGAGTGAAAGCCAGCCAGGCCCGCTGGGTTCGCACATCGATCCCCCAAGGGATCCTGTGGAGGACCAGCGCGGCTACCGAGGACAGGAGCGGCGCTACCCCCACCGGCGAACTCAGGAACCTCCGAAGCCGATATCGCTGAATCCACGTCATGAAGAAGTCTCGTTCGATCACCGTTTCCAAGCCCGCTTTGTCGGCTCATTCTTGCTGAAACTCGGGAGACACACGACGGGCGGCGCCTTCTTTTCACAGAACCTCGCCCCGCCGACTCGATCTTGTAGATCGCGCCGACGAGCTTCATCCGCCCTTCGGCCAGGCGGGCCTGCGCTTCGGCGGCGGCCGGCCCCGGATTCGCCTTGCCAGCAGATCGCAGGTAACATATTGGTCCGCCGGGTGGGTGAAGCATTCGAAGAGCGACCATGAGTTCGATTGACGGCAACGGACGCAGTTCACCTCTCGGCGCCACGGTCGTCGACGGCGGCGTCAACTTCAGCGTCTTTTCTCGAAGCGCAACGGGCATGGAGTTGCTGTTCTTCGATCGGGAGGATGACGCTCGGCCCGCGCGGGTCATCCGCATTGATCCCGCCACTAACCGCACCTATCACTACTGGCATGTATTCGTTCCCGGCGTGCAGCTGGGGCAGATCTACGGCTATCGGGCCGACGGACCGTTCGAGCCCGCAAGCGGCACGCGGTTTGACCGCAACAAAGTCCTCCTCGACCCCTACGGCCGCGGCGTGGTGGTTCCGAAGAACTATAGCCGTGAAGCGGCCTGCAGAGAAGGCGACAACGCCGCAACCGCGATGAAGAGCGTGGTGGTCGATCCCGAGGCATACGACTGGGAAGGCGATGTACCGCTGAAGCGGTCTCCCGCGCGGACGGTTATCTACGAGATGCACGTACGCGGGTTCACCCGCCATCCGAATTCCGGCGTCCCGGAGAAGACCCGCGGCACGTTCGCCGGGCTGATCGAGAAGATTCCGTATCTTCGCGAACTCGGCATTACGGCGGTGGAACTCCTGCCGGTGTTTCAGTTCGACCCTCAGGATGCCCCGCCGGGCCGGATCAACTACTGGGGGTATCAGCCGGTTTCGTCCTTCGCGCCGCACCGGGCATACAGCTCGCGTCAGGATCCGCTCGGTCCGGTGGATGAGTTTCGCGACATGGTCAAGGCCCTGCACCGCGCGAGCATCGAGGTCATCCTCGATGTGGTGTTCAACCACACCTCCGAGGGCGACCACAACGGGCCCACGCTGAGTTTCCGCGGCCTGGACAACAGCACCTATTACATCCTCGAACAGGACCGCTCGCGTTACGCCAACTACAGCGGGTGCGGGAACACGCTCAACGCCAACCACCCCATCGTCCGCCGCATGATTGTCGATAGCCTTCGGTATTGGGTCGGGAAGTTGCACGTGGACGGCTTCCGGTTCGATCTCGCATCGATCCTCTCGCGGGATTCCACGGGCCACGTGATGGCAAACCCTCCGGTGCTGTGGGATATCGAGTCGGATCCGTTGCTCGCGGGCACAAAGATGATTGCCGAGGCGTGGGACGCGGCCGGGCTGTACCAGGTGGGCAGTTTCGTCGGCGATAGTTGGAGAGAATGGAACGGGCGATTCCGCGACGATGTCCGGGGCTTCTTCCGGGGAGACAACGGCTCGGTGGCCCGCCTGGCCGATCGGATGCTCGGCAGCCCCGAGATCTTCGGCCACGAGGAACGCGAGCCCGAGCAGAGCATCAACTTCGTGACGTGCCACGATGGCTTCACGCTCAACGACCTCGTCTCCTACGATCGGAAGCACAACGAGCCGAACGGCGACAACAACCGCGACGGCGGCGACGACAACCGAAGCTGGAACTGCGGCATCGAGGGCCCGACCGATGATCCGGCCGTGGAAAAGCTGCGAAACCGCCAGGTGAAGAACTGCCTGGCCGCAACGTTGTTGTCGGTCGGCACGCCCATGATCCTGATGGGCGATGAGGTGAGGCGCACGCAGAGGGGCAACAACAATGCATACTGCCACGACGACGAGACCAACTGGCTCGACTGGACGCTGCTCGCCAAACACGCGGATGTGCACCGGTTTGCGAGACTCCTCATCGCGCGGCGGATCGAGCGTACGACACGGCACGAGGTCCAGCGCTGGAGCCTGAACCAATTGCTGCGGCAGGCAAAGTGCAGTTGGCACGGCGTGAAGCTCGGCCAACCGGACTGGGGCGAGTCTTCGCACAGCGTGGCGCTCAGCGCCGAGATGCAGAGCGAGGGGTTGCTCCTGCACCTCATCCTGAATGCGTACTGGGAGCCTCTCGACTTTGAACTGCCGCCGGTCGAGAATGGAGACTCGAATCCTTGGCGCCGGTGGATCGACACCGCGTTGGATTCGCCTGACGACATTGTCGAGTGGCGGTCGTCGCCTCCGGTTCCAGGTTATAACTATCGAGCCGGGCCGCGGTCCGTGGTCGTTCTATTCGCGAACATAGGGTAAGGACGCACTTGGCCTTTTGATCACATACTGAGGAGGATCACGTGTCTCCAATTCTCCGTGATTTCTTCGCTCTTCGGTCGCCGCGAGGAACCCCGACAGGCCTGGCTCGCAGACCCTGCGGACCTGTCGCATGGGCGGTGCTGCTGCTCCTGACCTCGGCGGTCGGCTGCAACCCCGTCAAGACCGGGGCGAAGCTCGGCGCGCGTTTGGCCGGCGACCTGATCGAGGACGGTGACGTCAAGCAACGGAGCGAGGCCCTCGTCGGGCGTCCTGTCTCGGCGGCTGACGAGACGTTCGGTAAGACAATCGACGTCTTCAAGGACGTCGGCAGTGATCGGCGCTGGCGGATGTACCCCGTCAAGCTCGACATGCTCGGTCACCAACGATACGTGGTCGAGGTGTTCGCGGAAAAGGTGGTTTCGGTGAGCAAGACCGAGAAGAGCGGCCGAAAGGTAGACATCCCTCGCGCGCTCATCCTGAAGGAGAAGGTCAAGGGCAAGCCTCCCCAGGAGTGCGAAACGAAGCTGGGATTTGGCCAGCCGCTCCTCGCCGCACGAAGCGAGAACACGAAGCGTCTTGTTCAGATCTACGACGCCGGCATGGTGACTGATCTCGGCACGCCTCACTACTGCGTCATCCGGTTTGACGAGAATGACCGCTGCGACGAGCTTGAGTTCGTGGCTGTCGGGGCGTCGACGAAAAAGAACCCCGCCGCGAGCTAGGAGAGGGAATCGGCATGCGGCACGCGCGCAGCGGCCGCAGGAAGTCAGTCGGCGATATCTGTACAACTCGGGCATTCAGAACAAGGACCGGCAAGAGGGCATCGTTGGCTCAACACGGCACACAGGAAGATCACGTCCGGCGAGCGAGGCCACTCCGGGAACGGGTCCGCGACGTAATGACCAATATCCGTGGCCGGATCGGCCCGATCGTGCGTTTTGCGCTGGCCTTTGAATTGCTCCGTCTGCTCGTCCTTGCTCCATTGGGTGCCGGCATATTGCGGCTCGGCCTGGAGCGATGGGGACGTTGTTCGGTCGGGAACTTTGAGATCATCGCTTTCGTCCTCTCTCCGCCCGGCATGGCTGCGCTGATTTGCGTGGGCACGGTTGCGCTGGCGACCTTCTATCTCCAGATCGCCGGGCTCATGCTACTGCTGGCAAATCGCGACGCCACTTGGTGGAGCATCTTCGCCACGGCCGGAAGGCGTGGATTCCTTGTGCTCGGCTTGGGTCTGAGGCAACTGGTCATCCTGACGGTCCTGGCCGCGCCGTTTCTCCTGGCAATGGGCGCCTTGCTGAGGAAGCTGTGGGCAGGCCGAGACCTGAATGGGCTGATCGTCGTCAAGCCGCCGGTATTCTGGTTCGGAGCCGCGGTCGGTGCGTGCCTGCTGGTGGCCTATGCCCTGGTGGCCGGGTACCTGCTGTTGCGATGGTTGCCGGCGTTGCCCGCCGTTCTGTTTGAGCCGGGTGTTCGGGGCGGCAAGGCCATGAGCCTCAGCGTCGGGCGAACGCAGGGCAGGCTTGCGTCCATGCTCATTTTCGTGACGACCTGGTTGGCGGCAGTCGTTGTGCTGTCCAGCGTAGTGATGGGTGGGCTGCGGTTGAGCTCGGGCTGGCTGCTCGACCGCGTCGGTCTGTCGCTGTCGATTCTGCTGCCGGTTGTGGCGACTGCATTGATCCTGCACACGCTCGTTGCGGCCCTGTTGTCGGTCCTCAGCAGTGCAAGCTTTGCGTCACTCGTGCTCGTGTTGTACCGGGAGGCGGTGGGCACGCAGCTGCCGGTTCAGGAAGCGCTGCGACCGGCAACAGGTACCCCTGTCCGCTGGCGGATGGCAGGCTTCGGCGTGGTCTTCGTCCTGGCGGTGCCTCTCTTGTGTTACGCCATTGTAGGCCGCGTGCAAATACACGAAAACCTGGAGATCACGGCTCATCGTTGCGGTGCCGCTTTGGCTCCCGAGAACACGGTGGCGGCAGTCCGTAAGGCGATCGAAGCCCGGGCCGATTGGGCGGAACTCGACGTGCAACGAACCGCGGACGGCGCCATCGTGGTCTTGCATGACGCCGACCTGGTCCGGGTTGGCGGTCTGCAGCGGCGAGTAGCGGAGTGCACGCTGTCGCAGATCAAGTCTATCGATGTCGGGAGCAGATTCAGCGGCGAATTCAGCGGGGAACGTGTACCGACGCTGGACGAGCTGATCACCGCCGCCGGCGACAGGATCCAGCTTAACATTGAGCTCAAGCCGAACGGACCGGCTGACGTGGCCCCCCTGGTACACGCGGTGCTGGAATCCTTGAGGCGGGCGGGAATCACTCGTCGCTGCCGATTGTGCTCGCAGTCGTACGAGGGCATTCAACTCGCCCGGAGCATGGAACCCGGACTTCAAATCGGATTCATAGCCGGCGGGCAAATAGGCGACCTGTCCAAGCTGGACGTGAGCTTCCTGATGGTCGCAGGACGGCTCGCGACGCGACACCTCGTCGATACAGCCGCCGTCCGTGGCGTGAAGGTGCATGCTTGGACCATCAATGACCCCGAGATGCTCGTTCCGTTGCTTGACCGCGGCGTGGCCAACATCATCACGGACAACCCGGTGGCCATGCGGAACCGGCTTGAGGAGCTTCAGAAACTGAGCCCGGTAGAGCGGCTTCTGCTGCGGGCCCGCAACCTGCTGGCCGACTGACGCTTGGCGCGGCCTCAAAGACGGTGCATAGCGGACATTGCAAATCGTGTGGTGCGTCACTACGGTTTACGAAGGCACGTCGATGACAAATAACGGCAAGGAGCTTGGCACAGCCAGAGCGACTCCCCTGGCCTCGATGTTCGGCAGCGACTTCCTTGTAATCGTGCCAACTCTAAAGGGTACCGTCCGGCCCTACTCCGTGTTTGCGATGGCCGGCGTGTGCGCCATCGCCTATGCCATGGGCTCGGTCATCCGTTTCAGTATTCGCTACGTGTAGCCGCTCCTCACGGATGGGACGATCTCCGACCGAGCGGCCCGTCTCACGAGCGCCGGAGGCAGTGTCAACTCCTGTGTAAATTGCTTTGGGGCATCCGTCCATGCCGTCTGGTCACGCGACGTTCGATTTCTTCTTGGAGCCCGACGGCAGGGGCACCGTGCGGCACAGGGGCGCCGACTGCAGCCGCCGCCAGCGTTTGCTCAGACGCTCGATCACCCGGTGAATCAGACACACGCCGCTCCGCGTCTTCTTGAACCGCTTCGCCGCGTTCGCCCGCAGCCGAACCGTCGCAAAGATCGACTCGATCGGATTCGTCGTCCGCAGATGAATCCAGGGCGCCGCCGGGAACTGGAAGAACGTCAGGCACCAATCCAGATCGTCCTCCAGACAGTCCGCCGCCCGGTCGTAGCCCGCCTCCCGCAGATCCTGAACCGCCGAGGCGGCCAACCGCCGGGCCGCCTTCTCGTCCTCCGCCTGCCAGATCGCCCGAATCCGAGGCATCCACGTCGGACGCTCCTGGAACGGCAACTTGCCGATCACGTTCATCGTCTTGTGGTTCGTACACCGCTGCTGCGCCGAACGCGGACTCTGCTCGTCCACCGCCGCCCACAACCCCAACGCCCCGTCCGCGATCCAGCACGCCGGCTCGAAATCCCGCGTCGCCGGGCCTTCCACGAACCGGTTCAGGAACGCCCCGTCAATCGTGTCGCTCCCCCGCGGGTACTTGCGGAGAATCCGGCTCTCGAACGGCTCCTGCTCTTCGGGAACGTCACGCACCCGAGGAACCGCCAGCTTGATCGTCCCCGCTCCCAGCGTCAGCCGCCGGGGCGCGCTGCCGTTGCGATACCCGCGGTACACCTCCGTCCGTTCGTACCGCCCGCGGCCAAGGTACGCCTCCACCTCCTCGTTCAGGGCCTCGGTCCGCATGCGTCGAGCCCCGTCTCGGGCGAGTGCCTCCAGATGATCCTGCACCACCGCCTGGGCTTCGCCCGCCTCCACCTGTTAGCGGGCCTTGACCGTTCCTCGTCGATCCGTTCTACTGGCCATCAGGGCACCTCCTTTAAAGTGGCTACGAAACAATCACTTCCAGAGGATGCACCTCGCTTATCAATTCCACAGGTCTTGATACTACCTCAGTTTGCACGCCGACACGGAGCATGGGCAAAGAGCATGAGAACGCCGCTCTTCACGCACAGCAACGACGCAACAGCGCCGTCACCTGCCTCAGCGACGCCCAGCGCCCGATCGAGCCGCCGCAGGACAGCAACAAGCCGGGGGCGACAAGTGCGACCCGGTGCGATATAATTCTTATTGTTGCCGGTCCGCAGCTACGGTCGGCGGGCGACGGCACCCCATCATCGCAGGCGAAGGAAAGTGCGTTTTTTTCGCTAGCGCATCGACCGTGACAGCGTTACGATCGCTGAAGGCTCGGCGCGAGTTCTGCGCCGGCCTGTCGACTTGCACTCTCGAACGATGGAGGACCAATCCGTGATCCGTATACAACGTTTTCTTTCTTATGGGCCGCCTTATGGGCCGCTGATCGCTGCAACGGTGGCGGCAATGTCGGCAGGTTGTGCCTCACCGCCCGGGCGAGTGCGAGAGACCGACCCCCAGGCCGATGCGGTTCTCAAGCAGATGTGCGACGTCCTGGACGGCGCCAAGGCGTTCCGTCTCCGCGTCCGCGCCACGATGGACACGCCCGTGGAAGCCGGGCGCCTGGCCCAATTCCACCGCACGAGCGACATCACGATCATCCGGCCGGATCGGCTCTATACGAACACGGATTCCGACGACGGTAGGTGGTCCGCGTGGTACCGCGGCAAGTCGCTGACGGTGCTCGACCGGGAGGCCAACGCCTACGCCACGGAGGCCGTGCCCGGCCGCATCGGCGAGATGCTCGACTACTTGGCCGACACGTACGACTTGGTGATGCCTGCGGCCGATCTGCTCATGGGGAAGACATACGATTCGTTGCTCGCCAACGTCGAGTCCGGCTATTACGTGGGCCTCCACGCCGTGGGCGAGACGAACTGCCACCACCTGCTGTACCGGCAGGAGAGCATTGACTGGCAGATCTGGATCGAGGCCGGTGGCCGGCCGCTCCCGCGGATACACAGGTGCCCGACCACCCGCAGTACGTCGCCACGATTGACAATTGGGATCTCGCGCCGGCCGTCTCGGAAGCGACGTGCACGTTCAAGCCGCCGGCCGGCAGCAGAAGCGTTTCGATGTGGGACCTCGTCGCCGATGAGGAAGGAGGCATGCCATGACCTTGCGCACGCACGGTTGCCTTGCGATGTCCGGTATGCTCGCGATCGCCCTTGCAAGCGGTACAGCGTTCGCC